>JAISPX010000165.1 GCA_031274595.1 Prevotellaceae bacterium | reverse complement strand
TTTGTAAGTATAAAGGATTTAGAAAAAAGAAGTAAACCAAGAGGCAACAAATTCAAAACAAAGACGATTAATGAATATTATTGTAGATGTGTGAGAGATTGATATTGTTCGGCGCAGGCTCTGCCTGTCAAGTCTGCAACCCTGACAGAGTTTGAAATTCTGTTGGGGTTTTTGTATTTCACTATGCGAGGCTGTCTCAAGAGTCCGTCATACCGTGCTTGACACGGTATCCCTTGAAAAATCGCATGTGATAATTAGGAGATTCTTGGCAAGCCAAGCTAGATTGCGGGTCAAGCCCGCAATGACGTTTGACAAATCAACAAATAAGCAAATACAACAAATCAACAACATTAATCATTATACCATTAACCAGTGGCTTGGTATTAGTATTAATCTTTGATTTGCCGTTGCGGGGGACAATACATTTCCACGTTACTTAAAATAATCTTGTTATAGTTTCGTAAAGTTTTAATTTGAGTATCTTTGCCGTTAATTGTTAATAAATTTGAACATACGAATACATATTCTTAAAATTCACGGAAAACACAAAATGAACGATTTTGATAAAAACATTATAATTACAGGCGCGGCGGGTTTCATAGGCAGTTCGCTTGCCGAATGTTTGCTCAAACATGGAGGATGCAAAATAACCTGTATCGACAATTTTGATGATTTTTACGACATAAATCTAAAACAAAAGAACATTGCCGCATTTGAAAACCATAAGGATGTGCAGTTTCTAAAAATCGACATCAGAAATGCCAATGAAATAAGCAGAAATCTTTGTGGCGATTACGATATGATTATTCATTTGGCGGCAAAAGCAGGTGTGCGTCCAAGCATATTGCAATCTGATTTATACGAGCAGACAAATGTTTTGGGAACATTGAACATGCTTGAATTTGCAAAACAAAAAAATATAAAACAATTCATATTTGCATCGTCAAGCAGCATTTATGGCATTAATCCCGATGTGCCGTGGAGCGAAACATCCGCGTTGATGCCCGTAAGTCCGTATGCAGCAACAAAAATTGCAGGCGAATATTTGGGTTATACTTACAGTAAACTGTATGATATACGTTTCATTGCTTTGCGGTTTTTCACCGTTTACGGTCCAAGACAGCGTCCAGATTTGGCTATTCATAAATTTACAAAGTTAATCGGCGAAAACAAAGCAATTACGCTTTACGGCAACGGCGAAACATTTCGCGATTACACTTTTATTGACGATATATTAAGCGGAATAACGGCAGCAATGACTTATGACAAAACAATGTTTGAAGCCATAAATCTCGGAAACAATCACACCGCAGGATTGTCGGAACTGGTTTCTGCGCTTGAAAATGCGATTGGCAAAAAAGCAATAACGCAATTCGACAAACTTCATCCCGCCGATGCTCCGCGCACTTTTGCAGATATTTCAAAGGCAAAAAAACTTTTAAATTATAACCCGCAAACTCAACTGAGCGCAGGGATAGAAAGGTTTTATGAATGGTATAAAAATAATTACTAATTTTGTAAATAATAAATAACAATTCAAATTCAACATTATGACAACAAAAAGAAATCTCATTACAGTATTATTAATGATGACGTTTGCAACGCAAGGATTTTCAGATAACGAAAAAATCGTAAAAGCAGTTTTGAAAGATGCAACCGTATTTTTTACGGGAGCAGAACTTACTCACACCGCATCGGCTGCGCTTGTGCATGGCGAAAACGAAATTACAATTGAGGAAATAAGCCCAATACTTAACCGAAACAGTTTGCAGATAAAAATCAGCGACGGCGTTATAGTTTCTTCGTTTGAATATTCGATTAATTATTTAGCGCCCGAAAGGAAAAACGATGTTACAAAAAATCTTCAGGATTCAATACTTTTTTACAGCAACGAACTGGAAAAAGTTGAAATTGATATTAAAGTAAATACCGAAATGCTGAATATTCTGAAACAGGGAATCACTCACAATATAACCGTTCCCGAAAAATCAATCTCAATTGAAGAATTGAACAGTAATATTGATAATTTTCAAAAGAAATCGCTCGAATTTAATAAGGCAATATCAAAATCGGAGAAAAGTAAGCAAAAAATCAAAGAACAGGTTGCCCGCTTGCAGGCACAACTCAAACAGGAGCAAACAAAATCGGGCAAAGATGCGGGAATTTTGAGACTTAAATTAAATTCGCCTTTAACCGTAAATGCAAAAATTACAATAAAATATTTCACAACATCTGCAAGCTGGACGCCATTTTACGATATAAACATAATTTCATCTGACGCTCCGATAAACTTAACAACAAAAGCACGAGTGCGGCAAAATACAGGTTTCGACTGGAATAAAGTAAAACTGTCCTTGTCAACAGGAATGCCAAGCAGCGGAAAAACAGCGCCTGTATTCAATGCATGGTTTTTGCGCGAACAAACTTATGCTTCATATAAGTCTAAACCGGAGATGGATATGGCACAAAACAGCATTTCGTATGAAACACAAAGTCTAAAAGAAAGTAATGTTATCGGTTACGGTACGCTAAAAAGATCACAACGACAAGAGCCGATTTACGTGGTAAACGGAGTTGTTGTTGACAAAGAAGCAGCGATGTCAATATCTCCAGACCAAATATCAAGCAAAAATGAATTAACAGGCGAATCGGCAACGTCTGTTTATGGTGCGCAGGCAGCAGGTGGAGTTATTGTTATTACAACAAAAACGATAGAAGATTACGTTTCGCAAGATGAAAATCAGTTGAGCAGAACATTTTCAATCGACCTGCCTTATACTATAACAGGAAACGGAAAAGAACAGGTTATTGAACTTGAAAAACAAGTTACAACAAACGTCAGTTACAAATATTATTGTGCGCCGAAACTTGACAAAGAAACATTCCTTATTGCGGAAATTTCGGATTGGGAAAAATTAAATTTGATGAGCGGGCAGGCAAACGTTACTTACGATGGAACGTATATCGGACAAACGGCTGTTGATGCGGCATCAACAAATAAAAAACTTACGCTTACGCTCGGCACGGACAAACGAGTATCGGTGAAACGCGAAAAAATGCAGGATTTCAGCAGCGTGAAATTCTTAGGTACTGATACAAAAGTATCGCTGGCTTACAAAATCACCGTGCGCAACAATCAAAACAAAGACGTATGGATGATACTGAAAGACCAATATCCTTTATCAACCAACAAAAATATTACCGTTGAGTTGCTCGAAAAAACAACAAAACCGACAACAAACCGCGAAGATATTGGAGTCATAACTTGGGAAGGACAACTGAAAGCAGGCGAAACAAAAGAATATTTTATAAGTTACAGCGCAAAATATCCAAAAGAATTGAATTTGAATTTGTAAATAAGAATAGGCGTAGCCTACGGACAAAAACATACATCTGCATGTCGTGCGGGATGCGGGTTATCCTTTGAAAAACCGACAATGCCCCACACGAAAACAGCGAACTTGTTGTTTCCTGCGGTGTGAAGCATAGCGCAAACGCCTATTAATAAAATGTCGTCATTGCAAGGCGAAACAAGTAGAACATAATACGGATACTCAAAAAACATTATGCATACCTTGATGGTTATTTTGTATCATATAAAGAGACTGAATAGAAAGAACTGTTTGTTATTCCCCCAATTAATAGATACAAGATAATGTCATAGGTAATGTATATTGTCCGCTATTTAAGACCGAACAATATCGAAATAACGGATTTAGGTTATGACTGAATATATGCCCTTGCCTTATATGGTTGATATCATTAATAATTTTATCAAAATTATCTTCATTAATATATTCTGGATAAATATTTTTTCTATACGGTCAAGTATATTATGTTTATGATGTCCATATAAACGAGCATATAAAGAAGAATTAATGCACCTTTTTAACAAACTTAAAAGATATGATTTTCCAGAACCACTTGTTCTACATATTGCAATTATAGTATATTAATTTTAGTATTGACTATTCCTAAATAAGCGCTAAAGATTTATTATAAAAAATTCATTTAACTGCGAATTGCTTTCACTCCCGGAAGTTCAATTCCTTCCATATATTCGAGCAAAGCGCCTCCGCCTGTTGATACATAACTGACATCTTTTGCCAATCCGAATTTATTTATGGCAGCAACAGAATCGCCGCCGCCTATAAGCGAGTATGCGCCTTTTTCTGTTGCTTTGGCAATTATTTTTGCAATTGTTTCTGTGCCTTTGGCAAATTTTGGAAATTCAAATACGCCGACAGGTCCGTTCCAAAGTATTGTTTTGGAATTTAAAATTACATTTTCCCAAATAGCAATTGTTTTCGGCGAAGCATCCATGCCTTCCCAGCCGTCTGGAATATTGTTAATAGATACTGTTTGTATATCTGCATCATTGCTGAATGAGTTGCCTGCAATGGTTTCAACCGAAAGGTAAATTTTTACGCCTTTTTGTTTTGCTTCTTCCAAAATCTCCAAAGCCAACGGCATAAATTCGTCTTCGCATATTGAATTTCCTATTTTTCCGCCTTGCGCTTTTATAAATGTAAATCCCATTCCGCCGCCTATAATCAAATTGTCAACACTTTCCAAAAGTCGTTTGATAATTGTAATTTTCGATGACACTTTTGAACCTCCGAGAATAGCCGTAAACGGACGTTCGGGCGATTCAAGAACTTTGTCAATAGCCTTCAATTCGCCTTCCATAACGTACCCGAACATTTTGTCGTTGAGAAAATATTCGGCAATCAACGCTGTGGAAGCGTGTGCGCGGTGCGCCGTTCCGAAAGCATCATTTATATAACAATCGGCATACGATGCAAGTTTTTTGGTAAATTCTTTTTGTTTTTCTTTGATTTCTTTTTTTGCCGCAGATTTAACTTCGTCGCTTGCATCTTCGGCAAGTCCGCGAGCTTTGCCTTCTTCTTCGGCATAAAAACGGAGATTTTCAAGCAATATCACTTCTCCCGATTTAATATCTGCTGCCATTTGCGCCGCTTTCTCACCCATACAATCGCCTGCAAAAGCAACTTTTACATCTAAACGACTTTCAATCGCTCCTATAATGTGCGAAAGAGAAAATTTATCGTCGTTGTTTTTTTTAGGACGTCCGAGATGCGACATTAAAATTACCGAGCCGCCTTTTTCCAGCACTTTTTTGATTGTCGGAATTGCCGCACGAATGCGCGTATCGTCGGTTACTTCAAATTTTTCGTTCATGGGAACGTTAAAATCAACACGTATAATTGCGCGTTTACCACTGAAATTGTAGTTGTCAATTTTTTGCATATTTTATGATTTTTAATTTATTAAATATCAATTCAGGAATACAAAAGTACTATTTAAAGTTGAAAAATATTACATGAAATAATATTTTTATTTCTTTGTTAATAAAATTTGCCGTACATTTGAATTCAAAATATCTTGATAAATGCAAATTTTAAGTCCCGATAAAAAATGGAATGACTATGAACTTATTGACTGTGGCGATTTTGAAAAACTTGAACGCTTCGGCAATTTTGTCGTGAGACGTCCCGAGCCTAAGGCTGTGTGGGCAAAATCAATGACCGACAAAGAATGGGAACAGATAGCAGACTCAACATTCAAACAGGGCGCAGGTTTCGGAAAATCAGGCAAAGAAGACAGCGGAACTTGGATAAACAAAAAAACAATGCGCGAACAATGGACAATCTCATACAAAAACAAAGATATGAATTTCAGGATGAGACTTGGATTGACATCGTTTAAGCATGTAGGCATTTTCCCCGAACAAGCGCCAAATTGGGATTATATTTACGAAACGGTAAAAAATCTGAATATGGAAAAACCGCGCGTATTGAATTTGTTTGCATATACTGGCGGCGCTTCGCTGGCTGCAAAATTTGCCGGCGCTGATGTTGTGCATTTGGATTCGGTAAAACAGGTTGTTTCGTGGGCGCGCGAGAATATGCAACTCAGCAAACTTGATAATATCCGCTGGGTGATTGAAGATGCCATGCGCTTTATAAAACGCGAAGCCAAACGCGGAAACCGTTATAACGGAATTATTCTCGACCCTCCCGCTTACGGACACGGCACGGATGGCGAAAAATGGAAACTTGACGAAAATATTTTTGAATTGCTCACAAATTGTAATAAAACGCTTGAACCTGCAAACAGTTTTTTGTTGCTCAATCTTTATTCAAACGGATTTTCGGCAATAGTCGCCGATACTCTCACAAGTTCGGTATTTGGCAATGTAAAGGAAAAAACCTTTGGCGAACTTGTACTTGAAGACAGATTTGGCAAGCGTTTGCCGTTAAGCGTTTTTTCGAGAATAAAATTATGAATTTAAATATTAAAAAATTAATGATAAAATGATACGATTACTTTCGATAAATTGGAATATTGACCCTGTAATGCTTGATTTGGGTTTTATAAGCATTCGTTATTACAGCCTTTGCTGGGTATTGTGTTTTGTGATAAGTTATGTTATTTTCAGAAAGATTTTCAAGAAAGAAAACATAAAAATCGAACTTTTAGACAAACTTACCATAAATTATGTTATACCGTTTATTTTTATCGGTGCGCGAGTTGGGCATTGTCTGTTTTATGATGGAGACTATTACCTTAAATATCCATTGGAAATAATTTTGCCTATACACAATGGGAAATTTATCGGTTATGCAGGACTTGCGAGTCACGGAGCGGCTATTGGAATTTTATTGGCATTGTGGCTTTATTGCCGAAAATATAAAATGCCTTATATCTGGTCGCTCGACCGAATTGCAATAGCAGTGCCGATAGCAGGAGCGGTTGTTCGTTTCGGCAATCTGATGAATTCGGAAATTTATGGTCATACAACAAATCTTCCGTGGGGATTCGTTTTTGTGCGTGCAGGCGAAATCGATCCAGCGCATCCTACTCAGATTTACGAAGCGCTTGCTTACATTTTGCTTTTTGCCGTTTTGTATTATTTGTTTTTCAAAAAAGATTTTGGCATAAAAAAGCCCGGAATAATTTTCGGAATATTTCTCACAGGACTTTTTACAGCCCGATTTTTAATAGAATTTGTAAAAAACAATCAGGTTGATTTTGAACAACAAATGACGCTCAATATGGGACAGTTGTTGAGTTTGCCGTTTATAATTATCGGTATAATTATAATTGTTTTTTATAATCAAAAAAAGATTTCGGCAAATAAAAAGTAATTAGTTGTTCCTTACTGTGTTAATTTATTGTAAAATTATTTTTTGTTTATCTCATAACATATTTTATTTTTTCTCTTGTTGTTTTCTGCTTGACCCAAAAGTTAAAAAGAAAAGTAAAATGTTTTTATGTTTCAAATCTGTTTTATTTCGTTATTTTTTGCAAGGTTTTTTGATAAAAATATAACGATGACAAAGCGTTGTTAAAACACTTGAAATCACAAATATCGTTTCGGATTTTCCGTGATTGGCAAATTATTTATGCCGTACAAACAAATTATGGAAAAAAACAGAAGAAATAGACAAAACACTTAGTGTGTGTAAACATAAGTATATACAGCATTATACAAAAGTATAAATAGATAGGATTAACATGGCGGACGTACGATAATTGGGAAGGTTGCAGGAAGTTTGTTGCCGATGACACTTGATGAAGAGGTGCAAATACTTAAAAGTGTAGAACAACAATCCTTATCAGGCAACATACTTATCTATAAAGATATAAAAGTTATCGTAGAGGGAAAATTAGGAAAATCGTTATCCGATGACTATATTTGGGACATGTTCAAACGTCATGGTTGGCGTAAAAAAATGCCTCGTCAAAGTTATCCGAAAGCAGATAAGGCAGCACAGGAAGAGTATAAAAAACCTCAAGAGTTACTGGCATCCAAAGCGTTAGAATTTACAGACAATCAATATTCAAGACCTGTTAAATTGTTTTTTCAGGATGAAGTTCGCTTTGGACGCATAGATAATATCACATCCTGTTGGTTTCCGCCAAATAGCAGAGCATCTGTAAGTAATCAAATTAGTAAGAGAATATACTTATATTTACACAGCCGTATGTCAGGAAACAGAAAAATCATTTTCATTAATACTTCCTTATGTAAATCCGTATTTTTATGGATATATTTATGTCTGAACCTTCTAATTAGGTTGTAAAGTTGAAAGTGATTTGACGTCATTCGCTCCCATTCGTTAGGAAACGAGTGGGAACAGAAATACCGTCTCTGCGGACTTTGCCGTATGAGGCTTGTGTTGTCCGTAGATTGCGCTATGCTTCACTGCCTTGCCTGTATCCATGTTTCGTCCCTGCGGAACGGTTCTATTTACTATTTATCATTAATCTTAACCAGATTATATTCAAGTAGCGACTATTTCGTTGCCAATTCTATTGCTTTTGCAATGGCAATGTTCAATCTTTCGTTTTTTTTGCCGCCGGCAGTTGCAAAAAATGCTTGTCCTCCACCGCCGCCTTGAATTTCCTGCGCCGCTTCGCGAACAATCAGACTTGCATTTTTACCGCAGGCTACCAAATCATCGCTCATTGCAACAATAAGAGTTGGCTTGTCGGAATCACTGCAACCTATTACTATCAATATATTTTTGATTTCTTTGCGCATCTCGAAAATTATATTTTTCAAATTTTCGGCATTAATGGAAAAAAGCGAACGAATAACTTTTATACCATTAATTTCTTCAATATTTTCAAGCATTTTTTGTTTCAACAATTTCATTTTTTCCTGCATCAGATCATCGAGTTGCTTTTTCAGATTTTCGTTGTCATCAATTGATTTTTTGATTGACTGAACAAAAGTGGGACTGTTGTTGAATAATTGTCGAATTTGCTTTAATGTATCAATAGTTTCGTAAACAATATTTTCGGCGTTTTCGCCTGTTGTTGCTTCTATTCGGCGAATACCGGCAGCGATTGCCGATTCTGAAATTATTTTGAAAAATCCTATTTGTCCTGTTGCTTCTGCATGCGTACCGCCGCACAATTCCACAGATTCACCGAATTTTATTACACGAACCACATCTCCGTATTTTTCGCCGAACAATGCCATTGCGCCCATATTACGCGCTTCGGCGATAGGTACTTGTCGATTTTCGTTACGGGGTTTGTTTTCACGGATTTTTTGGTTAACAATTTTTTCTACCTGCCGAATTTCATCATCGCTCATTTTCTGAAAATGCGCAAAATCAAAACGCAGATAATTTGAATTTACCAGCGAGCCTTTTTGCTCTACATGCGTTCCCAATAATTGGCGCAATGATGCATGCAAAAGATGCGTGGCTGTATGATTATTTGCTGTTGCAATGCGTTTTTTAACATCTATTTTTGCGCGAAATTTTGCCAGCGGATTTTTTGGAAGTTGTTTTGCAACATGAATTATCAAATTGTTTTCTTTTATAGTATTGTTGATGTTTATCTTTTCCTCGCTCGATTCTATTATTCCGCTGTCGCCGACCTGTCCGCCCGATTCTCCGTAAAACGGTGTTTTATCGAAAACGAGATGAACAAATTCTTCGGATTTTGTTTTTACAACGCGATAGCGCGAAATTTCAACATCAAGTTCCGTTTCATCATAACCCAAAAATTCTTCTTCCTGAATTTCTTTAATCACCGTCCAGTCATCGGCTTCTACGGTTGCGGCATTGCGGCTGCGAGTTTTTTGCAAATTCAGTTCGTTGTTAAATTCTTTTTCGTCGATAGTAAGATTATTTTCGCGGGCAATAAGTTCGGTAAGGTCAACAGGAAATCCGTAGGTGTCATATAATACGAAAGCCGATTTTCCATCTATCACGTTTTTGTTTTCCGATTTTGTTTTGGCAATAATATTGTCCAAAAGACGTATTCCGTTTTCTATTGTATGCAAAAACGCCGATTCTTCTTCGTGAATAACTTTCTCGATAAGCGTTTGCTGCGCTTTGATTTCGGGAAAAGCATCGCCCATTAAATCTACAAGTGTAGGCACAAGTTTATTGATGAAAGGTTCGTTGAAATTTAAAAATGTATAACCGTAACGAACCGCGCGGCGTAATATTCTACGAATCACATAGCCTGCTTTATTGTTGGATGGCAACTGACCGTCTGCAATCGAAAAACATATTGCGCGTAAATGGTCGGCAACAACCCGCATGGCAATATCCGTTTCGTTATTGTTTCCGTATTTTTTGTTTGACAGTTCCGCAATTTTCTGTATTACGGGTTGAAAAACATCTGTGTCGTAATTACTTTTTTTCTTTTGAATAGCCATACATAAGCGCTCAAAGCCCATTCCTGTGTCAACATGTTTTTCGGGCAACGATTCAAGTGAACCATCTGCTTTGCGGTTGTACTGAATAAACACCAAATTCCAAATTTCAATAACCAGCGGATTATTTTTATTTACCAAATCTTTTCCGTCAATTTTTTTACGTTCTTCATCATCGCGCAAATCGATGTGTACTTCGCTGCAAGGACCGCAGGGTCCAGTTTCGCCCATTTCCCAAAAATTATCTTTTTTGCAGCCAAGCAGGATTTTGTCGGAAGGTAGAAATTTTTTCCAATATTCGGCGGCTTCTTCATCTGCTCCGATATTATCTTCGCTGCTGCCTTCACAAACTGTTGCATACAATCTGTCGGGGTCAAGTTTATAAATGTCAACCAACAGTTCCCAAGCCCATTCAATGGCTTCTTTTTTGAAATAATCGCCAAAACTCCAGTTGCCAAGCATCTCAAACATTGTGTGATGATAAGTATCATGACCAACTTCTTCCAAGTCGTTATGTTTTCCCGATACTCTCAGGCATTTTTGGGTATCGGCAACTCGTTTGTTTTTCGCAGGAGCATTTCCGAGAAAAATATCTTTAAATTGATTCATCCCTGCATTAGTAAACATTAGAGTCGGGTCGTTGGTTACAACCATTGGTGCGGATGACACTATTGTATGCTGTTTCGACTTAAAAAAGTCTAAAAATTTTTTCCTTATTTCTTTAGAGTTCATATTCAAAATCACTTAGTTATATAGTTATACGAAACAATCGTCTTTATTTTTATTATGTTAAAATATTTGTAAAATTAAAATATTTTATTCAACTTTACCGAGTTTTTGTTCAATTCTTGGTAAAATGTCACGACAAAAATACAAATTAAATCCGGAAAGTCTGGATTTTGAAATTATAAAAATTCCTTTGCGCCGCAAAACGCAACGTTTCTTTGTTTTGTTTTTGGCGTCTGTAATTTTATTTATTATTTATGCTATAACTTATTCGCATTTTTTTGAAAGTCCAAAAACAATGATTTTAAAAACTAAAGCCTCAAACATAAAATTAAAATATGACCTTCTGCTCAAAGATATAGAAAATGCCGACAAAACAATAAGCGAAATTAATAACAGAGACCAAAATGTATATCGAACAATTTTCGGATTAGACAAAGCGCCGTACAAAAAAAACAGAAAAAATGCTAACCTGCAAAAGGGATATTTACTGCACAATGTTAGTAACACATTTACAAATTTTGATGATTTTCGCTATAAAGTTTACATTCAATCAAAATCGTTTGACGAAATTTCACGTTACGCATTCAATATGGAAAAAATGGTTTCGTGTATGCCATCAATCCCGCCTGTAGATTTAAAAAAGGTAAGAATATCTGATGGTTTCGGTTGGCGAACACGTCATCCTATATTTGGCGATGCGCGTCCTCATAACGGAATGGATTTTGCAGGAAACATAGGAACTCCTATTTATGCTACAGGAGATGGAACTGTTTCCCGAACAGTACATTCCAATTCAAAATTAGGCTATGGCAATCAAATTGATATTGATCACGGATTTGGTTATTCGACACGTTATGCGCATTTATCAAAAATATTGGTAGAATCGGGAATGCAGGTAAAACGCGGCGATTTAATAGGATTATTGGGAAATACTGGACAAGTGTCAGGTCCTCATTTGCATTACGAAGTCAGATATAATAACGAAGCAAAAAATCCTAAAAAATTCTATGTTAATGAGTCAACAGATGTAAGTTATGATGAAATTATAAACAGACCAAGATAAAATGAACGAATGGAAATACGATGAACAATCGTTGACATATAAAAAAATAAAAAAAGTAAAACGAATAATCAGGAACGGTATTACGTATTTTGTTTCATCTGTTGTGCTTGCCGTGATTTATTATGTGGCATTTTCGATGGTATTTGATACTCCGCAAGAAAAACAAATCAAAGAAGAATACACATATCTGGAATCGGCATACGATTCGTTAAATACAAATCTTTTGAAAGCAAAAGTTGTTCTCGAACATTTAAAACAGCAGGATACGATGATATATCGTTCGGTGTTTAAAACCAATCCTATAGAATCAGGACAAACAGTTGACATGGACAATTTCAGCATGACAAGTATAATGGAAAATTACGATGTTGTGAATATGACATTTACAGCCATAAATCAACTTGCGGCGCGCGTTTTGGCAAACAAAGCAAAAATAGAAAAAGCGCTCTCGGAAATTAACAGAGATAAAACAAAATTTAGAAATATTCCAGCAATACAGCCTGTAGAAAATAAAGATTTGAAATATAACAGCGTATCGGTAGGAATGAAAATACATCCTTTTTATCGTATTCCCAAAATGCATACAGGCATAGATTATACTGTTCCGATATATACAAAAGTTATTGCAACCGCCGATGGCGTTGTAGAGAATATTATAGAAGATGCGGCAAAAGGAAATGCAATTTATATTGATCATAAAAATGGATACAAAACTGTTTATGCACATCTTGTTAAATCTTTAGTGCGTAAAGGAGCAAACGTCAAACGCGGTCAAGTCATAGCATTGTCGGGAGATTCGGGATTGTCAATTTTTCCGCATTTACATTACGAAGTGTGGAAAAACGACAAACCAATAAATCCTATAAATTGTTTTTTTGCGGAATTAAATCCTGCACAACTCAAACAAATGATACACGTATCATCAAACATCGGACAATCGCTGGATTGAGGTATATTTAAACATAAAAGATATTGTTGAGAAAATATAATTTGCTAATTTTGAACATAAATTAAACACAGAAAAATTTAATATAATAAAGAATGATTATATGATGAAATAATTGAAAATAAATATAAAGCGTTAGATTAATTCTTGCTCATCTAAAATCTGGAAAATTTTATGGAGTCATACAGGAATGAAAATGTTAGCGCTCACGGTAATCGTGAGCTTTTCATTTGTATGACACAGGCATTCCAGAGCCATAGAGAGCAAATATTAGTTCACGATTTTTTATTTGTATAAATTGAATCCGATATGAATTATGAGCCGCAAAATACAAAATCTATTGTTATAACAACCGCCGGCATTACGCGGCAATTTATTGCAGCACGTATAACACATATTGTTTGCGATGCTTATTTGTGCGATGTATATATCTGTAATAAAGTAAAAATTACTTGCTCCAAACTGCTTAAAGATTTTGAAACCGAACTTGCGCCTTACGGTTTTATACGAATACATCACGATACGCTTGTTAATGCCAAATATATCAAGCAAATCAACAACCGAAAAAAAGAAATACTATTAACAGACAATACAAAACTAAAAGTTTCGCGCAGAAAATGGCTTGTGTTAAAAAACCATTTTATTGACTTGCAATAAAAAACCACTTATTTGTAAAATGCGACCACTTGTTGATTAAAAACTACCACTTATTAGATAGTTGATACCACCCAAACCAACATAAAAAATAATGTATTTACTTTGAGGCAAATAAAAAAGGAGTTTGGCTATGCCTGAAAATTAGCCGTAAATTAATAAATTTTTATATTATGAAAAAAACAGAAATGAAAATCAAAGTGATTGAAAAGCCAATGATGAATTTTGGCGATTCACAAAAACTAAGCGAAGGCGAATTAAACAAGTTAAAAGGTGGTGAAGGTGAAGAAGAAACAGATGCTGAAGCGCAGAAGAAAAAATGCGTAGTAATATTTGATCAATTCAAAATCTTTGATGCGTGCATTTGTTATACAAAACGTTTTTTGGCTGCAGCTGATGAATTTGATCCTGTAGAATAACATTTTGGTAATTTGATTAAAGGGTTATCCATTAAAAATAAACAAATATTTATGGTTAACCTTATTTTTTGTAAAAAAATAAATTATGAATTGGTCAAAACATAATTATATTTATAAATCGCAGCAACATGGCTATTTGTTGTTTAATTTTTTAAGTGGCGCTTTCCTTGATATAAACGATGACACAACGCGTAGAGAAATATACAAAATAAAAAAAGATGTAACTGCTTACGATTTTTCTGATAAACAGGAAACGTATGATTTATTAAATAATTCAGGAATTATTTGTGAGAGTGATGAAAATAATGAGAATATAGTATTTCTCCGTTCATTATTGAGTAAATTTGATGATGAAACTAAAGTTATTACCATAATACCAACATTAAATTGTAATTTGGCGTGTACTTATTGTTATGCGGGTAAAAATCTGAAGCATGAAAGCATGTCGGATGAAGTGTTACAACAACTCAAAAAACATATTAAAGAAGAATGTTATGGGAAAGTAAAAAAGATATTTTTGGAATGGTATGGAGGCGAACCTTTACTTGGGTTTGATATAATCAAAGATTTAACGACATATATTAAATCATTGAATATCCCTTTTCGTGCAAGTATAGTAACAAATGGAATTTTATTAACTGAAGACAAAATCAAACGATTAATTGATTTGAATATTACTGGAGTTCAGATAACATTGGATGGAAAAAAGGAAACACATGACAAAAAAAGAAAATTTAAAAACGGGAAAGGCACTTATGATATTATAATGAAAAATCTGACTTTATTACATTCTTATGTTAAACAAAACAAAAAAATACAAGTTAGCATAAGGATTAATATAGATAAAGATAATAAAGAAGAATATCATATTGTTCATGAGAGTATTAAAAAACATTTTCCTTTGTTTTACCCATATCCCGGAATAATCACACAATATCAAACATGTAATAGTAATATTAATTGTTTTAACAATAAAACCGAGGTGTTGGAATATTTTATTTTGCAATATAAAAAATACAGAATAAATCCTTTTCAGCATCAATCTGTAATTAAAGGTACTATACCTTGTATGGCAGAATGTGTAAATTCAGATATGATAGGTCCCAAAGGTGAAATGTATTTATGTTTAAAAGATGTAGGCGATGAAAAAGAAATAACAGGAAATATATTTACAGGTAAAACCAATATCTCTTTATTAGCAGAATATTGCAGTGGAAATTTAACGATAAATAACATTAAATGTCGCAACTGCAAAGTTTTCTGGTTATGTGGTGGCGGCTGTCCAAATCATAAACATCGTAATAAAAAATATGGAGAACAGCATGATATTTGTAATCCAATAAAAAATACTGAATTATTAAAAAAATATTTAGATTTGCACTATGAAATTAAGAAACGGACAAATGAATAAAAAAACATTTCTATTAATTTTATTGTTGATAGTAACTTTTACAGGATATGCTCAAACTGTAGCCATAGATAGTATAAAACAAATATGGTACAACGAGGTTGATTTTATAGCAAAATCAATACAGGGAAACAGCATTGACTATTTGCGTGGATTAACACAAGAAGAATGGGACGAAGGAATAAAAGAAATTAATAAAAAAGTTGATAAAGCAACTACAAATAATGAATATTACTATACACTGCGCTATTTCGGTACTTTAATAAATGATGCACATGGTGAATTTCCTGACGACGGAGTTTATAATCGTACCGGTATTTTTAAAAAAACAGATACAATATTTCCACTATGGGTAAAATCATGGCTCGATTACAGAACATTTACGGTACGTGATTTTTCAAATATAATACCTAAATATTCCGAAATAATTTCTGTAAACGGAATATCGGCAAAAGAAATTTCGTTTGAAAAACGCAGACTAATACCTATGGAAAATCGCATAGCAATGGCATACACTTCAGATGAAAACGCAGGCAATCCACGAACAGGAACAAATTTTGCAAATTATCTGTTTTGTGAAAATATTAAACATCCTTTTACTGTTGAATATAAATTATATACGGATGACACAATACGTAAAGTAATATCGACAGGAATGCAACGTAACGAAATTTACAAAATGCAGAAAGAAGAAGGTAAAATAGCAAAAGAAGGATTTGCTTTTTTATTTGATTTTGGGAAAAACACCATTGAATACAACAAAATTAGCGACAGTATTGGCGTATTAGAAATTAAAATGTTTGTAGGCTCAAGGTTTTTGAGGTTTCTTTTTGCAGGAACAGACACAGGTTTTTATAAAAAATTAGCAAAGATTATGAACCAAATTAAAAAAGATGGAATAAAACATTTAATCATAGATTTGCGTAATAATATTGGCGGATATGAATACGATGTTTATGAATTGCTTGCCTGTTTTACTGATGAGAAATTTCACATCCCCGAAATTTATAAAATAACAGATGAAATTAAGCAAAATAATTCTAAATGGTTAACAAAACACCTGAAAAAAGTGTACAAATATATTTACGGAAAAGATAATACAGATGCTTTGCGTTCGGTAGAAATATTTAATTCATTGTCTGTTGGTTCGTATTTTAGAACAGATACAATACTTTCAATGCAATATACACCGCGATATTCAGGCGAAAAATTTACAGGCAAAATTTATTTGTTAACCAATGGAATGTGTTATTCTGCAAGCATTATTTTTACAGATTTATTCAAATCGCGCAAATTAGGAGTATTGGCAGGGGAATCGCCCGGAGGTTACAGCGCTGTTTCATCAGGCGATGGAATTACAATAAATTTACCATTTTCAAAATTCATGCCTTTGGATATACCTATCACTTTAAAAGGAACTTCCGTTCCTAATAAATACGAATATATAGAACCGGATATTCCAATAGAACCAACAATGGAAGAATGGCTTTACGAAACGCACGATTCGTTAGAAAAATTAGTGAAAATGATTAAAGAAAATAAAATCAAATTTTAATTATTTATAAAAAGATATAAAAAACGAGGCTATTTCATAAACACACAAATAACGCAGGTTATTAATATTTTTGAATGTTTTGAAACACCATCAGTAGCAAAAATAAAAAATAACAAAATTTAACGGCACGTTTTTGCAGAAAAACATATCTTTACTGAAATTATGATAAAAAGTGGAAAAAATTATCATCATATATGTTTTGATTATTAATTCGTGTGTCGTTTTTGCGCAAACAGAAACACAAAACATATTAATTAACGATACGTTAAACATTAAAAACGTTTTACCGCAAAGCAATATAAACAACAATTTAAAAAATCTTTATCCTGCAAAACTCCCTGTAGAATTGGATTTGTACAATAATGAAAAATCTAAAAACGATTCTATTAATCCCGATTTGTTGTTTGTTCGCAGTGTTTTTTCTAACAATTTCGGTATTTTCAGAAAAATGGAACCCGATTATACAAAACTTAAACCTTTTGAAATTACCGAAGATTTTGGCGCATACATAGACGTTGAATATCGTTTTAACATGCAGACATTAAAATGGGAAATCGCAGCAAAATCGGACATTGCCACCATTATAAAATGGATAAAACGGATATTTAAAAAGAGAGAATAATATATTTAAAATTCAATTTTACATGAAAAATATTATAATCACTAATTTTGTTGTATATAAATTCAACTAATAAATGCAACTTTTCGGAGGATTGAACAGGGGCAACGCATTAAAATTTTATTACATTGATATACAGATGGTTAAAAAATAGCATTTTGGCTATTTTTGTAAAATTTTCAAAAAACAACATTTGATTATCAAGTAATTACGCAAATAAATTAATTTTAATGCGTTGACCCTGGAGGATTGAAGTTCGACAAAAATTTTATTTGACAGGAAGAGAAAGAAAAAACTTTCCCTTTCCCTGCCAAAATGGAATAAATGTTGTAAATTAGCCTCCGTCCAAAAAGTTGTAATTTATGGCACATTTAACACAGACACAAAGGCACAAAATTTCTGCAGGAAAACAGACTTTGATACTATTGATAATCAATATATTGAATACATTGAAAATAAACTCAACAACAGACCCCGAAAAAAATTAGGATTCTTGACGCCTATTGAAAAATTTTCGCTACTTTTGCATAAACAAAAAGTTGCATTTGTGACTTGAATGTACGTAAGATAAAATATTATGCATAGAAGATTATTGGCTATTTTATGCCTGTCCTTTTTTGGATTTTCCGTTTTTGCTCAGAATTTGAGTAATGATTACAAAGTAATACATGTAGGTAAGCAAGTGAAAGACATTGCTTATAAAAATCCTTGCGCCTCGCCTTTGGAAAACTATGTTGCACGCATGCATTTGTGGATTGAAGGAAACTATGATACAATTTATTCTGGAATGATTGATGCTGTAGTGCGGCAACAGTCTCATACGCCATATCCTCAAAAAGCGGCAGAATTGCTGTTAAATTCTAATATAGAGCAGGAAGTAATCTATAAAGATTCCGTAGGTATTGTTTTCCGAAAAGAGACAAATTCCGATAGTTACTTTGTGGGGCTTTCAGTTTTTGAAAATGGAAAATGGTTAGGTAGTGGAGAAGATTTGTGTTTTGTAAACAATATGAATGAAACAAAGCAATATATTGAAAATAATTCGGTTGCAGCATTAAATAAATTACGCAGATTGGAACAAGTTAAGGTGGTATCAACTGATACAAGCGCATTTGTTAATTACCTTGAGGCAAACGGTAAAGAACCTATCAGCTACTTGATTAATAAATTAAAATACAATAAGTTAGTAATTTATGGTGAAATACATTTTAGAAAAAATTCATGGGAATTACTGCGGCATCTTATTAAAATGCCCGACTTTTCAAAAACCACAGGAACAGTTTTTTTAGAACTGTCAATGAGCGCTCAAACAGAACTTGATAAATTCTTTAACAACAAAGCAAAAGACGCAAACATAATTTTAGATATTTTCCGAAAAGAAGAAATTACAGGTTGGGCAGACAAAGGAATGTTCGATTTTTTAATGGATTTATGGGATATAAATCATAACCTTTCAAATGAAAATAAAATTAAAATTATTGCAACTGACTATCAACGTCCTTTTTACAATGAAATTATATCAAAAAAACAATACGATTCCATTTCTGCAATTCATCTTGACAGGAATGAAATAATGGCAAAAATTGTTGAAAACCAAATAAACAAATCGAATGACAGACGAAATAATTTATTTATCGTAGGTTGTGGACACGCTTACAAATCGTCAGCCCTACAACGTGGAAGGCTGCAAATCAATGGCTTATCAGCAGGCAATATTTTGTCCGAAAAACTGGAGAACGAAAATGTTTTTTCAATTTTCACGCATTCGGCACGAATTACAAATAACGGATATATTTTGGGGAAAATCAGAAAAGGGCTTTACGACTTTGTTTTTGCTGAAAATGGAAACAAGCCAATTGCTTTTGACTTGAAAAACAGTCCGTTCTGCAATGAGCCTTTTGATAATGCTGATATTGGTTTTGATATTAAAACAGGTACTTTTGCAGATAATTTCGACGGTTATATTTTTCTGCAACCGTTACAACAGGAACTGAGAAATACACCGCTTTACCAACTTTATACAGACGATTATATTAATGAAATAAAAAGGCGGGCAAAAATCATTAACGCAGAAAACGACATATTTTGGGGGATTGAATTAAAAAATCTTAACTGCAAAGAACTTTTTGAAAAATTAAAAACAGAAAAAGATAAAAAGCGATGGGGAAACTTGTAAAATAATTTTTAAACTTTGCCATAAAAAAACTCTCAAAAGATTATCACAGTCTTGCCTGCGAACTATTGCCGATATATTTCGGATTTAGCGGGAAAAAAAATTACAAAATGCATCCAATGCTTGGTCGCGGACACAATTTTGAATTGATTGGCGAAGATGGTAAATCTGATTATCGCACAATGAAATGGGATGAAGTAATCAAAGAGTTTGTTAAGTTTGTAAAATAAATGATTAATTCTTCCTTGCGAAGCCAAGCAAACATTAATAAATAACAAATAAAAACAGTTGCAAAAAGCATTAAGATTTCATATTGGATTGTTCATTTACTTTCCGATATTTTCACACTGATTTCATTCAAAAAAACATTTATTTATATATTTTTCATCTAAAATTTCTTCGTGTTGAAAACATGTTGAAAAAATATTGCGATATGTTTTTTGTGATTGTGAATGAAATACATACTTTTGTGCGGATATTGTTTGTATTATTTATTGAAAGCAAGGATGGCTGACGAAAAAAACGAATCGGAAAAATTATTCTACTCAATTGGAGAAGTTGCAGATATTTTTGGTGAAGAAACATCGCTAATTCGCTTTTGGACTAATCATTTCAGAAACATAATAAATCCTAAAAGAAATAAAAAAGGCAACAGACTTTTTTCGCAACAAGATGTTGAAACTATAAAATTAATACATTTTTTAGTCCGTAAACAGGGAATGAAATTAGATGGCGCTTATAAACGAATAATTGAAAATCGCGAAGGAACGACAAAAAACATGCAAGTGATAGAAACATTGGAACGCATAAAAAAACAATTGCTCGAAATTAAAAAAAATATATGAAAATCAAAGATGTAATACAATGTATAGAAGACTACGCTCCGTTATGTTATCAGGAAGATTTTGATAACTCGGGACTGATTGTCGGAAATGCCGAAACAGAAACAAATTCGGCGCTTTTGTGCGTTGATATTACCGAAGAAATTATTGACGAAGCAATATCAAAAAAAATAAATTTCATTATTTCTCACCATCCTGTTGTGTTTTCGGGATTGAAAAAAATAACAGGACAAACGTCAACCCAACGGATAGTTGCAAAAGCAATAAAACACGATATAGCGCTTTATGCAGCGCATACAAATATGGATAACATCGCGGGCGGAGTAAATACAAAAATCTGCGAGAAATTAAACTTAACCGATTGTAAAATTCTCTCGCCGCGAAAAAACGAATTAGTGAAAATTGCAGTTTACGTTCCCGAACTGTATGCAGAAAAAATACGCAACGCAATGTTTGATGCAGGAGCAGGAAACATAGGCGCATACAGCGATTGTAGTTTTTGTACAAAAGGTAAAGGAACTTTCAAGGCAGGCGAAAACACAAAACCGTTTACAGGTGAAAAAGGAAAATTACATGTCGAAGACGAAATAAAAATTGAGATGATTGCGCCAAAAAATAATTTATCAGAAATAAAAAAGGCAATACTGAAAAATCATCCATACGAAGAAGTTGCTTACGACATCTACAATGTAGATAACAAATACGAAAATGCAGGCTCGGGAATGATTGGAACTTTGCCCAAACCAATGACGCATGATGAGTTTTATGAAATGATTAAAAATGTTTTTTCGTTAAAAATTATTCGTTCCACAAAACCAGTTTCAAAAACCATTTCGCGCGTTGCGGTATGCGGAGGAGCAGGAAGTTTTTTGCTTCACGATGCTATCGCAAATCAAGCGGATATTTTTGTTTCAGGCGATTTTAAATATCATCAGTTTTTTGATGCTGAAAATAAAATTACCATCGCCGACATAGGACATTTTGAGAGCGAACAATTTACTACGGAAATATTTTGTGATATTATTAAGAAAAATTTATCTAACTTTGCAGCGCAAATTGCTGAAAAGAATATAAACCCTATTATTTATATTATTTAATTAAACAAAAAAATTATGGCAAAAAAAGAAACAAAAGCAGTTGCTACTAAGCCTGCAAAACAGGTGGAAGCCCCTGCTAAAAAAGCGGTAGCAAAAAAAGTTGTGAAAGAAGCTGAACCTGCTAAAAAAACAACGACTGCTAAAAAAGCAACAGTAAAAAAAGTTGAACCTGCTAAAAAAGCAGTAGCAAAAAAAGTCGTAAAAAAAGCTGCGCCTGTAAAAAAAACAGCAGCAAAGAAAGTTGAGCCTGCTAAAAAAACAGTGGCAAAAAAAGTCGTAAAAAAGGCAGCGCCTGCAAAAAAAACAGCGGCAAAGAAAGTTGAACCAACTAAAAAAGCAGCAGTAAAAAAAGCAGAGCCTGCAAAAAAGACAGCGGTTAAAAAAACAGTAAAAAAAGCCGCGACGCCTAAAAAGGCTACAACTAAAAAGTAAGAAATTTTTCTTATAGGTTTTAAAATTATTACATTAAATGGCAGAAAAAACAAAAAAAACAGAAGTAAAAAAAGTTGAAAAACCTTCAACGAAGAAAGTAACGGCAAAATCAGGTTATAAAAAAGATACACTGTTGTCTGATTTATCATCGGTAAACAAGTTGAGATTATTGTACGAATTACAAACCATTGATTCAAGTATTGACAATATTAAAATCATAAGAGGCGAATTACCTCTTGAAGTTCAGGATTTGGAAGACGAAATCATAGGATTTGATACCCGTATAAAAAATTTAATGCAGGAAATCAAAGAAATCGAAAGTAACATAACGAAACGAAAAGGCGATGTTGAAACATCAAAAAATCTCATAAAGAAATATGAAGAACAACAAAAAAATGTAAGAAACAATCGTGAGTTTGATTCGTTGTCAAAAGAGTTGGAGTATCAAAGTTTGGAAATTGAGTTGAATGAAAAAATAATAAAAGAACTCGGCGTAAAAATCAAAGAGAAAAAACGTGAAATCGATGCTACAAAATCTATGCTTGCCGACAAAAAAGTTGCGCTTGAAGAGAAAAAACAACAACTGAATGAAATTACATCCGAAACTGCCAATGATGAAAAAGAACTAACCAGTCGTACAAATGAAATTAAGAGTCTGATTGAGCCGCGTTTACTTACAGCTTACAACAAAATTCGTCATAACGCTCGAAACGGCTTGGCTGTCGTAACAGTTAAACGCGACGCCTGCGGCGGTTGTTTCAATAAAATTCCTCCGCAACGACAATTAGACATTAAACTGAGTAAGAAGGTAATTGTTTGCGAATACTGCGGACGCATTCTTGTGGATGCCGATTTCGCAAGCGAATAAATGCAAACGTTAATCACAAATAAAAGTCGATTCTTCCGAGAATCGGCTTTTGTTTGTGATAACTAATACCAAACCGCTGAAATGGTTAATGATTTAATGATAAATGATTAATAATAAAATACTGCCGTTTTTGTTAAAATTCTTACGATGCAATAAATTAGAGTTTCTAATCGAGTGATTAGAGACATTCTAATCGAGTGATTAGAGACGTTCTAATCGAGCGATTAGAGACGTTCTAATCGGGTGATTAGAGTTGTTCTAACCAAACGGGAGAGATGAAAGAAGACCTCTGACAGAATTTCAAATTCTGTTATGGATTTATATTCTCCCAACAAAAACAAGACAGAAAATAATGAACATTACAAATACTTTATCAATTTTATAAGATTACAAACTTTATTTGTATTTTTGCAACAAAATGATTACAAATGAAATTTTTGCGGAGAATATTAATCATAGTATCTATTGTAATATTGTTGTTTATAACGCTTTGGGCTGTCACGTTTTTTATGGATTTTAAACCGCCGAAAGAACAAATCATTGCTCAAAACAACTGCGGAATGTTAAACAGCGATACATTTAATATTTTAACGTGGAATATAGGTTATTCGGGATTGGACGCTTCAATGGATTTTTTCTACGAAGGAGGAAATCAATCACGCCAAAATGAAGAGCAAACCCGCAAAAACATGCAGAAAATTTGTGATTTTATCAAAACCAACGACACGGTTGATTTTATCTTATTGCAGGAAGTTGATATAGATTCCAAACGTTCGTATAATATCAACGAGTTTGATGAAATTAAAAAATCTATCCCGTCATTTAATTCGTATTTCAGCGTAAATTATAACGCATTTTTTGTTCCTTTGCCTATTACAAATCCGACAGGAAAAATAATGTCGAGTCTTGTTTTTTGTACAAAAAATCAAGTTTGCGAATTAAAACATTTTGCCTATCCCAATACCATGAAATTGCCCGAACGCACATTTTTATATGACAGATGTTTTATCGCTGCGCGGTATAACTTAAAAAACGGCAAACAACTTTTGATTATCAATACTCACAATTCTGCATTTGACAACGGAAAACAGCGTATCGAAGAAATGAATTTTCTAAAACAATTCATAACCGCCGAATACAATAAGGGAAATTATGTAATAGTTGGCGGCGACTGGAATCAAACTCCGCCTTCGTCCAACGAAGATACTAAAACGGCAGAACATTTTGTACTTATAAAAATTCCTTCGGATTTTCTTCCAAGCGACTGGAACTGGTTTGTCGGCGATATTCCGACAATCCGCTATCTGGATAAACCTTACAGCGCAGAACACAGTTTAACTGCAACCATTGATTTTTTCCTCGCATCGCCAAATGTTGAATGTGCAAATATTAAAGTCGTGGACTTGCAATTTGCAAACTCCGACCATAATCCGGTAATTGCACAATTCAGATTGAAATTGTAAACCAATGGTGATAATTCATTCGCCTGCCGAGAGTAAATTTTCTCGACAATCCTAATTATTTCGTATGTTTTTTATTCTGTTGCCCAGCGTTTGAGTGTCGGCAATAATTCCTCCATCATTTTGCGGGCATCGGCATCTTCCATTCCTGCATCTACCATGTGAGGAATGCAAATTTCAATCATTTCTGCCATTGTTATGTCAGTGGCTGTGTAAGCGCCGTTTTCATAACAGTATTTGCAATTCTCATAGTTCAAACTGCCATCGGCATTTTTGCCATACAAATCGTCAGTAAGAGGCATGCCGCAACTTTGACAAAGCGGCATAGTTTCTATTTCGTATTCCTGTAAATCGGTTTGCTCTTGGCTTTGGCTCTGAGTTTCTGTTTGCGAACTTTTTTGCTTACATCCTACACTGAATATCGAGGCGCACATTAACAGTAAAATCATTTTTTTCATTGTTTTTGAATTTTATAAGTTTATAATAGATAAATGTATAATATTCTTTATATCTGCCAATCTGTTCCGTCTTTTGTATCTTTTATGGTGATTCCCAATTTCACTAATTCGTCTCTGATTTTGTCGCTGGTTGCCCAATCTTTTTTGTCTTTCGATTGTTGCCTTACATCGAGAATCATTTTTATAAGGTTATTCAGTAGTTCGCTTTGATTATTATTTTGCTCGTCTTTTAATCCCAAAATATCGCCTACAACATTTTTGAACAGATTTTTTAATGTAGCAATATCATTTTCATTGATTTTTTCTTTTTTGTCGGCAACGCTGTTGATTATCCGCACTGCTTCAAAAAGTTGAGATATTGCTATAGATGTGTTCAAATCATCATTCAACGCTTCGTAACATTCTTTCTCAATGTTTTTAATATTTTCGTTATTGTCAGCATTTGCCGATGATTGCAGATTTTCGAGGGTTTTAGACGCTTGCATCAATCTTTTCAAACCTTTTTCGGCAGCCTGCAAAGCCTCGTTGCTAAAATCGAGCGTGCTGCGATAATGCGCCTGAAGAATAAAAAAGCGCACGGTCATTGGTTCGTAAGCCTGTGCCAGCAACGGATGTTTACCTGTAAAAAATTCTTCGAGCATGATTGAGTTTCCTAATGATTTTCCCATTTTTTGTCCGTTTACGGTAATCATGTTGTTGTGCATCCAATAACGGCAGGGTTGTTTTCCGTTTGCAATTTCGGATTGGGCAATTTCGGATTCATGATGGGGAAAAAGCAAATCCATTCCTCCGCCGTGAATATCAAACTGGTCGCCCAAGTATTTGCGTCCCATTGCCGAACATTCGAGATGCCATCCGGGAAAGCCTTCGCTCCACGGCGATTTCCAGCGCATGATATGTTCGGGTTGCGCTTTTTTCCACAGTGCAAAATCTACGCTGTTGCGTTTTTCTTCCTGTCCTTCGAGATTGTCGCGCGTTGCAGAGAGCAAATCGTCTATTACGCGTCCCGAAAGTATTCCGTAATGGTATTGACTGTTATATTTCACCACATCAAAATATACCGACCCATTGACTACGTAAGCAAAACCTGCATCAAGAATTTGCTGCACCATATCAATTTGTTCTATGATATGTCCCGAAGCGTTGGGTTCTATACTTGGGCGGCGCACGTTAAGCGCATCCATCATATCGTGATATCGGTCGGCATAATATTTTGCAACTTCCATTGGTTCGAGTTGTTCGAGCCGCGCTTTTTTAAGAAGTTTATCTTCGCCTGTGTCGGCATCGCTTTCCAAATGTCCTACGTCTGTGATGTTTCGCACATAACGAACTTTATATCCTAAAAATGTAAGATAGCGAAACAGCAAGTCGAAAGTAATTGCTGAGCGAGCGTGTCCCAAGTGCGGGTCGCCGTAAACCGTTGGACCGCAAACATACATTCCTGCGTGCGGAGGATTAAGCGGCTCGAATATTTCTTTTTTCCGCGAAAGCGTAGAATAGATTGTGAAAGACATATTATATATTTTATTTAATTTTTATTATTCTTTTCCTTTAATTCCGAATTTCGGGTCAACTTTTACAAACAATACAGGAAGCAATCCTGGAATTGCACAAATTATAACCCAAATAAAAAAGTTTTGATAGCCGATACATTCCTGCAGCCAGCCCGAAATCATTCCTGGAATCATCATTCCGAGCGCCATAAATCCCGTACATATTGCATAATGAGCGGTTTTGTGTACTCCGCTGCTTTCGCAAACATAAAGCATGTAGAGCATATATGCAGTAAATGCAAATCCGTAACAGAATTGTTCAAATGCTACGCATGTGCCTACAATAAGCAAACTGTTGGGCTGTGCATAAGATAAATATACATAAACCAAATGAGGAATATTTATTCCCAAAGCCATAGGCCAAAGCCAGTATTTCAATCCTTTTTTTGATGCTGCCAAACCTCCTAAAATTCCGCCTACGGTTAACATAAATATGCCGATAGTTCCGTATATTAATCCTAATTGTCCTGTTGTCAGCCCCAAGCCTCCTGTTGTGCGCGTATCAAGCAAAAACGGTGAAGCCATTTTCACAATCTGCGATTCGCCGAGCCTGTATAACAGCAAAAACAGGATTACCAATAGAATGTTTTTCTTTGTAAAAAACATTTTGAATGTTATAAAAAATTCCTTAAACATCATTCCGCTGCCGGCTGCAGCCTTGTCGCTTGCAGGACGCGGAAGAATAAATTTGTGATATATGAAAAGAACGATAAATAATCCGCTTAAAATGAAAAACAAAATCGACCATGCAAGTTGGATATTGCCCGAAGTTCCTTTGAGTACATCGTCGGCGGATACGGCTTTTTTGTCAACCTGCATAAGAACGTAAGCAACTTCATTACAGTTTTTGGAATTGAAAACCAGCCGTTCTCCCGAAACCAGTTTTATATCGCTGTCTTTTTTGAGTTGAAGGTTCAATACTATTTCTTTGTTTTCATCGGGTTTTTTATTTAACATAATTCCGACAACGGCGACGTTTCCGACAAGACTTTTTTCATTGTCGGCGATTTTTTTAGGATTGAATGTATTTTTCAACCAATTTCCCAATGGTTTGGAAATGTTACGAGTCCACCAGCCGTCTGTTTTGTTTTCATCTTCTTGTTTTTCGTTGCTATTGTTTGTGGAAATAAATCCCGCTTCTTTATTATGTAATTCTACGATGTTTTTAATAGAATCAAATTCATGTAACGTTATATTTAGTGTTGATATTTGAATGTCGCTTGAAGTAACAATAAAGCCAAGTTCATCGTTTTCGGAAAGCGCTTGTATATTCGGCGCAGCGGGCAAAACAAGTTCATTACGAATGTTGTTATTTGCCGTTACGTTTATTTCAACAGGAGATAATCCTGTCCACGATTCCAGCGAACCTGCTATAATTATCAAAATACCTTGACCTGTAATAGTCGCTACACGGTAGAAAGTGCTTCTGATTCCGACAAAATACGATTGTTGATATTCGCTCAGCGACAACATGTAAAATCCGTCTGCTGCAATATCATGAGTTGCGGAACTGAACGCCAGCAACCACATAAATATCAAAGATGCTTTGAAAAATATCGGCAGCGGCAGCGCAAGCGCTATTCCTCCAAAAGCAGCGCCGATAATAAGTTGCATGATAACTATCCACCAACGTTTTGTTTTTAATAGATCAACAATAGGACTCCAAAACGGTTTTATTACCCATGGCAAATAAAGCCATCCTGTGTAAAGAGCAATATCGGTATTGGATATTCCAAGTCGTTTAAACATAATAACTGCAACTGTCATTACAACTACATAAGGAACGCCTTCGGCAAAGTAAAGCGTTGGTATCCATGCCCAAGGATTTCTGCTATTTTTTTTGTTTTCAGCCATAATCGTGTGTATTTTTTAATAAAGTTTTTCTAATTTGGATTTCGGAAAATAATGCGTCAGAATTTTATCATAACTGTAACCTTTTGCTCCCATTACTGCCGCACCTATTTGGCACAATCCTACTCCATGCCCCCAGCCTGCTCCGATAAACGTAAATTTTTGAGGAATACCGTTCTGTTCATTTTCTTTTTCTACAATAAATGCGGAACTGTAAAGGTGAGTTTTTGAAAAAGTCCGACGAATCATTAATTCTTTTCCTATAATTTTTATCAGTTTTGTGCCTATAATTTTAAGTTTTATAATTCGTCCCGAAGCGCCGCGCTGAATGGGAATTATATCAATTATTTCGCCAAAATCAAAACCCGAACGCTGATGTGCAAGTTCTGAAATTTCGGCTTGAGTATATTCGACTTTCCATCGATAAAAATCGTTTGTTTCTTGGTCGTAATCGTTAAGCACTTGCGAAAGAATCATTTTGTCGTGTGTGTTGCAAAATGCGGGAGGAGTTGTAAGTATCCATTTTTCCGCATTTTCTTCTATTGTCAAATCAATAGCAGTTTCATCATCAGTATCTGCTAATCCTTGTAAATACGGATGTTCAACAGGCTCCCATGTGTTTTCAAATTTTTCCATTACGCCGCCGCAGGATTTTGAAAAACGCGCATCGCAAATTTCTCCGTCAAATGTTAAAACCATTCCACGAGTTGTGGCAATTGCATCTGTTACGTATTGAGTGTTTGCTCGCGTAATTCCCTGATAACGCTGACAATGATCATCGGCGCATACATCAAAATTAACATGATCTTCTCTGTCCCACCAGCGTATATATTCGGTTTCGTTTTCGGTTATTGATTTGTAACCGGTTTTGTTTTGATTAATTTTTTCGCCTTTTCTGATTTGCGCAAGCAACCATCCACGCGAAATTACGGCGTGGGCTTTCAACAGTTCCATCGAGCTTGTGGCGCTCATTTCTGCCGAAATTACGCAGGTCAAATAATCTTCAATATTTATTACGTTTACGGCTGTAATTTTTTCATTTTCGATGATAAATTGCAATGAGCCTTTGAATTTTTGATTTTCCTTACGCTGCCAATGAAATTCAACGCCAATTGTAACATCAATCAATTCGAAAAAAGAATCTTTTTCGGTTACAGGTTCTAATGTTTCGAAATTGGCAATATGTACTTTTTTCCCGTCTTCATTGCTGATTGAAATATCGTTTTCGCAAATTTCGGCAACGCATAAATTGCTTAAAATATCGCCTTGCAAAGTTTTATAATTGCCGTATAAATGAAATTGTACTTTTGTTTCATTCAATATCCCGATTCTGATTTTTGGTTCGTTATTCATGAATTTTTTATGTTAATTATGTCGCAAAAATACAAAATAATTATTAATAAATTTATTATATTTATTGTACCGCACTAAAAAAGTTGACAAGTTATTACTCTTTTTTTTGTTCATATACTGACTTTGAGTATGTGTCCCCCTAAACGATTTCCCAGAAAAATGTCTCAATGTTTCATCGTCAATCTTATCTAAAATTAATCAAATTAAATGCATGGTTTAATACTAATTGAGTCTTGTTGATCAGAATATTTTTAACATTACTCAACAAGTATTTAGTTACCTGTTTTTCTTCGTTCTTTAATCTCTTTCAAAAACATATCACGTTTGCCACGACTGGCTGAAATCCATTTTTTACATACCCGATACAGCAATTCTATTTAGCCTTTATTCGAATTAACTCCGGTTGTTTTAAACTCATGAAATCTGTTTCTACTTTTATCTACCAGTACAACACTCGTACTGCCTGACCGATTTTTATTTTTATGTAAAAACGTACCACAAAAGTAGTACTTTTTTGCTTGCGTCATCCAAATCAGGGATGTGAAAATTGTAAAATGCTGATTGATATGTGGTTGTAGAATTAAATCTTTGAAAGTATCAAAGTCAGGATAATTCATAAATTCATATAAATTTTTACTGGCAATTAAACCTTTTTCAAAAACCATAATCAAAGGTGCATAGTTTTATATTTGATATGTTTTATAAAAATAATTAATTAAATGAGAAAAATAAAAATTACGTTGTTATCGGCAGGCATTATGATGCTTTGTTTTGGTTCGACAGCGCAAACCGAAAAAGAGCCGCTGAAAGCGGAGTTTATTAATAACATAGTTTTGGATGGAGATGATTCGGACTGGGAATCCGCAATTTCGTTTTTTGATGAAAGCAGCGGACTCATGTACAGCGTTGCCAATGATGCCGAAAATATCTACATTCTTATTAAAGCGACTGCGCAGGCGTCAATGACCAAGTTTATAATGGGAGGCGTAGAAGTGTGGATTTCGGCGGATGGAAAAGATAAACGCAAAACAGGAATAAAATATCCTATTCCGCTTTCGTGGGAAGAACGCTTTTCATCGCGCGGCAGAAATGCCACCCGCGAAGACATGCGTAATCAGGAACTCGAAAGAACATATAAGACAATGGAACTTCGCGGCTTTGAAAATATAAAAGACAATACTTATAAAGTAGATGAACTTGACGTAAGAGCAGAATACAGCGGAAAGAACGGCAATACAATAGCCGAATATAAAATCCCTTTCTCATCGTTTTGCAAGCCTGAACAGATTAATGCCGATAATATTTTTGCAATAGGAATAGTTTTAAATGGTATGCAGATGCCTAACTTTGGCGGTGGCGGCGGTTTTCCCGGAGGCGGACAAATGCAACGCGAGATGCGCGAAATGACCAAAGGATATTCATTCTGGATTTACTCACAAATAACAAAATAAAACATGAAAAAAATTTTAATCGTCATCGCATTATTGCTTGGCGGAATTTATGCTTCGGCACAAACAAACATTACAGGCACATTAACCGATGGCGAAGAAGCGTTGCCGATGGCAGATGTTCTGTTGCACAAAATGCCCGATACGGCATACATTAAAGGCGTATCTACTGACGATAACGGAAATTTTACTATCAAAGATGTTGAAAAAGGTAATTATATGATAAAAGTATCATATATAGGCTACGATGATTTCAGCAAAAAAATATATATTGACGGCGTTACCAAAGAATTTAAATTGGGAAATATAGTGCTGAAAGCAGGAATAATGCTGAAAAACGCTACCGTTACGGGAAAAGCGACTGCGGTAACAATAAAAGGCGATACGGTTGAATATAATCCCAATGCCTATAAATTGCAGGACAATGCTGTTGTAGAAGACCTTTTGAAAAAGTTGCCCGGAGTTCAGGTTGATAAAGATGGAAGTATTACTGCCGGCGGCAAGGAAGTTTCAAAGGTTTTGCTTGGAGGTAAAGAATTTTTTGCAAACGACCCGACTCTTGCTACCAAAAACGTTCCTGTAAAAATTGTGGAAAGAGTGCAGGTTCTTGACAGAAAATCGGAACAGGAAAGACTTACAGGAATAAGCGATGGACAGGAAGAAACGGTGATTAATCTTGAAATAAAAAAAGGACAGCAGCAAGGCTGGATGGGAAATATTAACACAGGCTTGGGCAGCGATATTAAAAATGAAGCAGGCAACAAAGCGCGATTGGACGAAAGCGTATTCATAAACAGACTTACGGCAAACAGCCGATTTACATTAATCAGTAATTTTAACAATACAAACAGCGGACGCGGCGGACGTAATACTTTTGGAGGAACATCGGGAAATACAACGGCAGGAATGGGAGGCATTGATATTGCAACCTTTGCAACCGATAAATTAACGGTAGAAGGAAGCGGATATTTCACTTATCGAAATACCGATGTTGAAAGATCGTCAAACACGGAAACATTTTTGCGCGATACCGCATCGCTGCAAGACAGTTCATTTTATACAAATGCTGCGTCATTATCCGATTCATACAATAGAAACTATAATGCAAACGTAAGATTTACATACAAACCCAACGATTACAATACAATCATATTTCGTCCGCAAGGCAGTATCTCAAATTCCGATTCGTACAGCACAAGCGAGTCAACAACATTGGGCGGCGATTTGGATACGGCAAATACAAGTCAGAGAAACAGCCGTACCGAAAGCCAAACAACTTCATACGGAGCAGAATTAAACTACAGTCACAAATTCGGAACATCCGGCAGAAACTTGTCGTTTGAAATACAATACAGCGGCAGCAATACCAAAGGACATACAAAATCGGATTCAAGAACAAAATATTATAAGACAGATTCGATTGTGGAATTAGACCAGTTGTCGAACAACAAAAATACAAGCACAACCTACCGTTTCCAGACATCTTACATTGAACCTTTGTCGAAAAACGATTTTCTGCAATTTCGTTATTCATACAGCGCCAACAACAGAAATCAGGAAACGCACACTTATAATAAGGATGCAGCAGAAAATTATACTCGGTTTGATTCGTTATACAGCAACGATTATGAAAATAAATATATTAATCAGCAAATACATTTAAGTTATAAACGAACTACCGATAAATATAATTTCCAAGTAGGCGTTAACGTAAATCCTCAGTCATCGCAGAGCATACGTACACATTATGAAGAAGAAGACAGTCCGCAACTACCAAAACGCAATGTTACAAACATTGGTCCTATGGCTCAGTTTCAGTATAATTTTACAAAATCGCATAATATCAGAATTGATTACAATACACGAACAGTACAGCCGAGCTTGTCGCAGTTAGATCCATGGATTGACAGAACAGATCCTTTGAATATAAGTCATGGAAATCCGTATTTAAAACCAAGTTATACTCATTCGCTGAATGTGAGATACAACCTCAACAATCGCTCAAAGATGCGTACTCTTATGGTATTTTTGCGCGGAAGCATGACGCAAAACAGCATAGTGTCAAAATCAGTGTTTATCGCAGATGGTATTCAGGACAGAACTTACGACAATGTCGACGGAGGGGTGTGGAATTTGATGAGCTTTGTAACCGTTAATTTTCCTATAAATTCATCATTTCAACTTAATTCTTCATCGCGTGCAAGCATGAGCCAGAATGTGAGTTTGAACAACGGAATAAAAAACACAACTCAATACAGTCAATATACTCCTAATTTAGGCTTGCAATTCAGTACTTTGTTTATGGATTTGGGCGTAGGCGGAACGGTATCGTTTACGAATACAAAAAACTCGCTGGCATCGCAAAACGACCAGAATATACGCGACTACGATGTTAACGCATGGACAACCGTTTATTTGCCGCTGAACATTACCTTTGTAAGCGATATTTCATATAAAACGGGAAGCGGTT
>JAISPX010000031.1 GCA_031274595.1 Prevotellaceae bacterium | reverse complement strand
GCATTTTGTCTAATATAAACGCCGAACTTTCGCCTATTAAAATAGTATGGATTAATTTATACTATATTTGCATTAATTTATACAGACAATTTAGTATTAATTTAAACAATAAAAGTATTATGATTTATGGTTACATTCGGGTGAGTACCGACAAACAAACAGTAGAAAACCAACGCTTTGAAATTAATCAATTTTGTAACACAAAGGTGTTGGTAGTAGATAAATGGATTGAGGAAACTATTTCCGGCTCTAAAAAAACGGAAGATAGAAAACTCGGTAAACTTCTCAAAAAAATGAAACGAGACGATATTTTAATTTGCTCGGAACTTTCGCGCTTAGGCAGAAACCTGTTAATGATTATGGGTATTCTCAACGAATGTATGAACCGCGATATACAAGTTTGGACTATCAAAGATAATTACCGTTTAGGTAGCGACATCAATTCCAAAGTTCTGGCTTTTGCTTTCGGTCTTTCTGCCGAAATTGAGCGCAACCTTATTTCTCAACGCACCAAAGAAGCGCTTGCCCGCAAACGAGCAGAAGGCATTGTGTTGGGGCGTCCAAAAGGCAGTAAATCAAAAATCAAAAAACTCACAGGCAAAGAAGCCGAAATAAAAACGCTGTTGGATAAAAAAATATCAAAAAGCGCTATTGCTCGAATTTTGGGCGTTCACCGATTGACAGTTACAGAATTTGTGAAGGGAATGAACCCATAACAGCCTGAAATTTTTTTCCTGATTTAGGATAAACTTCATGTATCCCAACTAAACAAAATGAAAATGACTATTTATAAAAACATTTTTCAAGATTGCGGCTTTGATTTGGAAAACATTTTATATCTTCGCACAACAAATAAATATATTTAATGCATCTAAAACAAATATCAATAAATAATTTTAAAAACATTGAGCAAACCGAACTCCTGTTTTCGCAAAATCTGAATTGTTTTGTGGGCGATAACGGAGCGGGAAAAACAAATTTGCTCGATGCAATATATTATTTGTCGATTACAAAAAGTTTTTTCAACACTACCGACCGACAAAATATTAAACACAACGAAAATTATTTTATAATACAGGGAAATTTTGTGCGCAAAGAAAACGAAGAAAAAATATATTGCGGCGTGCAAAACGGCGAAAAAATATTTAAACGCAACGATAAACAATACTCGCGTTTTGCCGACCATCTCGGGCTTATTCCGGTCGTTATGATTTCGCCTACAGACATTTCGCTGATAAACGATTCTGGAGACGAACGCCGCAGATACCTCAACAGCGTTATGTCGCAACTTGATATTATTTATCTCGAAAATCTTGTAAAATACAACCGCATACTAATGCAGCGGAATAAATTGCTGAAACAAATAAAAGAAAAAAACGATGTCGTTACCGTGCTAAACGAACAATTGAACGAATATGCGCAAACGATATATCAAAAACGAAAACAGTTTATAGAACAGATACAGCATTATTTTACACAGGTTTACAAGCAGGTTTCAAACGGCAACGAGCAAGTTTCGATAACATATAAATCCGATTTAAACGAAAACAATTTTATTGATTTGCTCGAGCATACATTTGAAAAAGATTGCATAATGCAACACACAACAACAGGCATTCATCGCGATGATTTGATTATGAAAATGAACAATTATCCAATTAAAAAAATCGGCTCGCAAGGACAGCAGAAAACTTTTTTGATTGCCCTCAAACTTACACAATTCAATTTTTTCAAACAACAAACAGACATCGCTCCAATTTTATTGCTCGACGATATTTTCGACAAACTGGATTTGCATCGCGTGGAACATCTCATTTCGCTTGTTGCAGGCAACGATTTCGGTCAAATATTTATGACCGACAGCAACAAAACGCGTTTGGATAAAATTCTTGAACAACAAAAAAATTCATTCTCATTATTTAATGTAGAGAATGGAAAAATAACAAAAATCGCATAAAATAATGGAAAGAATAAGTCCCGAAAAAGTCGAAAAAGCAATAAAACTATATGTCAAACAACTTGGACTGGAAAACGGTTTCAAACAATACAGGATAATGAAATTATTTAATGAAATTGCAGGAGAATCCGTTTTAAAACATATCACAAAAAAAACAATTCATGAACGAAAATTGTTTGTCTTTTTTGATTCGGCTATCGCACGAAATCAGATATTTATGCAGCGCAGTGAAATAGTAAAAAACATAAACGAGCGATATGGCGAATATATTATCGAAGAAATTATTTTAAAATAAATTTTGAAAATGAATAACACGGCAAACAAAAATATTATCAGCCTGCTTGAACTGCAAATGATGATAAAAGAAGAATTAAATTCTGCTTTTTCTGCAAATTATCAGGTCGTTGCCGATATTAACGAAATCAAAGAAAACGTTTCGGGGCATTGCTATCTTGAACTTGTGCAGCACGATGAAAACTCAAGTATTCCCAAAGCAAAAGTGAACGCCACAATCTGGGCTTATACTTACAGAATGTTGAAACCATATTTTGAAAATGAAACAGGAACTCCGCTTTCGGTAGGAATGAAAATTTCGATAACAGTACAAATTCAATATCACCAACTATACGGATTAAACTTAAATATCATCGACATTGACCCGACTTATACCGTCAGCGAAATTCAATTACAACGCCAACTAACGATAAAAAAATTAATCGACGATGGCATTTTTGATATGAACAGAAGTTTGCAGATTGCTGTTTTACCTTTACGAATTGCAGTAATATCGTCGTCAACAGCAGCAGGTTATCGTGATTTTATAAATCAACTTTACAGCCATGATTATAATTTTCAAACAACGCTTTTCGCCGCCTCAATGCAGGGCAAAGATGCCGAAGCATCAATAATTGCGGCTATAGACGAGGTTTATAATGATGTCGATAATTTTGATATTTTGGTAATTATTCGTGGCGGCGGTTCGGTGAGCGATTTGTCATGTTTCGACAGTTATTTGCTCGCATCGCACATCGCACAAATCCCGATTCCCGTGATTACAGGAATTGGTCACGACAAAGACATGAGCGTTGCAGATATGGTTGCCAATACAATGACGAAAACGCCAACGGCAGCTGCCGAATTTTTAATTGATTGTGCAGCGCAACAAGATTTTTACCTCAACGACATTGCCGAACAACTGACAAGTATTGTTAAAATACAGTTGCAAAATGAAAGTTATAAATTGCATGATATTTCAATACAACTAAAAAATACAGCATCCATAATAATAGAACGAAACAAATATTTTATAAAAAACTTTTTATCGCAACAGTTGAAACCATTAATCACATTGCGTTTCAGAGAGATAAAAAACAAATTACATTTTTACCAAACAAACATTGAATTGAACAATCCCAAACGCATTTTACAACGCGGATATTCTATTGTAACGCACAACGGAAAAGTTGTAACAGATGCAAATTCCGTAAAACCGCATGATGAGGTAGAAATAATTTTACACAAAGGCAGAAAAACCGCAATAATAAAATCATATACTAAACAGCCATCAAAATACGATTAATATTTTTTTGATTATTAATATTATGCTCTACTTGTTTCGCTTTGCAAAGGCGAGAGTTTATTAACAGACGGTTGCGCTGTCGCTACACCTATTCTCTTATTTATGATTATAGTATTTACCATTTCTTAATTTTTAACTATTTATTTAAATTTAATATCGCATATATATTATAAATTTTCTGTAATTACTGTTTTAACATTTATATTTTAAAGTAAATTTAACATTTCATCTTTCGTGATATATCGCTTTTCTGCTTTCTCATAATTTGGTAATATCCGAATATTTTAAAATAGCAAAATGACAAAATAGAACTATATTTTTTGCTGATATACACTTGATTAACCTATTGGTCATTTTGTCAAATCCATGTGCATGATTGATAAAACAGGATATAGCAATACTTATTTGTTTAATACGTTAATATTTATGCAATATAAAATTACATTTGTTTTATAATTAATCTAAAATTACAACAAAATAACGTTAAACGGCAAGATTATTGAGTCTGCAATTTTCGAAAATTGATGTCTTTGTTGTTAAAAATAACGGCGGTTTTTCAATAATGCTTCATCAACAAGTTTTTTGATGTCGTTATCATTTGTTTTCGGGCAGATAAGCAAAACATCGTCGGTGTCAACAATCAAGTAATTATCAATATCTTTTACCACCACAAGTTTATTTGAATTTACTTTTATCAGCGACTTTTTTACGTTTTCAATAAAAATATTTTTCGCATCTATTACATTTTTCGATTCATCTTTTGCTTTATGCAAAAACAACGAAGCCCATGTGCCAAGGTCGCTCCAACCGAAATCTGCGCACACAACATCTACATTGTCTGCCTTTTCCATAATGCCAAAGTCAATAGAAATTGCCCGACATTCGGAATATGCCTTCGTAATAAAATCTTTTTCTTTAGAAGTATAATAAACGTCTGCACCTGCCGACAAAAGTTCCGCAATATCAGGAAGATACTTGTTGAAAGAATTTTTTATCGTATCAAGCGACCAGATAAAAATACCCGAATTCCAGAAAAATTCTCCGCTTTCTATAAACACTTTTGCCATTTCAATATTTGGCTTTTCGGTAAAAGTTTTCACCTTGAACGCTCCCGATTTGTCGCTTTCTTTTCGGTTGACTTGAATATATCCATAGCCTGTTTCCGGTCGCGTGGGCTTAACACCTATTGTAACCATTGTTTTTTTCTGCTCGGCGATAGTCAAACATTTTTGTATGGTATTAATGAAGGTTGTTTCGTCCAAAATCAAATGATCTGAAGGCGAAACAACAACCGTTGCATCGGGATTTTTTGTAAGCAGTTTGTAGGTTGCATAAGCAATACAAGGCGCAGTGTTGCGTCTAACGGGTTCTACCAGAATATTTTCATCAATAATATCGGGCAATTGTTCTTTCACAAGATTTACATGCGATTCGCCAATTACAACCAAAATATTTTCTTTCGGTATTATTTTTTCAAAGCGTTCAAATGTTTGTTGGATAAACGTTTTTCCCACTCCGAGAATATCAAGAAATTGTTTAGGACGCTTGTCGCGACTGAGTGGCCAAAACCTAACGCCTGCGCCGCCTGCCATTATTATGCAGTAGTGATTTTTGTTTTTTGTCATAATCGTAGTAATTAATTATGCAAAATTACGCAATTAAATGATAATGCTCTAAAAATGCGACAGATATTTCATAAAAAAGTTTAAATTTTAATATATTTATTTTAACATTTCTATTTTTGCAGGGTCAACGCATTAAAATTAATTTATTTGCGTAATTACCTGATAATCAAATGTTGTTTTTTGAAAATTTTACAAAAATAGCCAAAATGCTATTTTTTAACCATCTGTATATCAATGTGATAAAATTTTAATGCGTTGCCCCTGTCTATTTTTGGGGATTATCAACAGGTATAATTATTTTTCTTATCTTTGTAAGTTATGATTGACCAAGCAACAATAAATAAAATATTTGACACTGTTGATATTGTAGATGTTATTCAGGATTTTGTGTCGCTAAAAAAACGCGGTGCAAACCATATTGCATGCTGCCCTTTTCATGATGAAAAAACTCCATCATTTTCGGTTTCGTCATCAAAAGGAATTTTCAAATGTTTTGGTTGCGGAAAAGCAGGAAATGCCGTAACATTTGTGCAATTGCATGAGAATATTTCATATGTCGAGGCTCTGAAATATGTTGCAAAAAAATACGGAATCGAAATCGATGAACGTGAACTTACGCAGGAAGAACAACGCCAAAATGACGACCGCGAAAGTATTTTGATTGCTCTTGATTATGCCCGACAACAATTCATCAAAAATCTGATGGAAACCGACGAAGGAAAATCCATAGGTTTGACTTATTTCAAAGAACGCGGATTTTCACAGGCTATAATCAATCAGTTTCAACTCGGATACAGCCTGCGGACATTATCAGCGTTCTCAAAACAAGCGCTTGCCGATGGCTACAAAAAAGAATTTCTACTGAAAGCAGGATTATGTTCCGAACGAGGACAAACGGGCGAACTTATAGATTTTTATGCAGGACGCGTAATTTTTCCCATACATTCGGTAACTGGACGTGTGATTGCCTTTGGCGGACGGACGCTCAGCGCAGAAAAAAATGTTGCAAAATATAAAAACTCGCCCGAATCGGATGTATATGTAAAAAATAAAACGCTTTACGGTTTGTTTTTCTCCAAAAACGCAATCGTGAAAAAACAAAAATGCTATCTGGTCGAAGGATATACAGACGTAATATCAATGTATCAGGTTGGAATTGACAATGTTGTTGCTTCATGCGGAACATCTCTCACTATTGAACAGGCAAAACTTATTCGCCGTTTTTCGCCAGAAGTAACGGTCATGTACGACGGAGATTCAGCCGGCATTAATGCCTCATTGCGGGGAATTGATATTTTGCTCGAAGAAGGATTAACGGTGAAGATTGTTATTTTTCCCGATAATGAAGATCCCGACTCATTTGCACGCAAACATTCGGCATCGGAAGTCGAAACTTTTCTTACAGAAAACGAGCAGGATTTTATTGTTTTCAAATCAAATTTTCTGTTAGCCGAAAGCAAAAACGACCCAGCCAAAAAAGCCAAAGTAATCGGCGATATTATTCAGTCTGTAAGCGTTATACCCGATAACATTATGCGGATGGTTTACGTAAAAGAATGTTCGCGAATGTTTGATGTTGACGAAAATACTCTGGTTGAAGAACTAAAACGCGAACTTGCAAAAAAATACTACGGAAAAGAATATAAAGATGTAAAACAGCTTGTTACCGAAAAAAAACGGCAAAAACCCATCATTCCCGCTGTTGAGGGCAATTGCGATGAACAGGAAAAAGAACTGGCTTATTTTCTTCTGAAACATGGAAATCATCCCTTGTTTGAAAATGAACACGGAAGTATTGATACGGTTGCCCAGTATATAATCAGCGAGTTGAAAAAAGATGATATTTTGCTGCAAAACGACTGCTATAAACGAATTTTCAATGAATATGAAAATCTCCTGATTCAAAATGTCGAGTTCTCAATAAAACATTTTATAAATAACATCGACAAACAAATTTCGGAATTTGCCGTTAATATCATTTCCGATGAATACGAATTAAGCGAAATATGGAAACGTTTCGGATCTAATATTCCGCACGAAGAAGATGACTTGAAACGCACAATTCCGAGAGCAATAACTGTTTACAAACTGAAATTACTGTCGCAAACCATCGACAAATTCACAATAGAACTCAACAACAGCGTGGCAGATGCAAATAATGAAAAAACAACTCTGATAACAAAAAAAATAATAGAACTTAACCAAATACGAAAAATTTTATCGGAAAAACTTAAACGAGTTGTGTCTTGATGTAGATTAGCGTAGGCTGTTAGGTATGAAGAGGAAGAAATTACCGAATAGTCAGTCGTTTGAGTCGGTTTCACAGTCCACAGAATCTAATTCCTGGCTCCGAGCGCCGACTTCCTGGCTCGGAGCGAGGAAATCCTGGCTAAAAGCGAGGAAATTCTCGCTCGGAGTGAAGAAATCCTGGCTAAAAGCGAGGAAATCCTTGCTCAAAGGGAGGAAATCCTTGCTCGGAGTGAAGACGTCCTCGCTCGGAGCAAGGAAGTCGGCGCTCGGAGCCAGAAATTGCGGAAAATTTGCTGATATACCAAACCGCTATTAAAAAACGGTTAATGATAAATGTTATAATGGTTAATAGTAAATCGTAAATAATAAAGCAATATCATTCTCAATCACACTTTGCAGCCATAAGCCAAATCGCCTGCATCGCCCAAGCCCGGAACGATGTATGATTTTACCGTAAGTTCGTCGTCAATTGCGCCGACCCAAATGGATAAAAATCTCCACCGCATCTTGTGAAAACTATCCTATCGAAGTTCCGTTTTTTACTTCGCGGATTGGGCGTATAAGGATTAATTTGCCATCGGCATCTTCGGCTGACAGTATCATTCCTTCGCTCATTATGCCGAGTATTTTTCGCGGTTCAAAATTTGCAATAAAACAAACCTGCGTTCCGATTAATTTTTCAGGCTCGGGATACGATTGTGCGATGCCTGAAAGTATTGTGCGCTCGCCTATGCCGTCGTTGATTCTGAATTGCAAAAGTTTGTCAGATTTCGGGACTTTTTTACAGTCCAAAACCGTTCCTGTGCGAATATCATTTTTCGTAAAATCATCAAACGTGATATTAGGTTTTACGGCATTGGGCTTGTAATTGTTAAGTTCGTTTGCTTTTTTTGCGTCCAAAAGTTTTTGCACTTGTTTTTTTATAACATCATCTTCGATTTTTGCAAACAGCAATTCGGCTTTTCCGAGTTCGTGTCCGGCGGGCAAAAGGTCTGTTCTGCCAAAGTCTGCCCACGAAAGTTTTTTATTATCGGTATTTGTCATATATTTTTATTTTTAAATTATTTTTTCTGTGTTAAGACTCTGAAAAATCTAATTCAGGCATTTGTTCTGCATCTTCGTTGAGCACATATTTGCCTTTTTTCTTTTTTATCAGTCCGCGCTCAATGCAGTACGGCAATATGACTTGCTCTGCATAAAGTTCTTTTTCCACTTCGTCGTTACTAAATCTATTAAAATAAGTACTTGCAACCCACTCGCCGGGGTACCTGTCTAAAAGTTCGTATATAGCATTTAAGTCAGCGCCTGCGCCTCTCCATTGCTCGAAAAATTCTATAAACGCCTTGCGCATTAGAGAATATATTTCCTTATGTTCGTATAAAAATTCTTTTGTGTACCGCATATTTTTTAAAATTTTCAGTTTTATATTTTTTGCACCAAAACTCTTGCAAAACCTTCTTTGCCATTTATATATGGCGTATATCTTTTTTCTTGAATAATTTTATAGCCCTTTTCTAATATGCCGTTCAATATTGGTCGGGCGGATATGGCAAATGGCTTTTTGATATTACTCGGGATATAACCACCATCAATTATCAGCGTTTTAGAATCGTCATATTTTTTATACTTTTCGGGAATATTTTTTAATGGCACGATTTTCAACAATTTAGATTTTGGTCTGTTTTCTATCGGAATATTCGTGTACCAATGACCGGAAGCATCTGTAAGTTGTCTTTTTGGATTTTGAAAATAATCAACACGATTATAACCTGCCCAAATCTGATTGTTTTTGAAAAAGTGTATATACGCTGTATTTACGGCGTTTGATATATTTGATATAATCAAAAACTTTTTACCGCTTTTAATAACAAATTTCCAATATTCTTTCATTCTCGAAAATGGCGGATTAGTACAAACTATATCTGCCTCTTCATTCAATATTTTCAACGAAAGCGGGTGATCAAAACTGCCTGTATAATTTTTGGGGAATTGCTTGTCGATTTTTTCGCCGTCTGTGGTATAAAAAATGTATGCAATGTATCCTTCCGCCACATCATGAAACAAATTGACTGTGCCTGAAAAATGCGTACAAATCAGTTTTTTTAAGCCTAATTCTTTGAAATGATTATAAAAATACCACGCAAATGCCGAAGATTTTTTTTCGTTATTTTTATTAAACGCATCATCGCAGTTGCAAAAAACTACTTTGTCTTTCCAAATCTCTTTGCCGTACATTGAAATTTCTTTTTCCACATCTTCGTATCTGGTATAAAATTCGTCATATTTTATTCGTTTTGCGTTTTCCAGCAGGTCTTTTTGCGTTAATCCGCGCTCTTTCAACGACGGCGTTGTCTGTTGCGTAAATTTGACTTCTTTTTTATTTTTTTCGGGTTTGATAAACATTTCTTTTATGAAAAGTTTATGCGATTTAATAAAACTGACATAATCAACAAACAAATCATCATTATAAAAATATATTTCCCTGTTTTTTTGTTCTCTGAATTTAGAAAAACTGTCTTTGATGTCCTTTTCTACCTGTGACATATCGGTAACTTCGCAGGTAAATAAAAATTTGTAAAAATTTTCCTGCGACTTGCCCGTCATACTATTATATTCATTCAGCCTCCGTTCCAAATAATTGGTTTTGCCTATCTTGCATTTAGATGGTTCTAATGATGCCTGAACGATATAAATGTACTGTTTTTTATCTGTTTTCATATTTTCCAAATTAAATATTCAACATTTTCCGTAATTTTTGTGCAGTAAAAGGCATAAACGGTTCTATTGCAATTGTAATATTTGCGCATATTTGCAGCGATATTGCAAGAATTGTTGATACTCGTTCCATATCTGTTGCCGCAAGTTTCCACGGTTCTGTGTCGGCAAGATATTTGTTGCCAAGTCGGGCAAGGCTCATGGTTTCTTTCAGCGCTTCGCGAAAACGATATGTTGCGAGCGATTCTTCTATACTTTGTTTTATTTTAGGTATTTCGGATATTACTTCGTTGTCGTAATCGGTTTTTGTTTTAATTTCAGGAACTTTATTGTCAAAATATTTTGCCGTAAGCACAAGCGCTCGATTAACAAAATTTCCAAGCACGGCGACAAGTTCGCTGTTGTTGCGCGTTTGAAAATCTTTCCATGTAAAATCATTATCTTTTGTTTCGGGAGCATTTGCGCACAATACGTAACGCAAAACATCTTCCTTGCCCTGAAATTCTTCAAGATATTCGTGCAGCCAAACCGCCCAGTTGCGCGAAGTTGATAATTTATCGCCTTCGAGATTTAAAAATTCATTTGCAGGAACATTGTCGGGCAAAATATATTCGCCGTGCGCTTTAAGCATTGACGGAAAAACGATACAGTGAAAAACTATATTATCTTTTCCTATAAAATGCACAAGTTTGGAGTCTTCGTCTTTCCAGTATTTTTCCCAGTCGTTTGGTAAAAGTTCAATAGTATTTGAAATATATCCTATAGGAGCATCAAACCAAACGTATAAAACTTTGCCTTGAGCGCCTTCAACAGGTATTGGAACTCCCCAATCCAAATCGCGGCTCACGGCGCGCGGCTGTAATCCTAAATCCAGCCATGATTTGCATTGTCCGTAAACATTGGCTTTCCATTCTTTATGATTTTCAAGAATCCATTCTTTAAGAAAATTTTCATATTCATTGAGAGGCAAGTACCAATGAGACGTTTCGCGCAATGTGGGTTTGCTGCCGCTGATTGCCGAATGTGGATTTTTCAATTCCATCGGGCTAAGCGTAGAGCCGCATTTTTCGCACTGGTCGCCGTAAGCGCCTCCGTTGCCGCAATGCGGACAATCGCCTACAATGTAGCGGTCGGCAAGAAACTGATGCGCTTCTTCATCATAATACTGTTCGCTTGTTTTTTCAATAAACTTATTGTTGTCGTATAATTTTTTGAAAAAATCGGAAGCCGTTTTATAATGAATTTTTGAAGTTGTGCGCGAATAAATATCAAATGAAATGCCAAAATCTTCAAATGACTTTTTTATAATTGAATGATATTTATCGACAATATCCTGAGGTTTAACGCCTTCTTTTCGGGCTTTAATAGTAATAGGAACGCCGTGTTCGTCGCTTCCTCCGATAAAAACAACATCTTCGCCTTTCGAGCGCAAATAGCGAACGTAAATATCGGCGGGAACGTAAACTCCTGCAAGGTGTCCTATATGTATTGGTCCGTTTGCATAAGGCAGCGCCGACGTAACCAAATATCGTTTGGGCTTATTCATATCTTAATATTATCAAATTTTTGAGTTGCAAAGGTAATAAAAATAATAATCAGTTGTAATAATAACCGAATTACCGTTGATTATTTGATATGCAAAATTAAAAATCAAATAACGCTTTTCAGCCACAGGAAAAGATTGTTATAAACTTTTTCGCGAACGTTTTTTTCGGATAAAACCAAATCATGTTTGCCGCCTTCGATAGATTGAATAATTATGTTTTTTCCGAGCTTTGTTGCGTGTTTTGCA
>JAISPX010000136.1 GCA_031274595.1 Prevotellaceae bacterium | reverse complement strand
AACAGTTCCATCGTTGAGGATTGTAAATTTAATCTGTCCAACCGGCTCGGTTTCGGTTTTATCCTTACTCCTGCCCACCATAAAGAAACTGACTTTTTCTTCCGCTGTTTGAGTAAATTGATCGTTGCTCTTGTAAGTAAATCCGCTTCTTTTAAACTCGTTGATAATCATTGTTTTTGAGTATTCAACATTAAGTTCATTATAAACGCTTTGCAACTTTTGCACATATTCTTTGGTATTGCCCAAATAATATGTATTGTAAGTAACTTGATTGCCTTTTACCTTAATGGCAAACTCGCTACCAAATGACTGTTTAACTCCAATGTCATTTATTAACAACTCATCGCCAACAATATTGTACTCCCAATTAAGTTTGTTGCAAGCATCAATCAAGCAGTCCTGATTCATTACCGAATTATTTCTTACGAATTTTGAAGTTTCAAAGCGTGACATAATTACTTCCTTTTCTTGATTTTGATTTTCTTATTATTGTTGGGAGTATTCGGCTTATTCTTACCAAAATCATATACTTTCAAATTGCGAATTAGTGCTGTAACTTCTTGCAATTCGCTTAACTCACTAAATTCAGAGAACTCATTCAACAAAGTATTTAACCTGCCTTGAATGTTTCGTTTTTTATCCAAGGAAATGGTTCGTTTGGACGACTCCAACGCCTCTGCCTTATAGTTTTTAGTCTCACTTTTTACATACTGCTCCCGATACATGCGTAACTTCTCTTCTTTGGCATCTTGTAACTGCTGGTATTTTTCATCAAACACATCAATTCCCTGATTGATAAACGGCTTTAACTTCCCACAGTCGGAAGCTTTAACTTTTTGCAAAAAAGCTTTATCTATGGTTTGAGGTACATTTGTGCTTAATGTATCAAAATCTTCGACAGCACGATGCAAGTATTTAACTCCGAATTGAGTAAAGATCTCAGTATAAGCAATTTCCTTTTCTTCATCCCAATCAAGTTTTGTCATTTCTTCCTGCCGTACGTTTTGTAATCCTTGTTTCACAAAGAAAGACAGGATATTATAACTGCCTGTATAATATAAATTATTGCCACCGTTATTCCGCAACCACACCCTTTTATAATGGAATGCAGGCAGCTGATTCAGATAGAAATTTTGATATTTCTTTTCCAATTCGAGCAACTTGTTAAATGCTTCCTCGTCAGCCATAACATCGGTTTCGTTTTCCGGCGCTGAATAGGCAATAAAAATCCGTCCGCCTTTTAGCAGGTATTTTTCAAAGAATGGTATTCGTCTAAATGTTGCGTATTTCTTTATCCAAGGGCTGATTATCCATAAATCGTTTGCTGTTTGGTCAAAGAGGCGTTTTAATTCCACTTCAAATTCGAGTGAATTAAAATGCCGTTTAATTGCGACAACTTCTTTTTCTATCTCTTTGATTTTCTCTACGTCTTTCGTTTCAATTGCTGTCTCCACTTCTTCCTGTTTCTGAATCAGGTCGTTTTCAATAGCAATTTGTTCGTCTTGCTTTTGTTCGTCTGTAAACACTACAACAAAATCCTCATTTTCGCTCACTTTAACAAGTTTTTCAAGCAAATTTTGTTTTTCGTCTTCCAACTTATCAAAAGCCTCCGACAATGAGTCGATAATTTTATCTTGCTTTTCATCATATACGAGCGCACGAGTGGTATTATCTCTGAAATTTTCCAATAGCACAACCCAAACTTTTGCCACATATCCTTCAACACCAATAGGATTACAGTCCTGTAAAAAGAATTTCTTCTTTGGGAAATGTATTTCAGGGGCTTGCACCTCTGCTAACAGTTTAACATCTTCCAAGTTTTGCGGTAAATTGTCGCGTTTGAATGAGATTTGTTTCTCGCTTCTCAAGTTGCTAAAAACCTCTTTTGCCTTTTCTTTTACATCGCCTATCGTATCAACATACAAATCAAATTTTCGGGTGAATGTTGAAAATTTAACACCATTCTTTGCATATTCAATTCCAACATTTGTAAGCCAATAAATACTTTCATCGCCATCAATCATTTCATCTCGCTTGAGTTCGTTGATTGCTGACAACAGTATTTCTTTTTCGGCGGGGTCTGTTAGAATGTCAAGCCCTAATATGTCGCCGATTTCTTTAGCGGACATCAGACTTGTTAGCAACAAATCGCATAGAACTTCATCGAACAAATTAAAATCAACCGGCTGCGAACAAGTTCCCTCAAATTTTGCGACTGTATAATGCCAATCAAAATCAGTAAAACCGATTATTCTTTCTATCAGTTTTTTGTTTTTGCTTGCAGCATCAATAACTTTCAGTTCCAACGGAATTTGTTCGGTTGTTTTTATCTCGTTTTTCTTTGCAGGTTTTGATTGTGTTGGAATATTGTACGCAGTCTTTTTGTCTGCAAGGTAAGCCGAAATATTGTTTTTGAGAAAATCAATCACATCCTCTTGGATTTTCTTATTCGGATTTTCTTCGCATTCATAACCATTTGAGTTAAGACATTCTGCGATTGTAGAAATTCCGATATTTAGTTCTCTTGCTATTTTTGATAATCTTTTGGTCATACTCTTATAAATTTTGAAGTTGTGCTATATCTACTCGGTGCATTTTTTGAATGGCTTCGGCATATTCCGCTTTATTTGAAAAATGTTTTTCGTTTCCGATAACAATAAGCAGGCGTTTTGCACGAGAAAAACCTACGTTTACACGCTGTAACTCTCGCGCAAATCCCAATGCAAATGGATATTTGTTGTTCTTTTGTTCTTTTCCGTTCAAATCAATTTGCTTATCACTTCTGACGGTGGAAATGATAATGATATTTCGTTCCATGCCTTGAAAGCGGTCAACGGTGTTTATCCGAAAAGGTAATTGAAACTCATTTTTATACTTATGCTGTTCAAAGTTCCGCCATTCGTTTTTAGTGAATGTCGGGTACATTGCATTTCTGAT
>JAISPX010000134.1 GCA_031274595.1 Prevotellaceae bacterium | reverse complement strand
AACAGTTCCATCGTTGAGGATTGTAAATTTAATCTGTCCAACCGGCTCGGTTTCGGTTTTATCCTTACTCCTGCCCACCATAAAGAAACTGACTTTTTCTTCCGCTGTTTGAGTAAATTTATCGTTGCTTTTGTAAGAAAATCCGTTTCTTTTAAACTCGTTGATAATCATTGTTTTTGAGTATTCAACATTAAGTTCATTATAAACGCTTTGCAACTTTTGCACATATTCTTTGGTGTTGCCCAAATAATAAGTATTGTAAGTAACTTGATTGCCTTTTACCTTAATGGCAAACTCGTTACCAAATGACTGTTTAACTCCAATATCATTTATCAGCAACTCATCGCCAACAATAGTATATTTCCAATTAAGTTTGTTACAAGCATTTATCAAGCAATCTCGATTCATTACCGAGGCATTTCTTACGAATTTTGAAGTTTCAAAGCGTGACATAATTATTTCCTTTTCTTGATTTTCTTATTATTATTGGGAGTATTCGGCTTATTCTTGCCAAAATCATATACTTTCAAATTGCGAATTAGTTCTGTAATTTCTTGCAATTCGCTTAACTCACTAAATTCAGAGAACTCATTCAACACAGTATTTAACCTGCCTTGTATGTTTCGTTTTTTATCCAAGGAAATGGTTTGTTTGGACAACTCCAACGCCTCTGCCTTATAGTTTTTAATCTCACCTTTTACATACTGCTCCCGATACATTCGTAAATTATCTTCTTTGGCATCTTGCAACTGCTGGTATTTTTCATCAAACACATCAATTCCCTGATTTATAAACGGCTTTAACTTCACGTAGTCGGAAGCTTTGACTTTTTGCAAAAATGCTTTATCTATGGTTTGAGGTACATTTGTGCTTAATGTCTTAAAGTCGTCAACTGCCTTATTAAGGTACTTCACGCCAAATTGAGTAAAGATTTCGTTATAAACTTTTTCCTTTTCTTCGTCCCAATCAAGTTTTGTCATTTCTTCCTGCCGTACATTCTGCAATCCTTGTTTGACAAAAAATGAAAGGATATTGTAACTGCCTGTATAATACAAATTATCATTACCATTGTTGCGAAGCCAAACTCTTTTGTAGTGAAAGGGCGGTAATTGATTTAGATAGAAATTCTGATATTTCTTTTCTAATTCAAGCAACTTGTTAAATGCTTCTTTGTCTGCCATTATATCAGTTTCGTTTTCCGGCTCTGAATAGGCAACAAAAATTCGACCACCTTTTTGCAGGTATTTTTCAAAGAATGGTATTCGTCTAAATGTTGCATATCTCTTTATCCAAGGGCTGATTATCCACAAATCGTTTGCCGTTTGGTCAAAGAGACGTTTCAGTTCTACTTCAAATTCAAGTGAATTATAATGCCGTTTAATTGCAACAATTTCTTTTTCTATCTCTTTGATTTTTTCTACATCTTGCGTTTCTATAGCAATTTCAACTTCTTCCTGCTTTTGAATCAACTCGTTTTCGATAGCAATTTGTTCTTCTTGCTTTTTTTCTTCGGTGTATTCTACAACAAAATCTTCATTTTCGCTCACTTTAACAAGTTTTTCAAGCAAATTTTGTTTTTCGTCTTCCAACTTATCAAAAGCATCTGATAACCGCTCTATAATCTTATCCTGTTTTTCATCATATACGAGAGAGCGAATTGTATTGTCCCTGAAATTTTCCAAAAGCACTATCCACACTTTGGCAATATATCCTTCAATACCTCTCGACTCACAGGACTGCAATAGAAAATTCTTTTTAGGAAAATGAATTTCAGGGGCTTGTAACTCTGCTAACGGCTTAACATCATCTATATTTTGAGGCACATTATCGCGTGAGATTTGTTTTTCGCTTCTCAAATTGCTAAAAACCTCTTTTGCCTTTCCTTTTACATCGCTTACGGTATCAATATACAAATCAAACTTTCGCGTGAATGTGGAAAATTTTACGCCGTTCTTTGCGCACTCAATCCCAACATCTGTAAGCCAATAAATACTTTCATCGCCTTCAATCATTTTATCGCGTTTAAGTTCGTCGATTGCAGACAACAATATTTCTTTTTCAGCAGGGTCTGTTTGAATGTCAAGCCCTAATATGTCGCCGATTTCTTTTGCGGACATCTGACCTGTCTGCAACAAATCGCAAAGGACTTCATCGAACAAATTAAAATCAACTGGCTGCGAACAAGTACCTTCAAATTTAGCTACTGTGTAATGCCAATCAAAATCGGTAAAACCAATAATTCTTTCAATTAGTTTTTTGTTTTTGCTGGCAGCATCAATTATTCTGAGTTCCAATGGAACTTGTTCGGTTGTTTTAATTTCGGTTTTCTTTGCTGGTTTTGACTGTGTTATAGTTTTCTTTCGGTCAGCAAGATAAGCCGAAATGTTATTTTTTAGAAAATCAACTACTTCCTCTTGGATTTTCTCATTCGGATTTTCCTCGCAATCGTAACCATTTGAATTAAGAAATTCAGCGATTGTTGCAATACCTATGTTGAGTTCTCTTGCTATTTTGGATAGTTTTTTCATCTTGCTAAATTTTGAAGTTGTGCTATATCTACCCGATGCATTTTTTGAATGGCTTCGGCGTATTCTTGTTTGTTGGAAAAGTGTCTTTCGTTTCCGATAACAATAAGCAGGCGTTTTGCACGAGAAAAACCTACGTTTACACGCTGTAACTCTCTCGCAAATCCTAATGCAAATGGATATTTGTTGTTCTTTTGCTCTTTTCCGTTCAAATCAATTTGCTTATCACTTCTGACGGTGGAAATGATAATGATATTTCGTTCCATACCTTGAAAGCGGTCAACGGTGTTTATCCGAAAAGGTAATTGAAACTCATTTTTATACTTATGCTGTTCAAAGTTCCGCCATTCGTTTTTAGTGAATGTCGGGTACATTGCATTTCTGAT
>JAISPX010000060.1 GCA_031274595.1 Prevotellaceae bacterium | reverse complement strand
TTTAAAGCCTATATCAATGGCGTTCGGGCAGTAAACATACCGAGTATGGCGGCTCCAAGTTATATGAATATAAACAATACAAGTTGGAGAGACCACCGCACTGCCATTACCAACGTCCGCATCGCCAAAGGCGCCGTTCCGCTCTACGACCGCATGATGACCGACGGGAAGTTTATCACCTACGGCATCACCTTCGACGTGGGCAAGAGCGTGATAAAACCCGAATCGATGGGCGAAATCAACCGCATCGTAACGCTGATGAAAGACAATCCAGATTTGAAATTCTCGGTCGAAGGACACACAGACGCCACAGGCAACGCCGCCTCCAACCAGACGCTGAGCGAAGCCCGCAGCAAGGCAATAGTGGATAAGTTAGTAGAAATGGGTATCGCCAAAGACCGCCTGCAATCGGCAGGCAAAGGTCAAAACAACCCCATCGCCGACAACTCCACCGATGAAGGACGAGCAAAAAATCGCCGCGTAGAATTCGTGAAAATTAGTTGAAAGTTCATAAAGTTGAAAATTGAAAGTTGAAAGTTGAAAGTTGAAAGTTAATGGTTAATGATGAATACAACGCCGTCATTGCGGGCTTGACACGGCTATCGAACTTGTTCGCTTGGCTTGCCAAGAATCCCCTGAAAGAGGAGATTCTGACTTTCGTCAGAATGACGAACAAAAAAAATTCCCCTCTGTGGAGGGGTGTCCGCAGGGCGGGGTGGTTTTCTTAAATGAAGAATTAAGAATTAAGAATTAAGAATGAAAAATGATGGTTAATAACTTTCAACTTTATAAACTTTATAACTAAAATAAAATAATAAATAACAAACAACTCTTATTAATAAATTAAAAAATAAAAAAAATGAGTATCGTAGAAAGAACAAAAAACATTTTGGCGTCCCCGAAAACGGAATGGACAGCCATTGAAGGCGAAAACACGCCTCACGTAAAGTTGTTTACCTCTTATGTATTGCCGCTTGCGCTTATACCCGCCATAGCCGCTTTTATCGGCTACGGGCTGATAGGCTACAGCGTGTTTGGCGTGCGCATACATTCGATGGAATGGGGAATCCGTCAGGCAATAATTCAGTTTATTGCTATGGCAGGCGGAACGTATATTACGGCATTTGTTATCAATGCGCTTGCCGAAGGCAATGCTGCCGTAAAAAATCTTGACAAAGCATTTGCTTTGGTTGCTTATTCGTACACGCCTATATTTTTGGGCGGCATATTCTACCTGTATCCTTCGCTGTCGTGGGTGGCAAGTCTGGCAGGAATTTACGGGCTGTACCTGCTTTATATCGGACTGCAACCCATGATGAAATCGCCTGCCGAAAAAACGCAGAGTTATTTTATCGTAAGTTTGATTGTTACCATTGTAGTATTTGCCATACTCACCTTTGGGCTTGCCGCAATAGTTATGGGTAGCGGATACGGAAGGCTTTATTAAATTAAGAATTAAGAGTGAAGAATAATGGTTAATGATAAATAACTTTCAACTTTATAACTTTATGAACTTTATAACTAAAATAGAATATCCTCATGCTCCCGCTCGTTTCCTAACGAGTGGGAAGCGGCGGCTATGTTTTCAACGTTCAACAGCGGCGCTCTCGTCAGGAAACGAGCGGGAGCAAAGATTTTTCTATTTAACATTAATCATTATGCCATTTCTCACTGAAAAAAAATTGCTTTACAAATTTTTTTTAACTTTGCGACCAAATTTTTTACAGAAAAGACCTGTATGATTACACAAAACTTGTTCATAAAAACAACTCCAAAGCCCTCATGCTCCCACTCGTTTCCTAACGAGTGGGAAGCGGCGGCTATGTTTTCAACGTTCAACAGCGGCGCCATCGTCAGGAAACGAGCGGGACGCTTTCCAAGCCTTGGGATTTCTTCCGGAACGAGTTTTTACACTTTCCAAGCCTTGGGATTTCTTCCGGAACGAGTTTTTACGCTTTCCAAGCCTTGGGATTTTTTCCGGAACGAGTTTTTACGCTTTCCAAGCCTTGGGATTTCTTCCGGAGCGAGTTTTTACGCTTTCCAAGCCTTGGGATTTCTTCCGGAACGAGTTTTTACGCTTTCCAAGCCTTGGGATTTCTTCCGGAACGAGTTTTTACGCTGTCCGAGCCTTGGGATTTCTTCCGGAACGAGTTTTTACGCCGTCCGAGCAGTCGGATTTGTTCCCGAGCGAGTTTTTACGCCGTCCGAGCAGTCGGATTTGTTCCCGAGCGAGTTTTTACGCTGTCCGAGCAGTCGGATTTGTTCCCGAGCGAATTTTTACGCCGTCCGAGCAGTCGGATTTGTTCCCGAGCGAGTTTTTACGCCGTCCGAGCAGTCGGATTTGTTCCCGAAACTGCTCCCTCTCGTTTCATATCGAGTGTGGAGCGGCGGATACGTTTTCAACATTCAACAACGGCACACTCGTCAGAAAACGAGCGAGAGCGATGGATTCAGACTTTCGCCAGAATGACGAGTATGTCAAGCAAACACTAAATGTTCAATAAAAATAAAAATAATTAATAAAAGTTTTAAACAAATTTAAATCAAAAAAGAGATGAAAAATTTCAATCAAAAAGTCGCTTTCAGAAGCGCAACAATCTTATTCTTCGGAGCATTGTTATCGATGTTCACATTCGTATCATGCGATAAAAACGAAGATGAAAAACCAAGTTCTGTTCTCGAACAAGAGTATTTCTCTATTCAGAACGCAACAGTACATCAGGGAGCAATCCCTCAGTTGACATCGGGAAGTTCCATCGGAAGCGTTACTATTAATCGTAACGTATTGCCGGGCGGTTCTTCATTTGTAAGTATAAATTCCGCAGAAACAATATCGGAAATTTATGTAAGCGTAGAAGGCGTTAATGAATATTATAGCCTTACTTCTTTATCGGCGCAAGCGATTACTCGCGCCTCTGCTCAATCGCAAGCCGCTTCCACATTTGTAATATTGTTCAGCCAAAATCTCAGCATCTCGTTTACCATACAGATAAGCGCACTGCTAAGCAACGGTACGCTCACAACGCTTTATACCGCGCCGCTTCATTTTGTAAATGCAGGCACAGGCGCATTGCAGGTAAGCCTTTCATTCGACAATGACAAGGATGTGGATTTGTATGTTGTAGAACCCAGCGGACAAGTTATCTATTACGGCAACAGAGGAGGCGATCTGGAATATGACGAAGAAACAGGAGAATATTACCGTACATGGGGCTTGGATATTGATTCAAACCCAAGTTGCAGCATAGATGGCATAAATAACGAAAACGTATATTATTCTACTGAAAATATTCAGTCGGGTAAATATGAAGTATGGGTAAACATGTATGAAAATTGCGATGCAAGTATTGCAACCAATTGGATAATCAGAGCAACAAAAGAAGGCGCTCTTGTGCCTGTAACATTAGGACAAAATCCTGCAAGCGGCGTATTTCCAATAGGCACGCCGAGCAACAGTATAGGCGCATCACTGAACGGAGCGCTCAAAGTAATGGAATTTAACATGCAAGGCACGGCGCAATCAACAAGCGCAGTAATGCAATCAAGCACAGTTATTGACCCCTCGGCTGTTATGAAACTTAATAAAGCGGCAGGAAGATAAAAAATGTATAACAAAAAAGAATTTTCAATATTAACTAACAAATTTTTAATTTTAATCGAGATGAAAAAAATCTTAAAAAAAGCGGCGATTGTAGTAATCGCAATGGTAACAATGAACGTAGCAGCACAGGCTCAAGAAAAGGGCGACATGGCTGTTGGAGCAAATGTAGTATTTGGTTCGGGCGACAATTTCAGCAATTATGGAATAGGCGCTAAATTTCAGTACAATGTACTTGACCCTCTCCGTTTGGAAGCAAATTTTACGTATTTTCTGGAAAAAGATTTAATCAGTATGTGGGATTTTAGCGTAAATGCGCATTGGCTGTTTCCAGTAGCAGACAAACTAACTGTTTATCCTTTGGCTGGTCTTGGCATGCTTGGAACAAGCGTTGATTTGGGCGAATTTGGGGAATATTTTGGCGGCAGCGCCTCCGACACCGAATTTGGTTTCAACCTTGGCGGCGGTATTGATTTCAAACTTACCGACAAATTGATACTAAATGCCGAAGTGAAATACAAACTCGGCAGCGACTGGAACAGATTATTGCTGTCGGCAGGCATAGCCTACAGGTTTTAACTGAAAATTGATTTCGAACTATCAGGAGAATGATAGGGGTTGCTAAGATCGTCGAGACGTTTTAATAAATCGTTTCGACGATTTTTTTATCCATGCATTAAGTAAATGGTAAATGATATAATGGTAAATAGTAAATCAGTAAATGGTAAATAGTATTTTTTACTCAAAAAAACATTAAGAGTATTTTGATTGCAGTTTAGGATAAAACCATTAATATCTGCTGCATTTCCACATAATTTCATAAATTGTTGAAAACTTATTGCTGTAAATTTCCAAAAAAAGCGTAACTTTACACCCATTTTCTGAATAAATGCGATTGGCAGACAATTAAACGTCTGATAATTATTAATTATCAAACCAGCAATGAAAGATTGTTTTCCCATCGCAATAAAAATAATATATGATAGAGAATAACGAAATAAACGAAAAAATCACAAAGGTTAACATCGAAGAAGAAATGAAATCGTCGTATATCGACTATTCGATGTCTGTTATTGTATCTCGTGCGCTTCCCGATGTGCGCGATGGCATGAAACCTGTTCACCGCCGTATTTTGTACGGGATGAGCGAAATGGGCATATATGCAAATAAACCGTTCAAGAAATGCGCGCGTATTGTAGGAGACGTCATGGGTAAATATCACCCGCACGGCGACAGTTCTGTTTATGAAGCATTGGTGCGTATGGCTCAGGAATGGAGTTTACGTTATATGCTGGTTGACGGTCAGGGTAACTTTGGCTCAATGGATGGCGATTCGGCAGCGGCGATGCGTTACACCGAAGCGCGTTTGCAGAAAATATCCGAAGAAATACTCGCAGATTTGGATAAAAACACAGTCGATTTTGTGCCTAATTACAGCGAAGAATATCAAGAACCGCTTGTACTTGCAACAAAAATTCCTACTCTGCTTATAAACGGAGCATCGGGAATTGCTGTGGGAATGGCAACAAACATGGCTCCGCACAACCTTTCCGAAATTATAGACGCAATTTGCGCATATCTTGATAATAATGATATTACGGTTGAAGAACTTTTGCAATATGTTAAAGGTCCCGATTTCCCGACAGGCGCTATTATTTACGGATATCAGGGAATAAAAGATGCCTACGAAACAGGTCGCGGACGAGTAGTAATTCGCTCGAAAACCGATGTGGAAATTTCCGATAGCGGACGCGAAGTAATTGTGATAACCGAAATACCTTATCAGGTAAATAAAAAAGATTTAATAGAAAAAATTGCCGAACTTGTAACCGAAAAAAAAATAGAAGGCATTTCGTATATTAACGACGAAAGCGACCGTAACGGTTTGCGTATCGTTATAAAACTAAAAATGGATGCAGTGGCAAATGTCGTGTTAAATACATTGTATAAATACACACAGTTGCAATCCACATTTTCGATAAACAACATAGCGCTGGTAGATGGACGTCCGAGATTACTTAATTTGCGTCAACTGATAAAATATTTTGTTCGTCATCGCTACGAAGTTGTTGTGCGCCGTGCAAAATACGAATTGGATCAGGCTCAAAAACGCGCTCACATACTGGAAGGCTTATTGATTGCTATCGACCATTTGGACGAAGTTATAGCGCTTATTCGAGCATCAAAAACGCCAGATGAAGCGCGTATCGGATTAATCGAAAAATTCTCACTTTCCGAAATTCAGGCAAATGCAATAATAGAAATGCGCTTGCGTCAACTTACCGGACTGGAGCGTGATAAAATTCGCGAAGAACATGCCGAATTGATGAAAAAAATAGAAAATCTGCAACAACTTATTGCCGATGAAGAATTGCAGCGGCAAATAATAAAAGATGAACTTGTAGAAGTAAGAAACAAATATGGAGACAAGCGCAGAACCGAAATAATTTATGCCGCCGAAGAATTTAATCCCGAAGATTTTTATGCAGACGAAGATGTTGTAATCACAATATCACATTTAGGATATATAAAACGCACGCTGCTCAGCGAATACCGCACTCAGAACAGAGGCGGAGTAGGAGCAAAAGGCGGAGCAACCCGCGATGAAGATTTTATAGAACATATATATGTCGCAAACATGCATAGCACGATGTTGTTTTTTACCCGCAACGGACGCTGTTTCTGGCTAAAAGTTTATGAAATCCCCGAAGGAAATAAAACCTCAAAAGGACGCGCAATTCAAAATGTGATAAATATCGGGAACGATGATAAAGTAATGGCTTATATCAACGTAAAAACACTGAATGATGATGAATATATAAACAATAATCATATTATTTTATGTACGAAAAAAGGCATAATTAAGAAAACATTGCTCGAAGCATATTCACGTCCGCGCCAGAATGGAGTTAATGCAATTACCATTAAAGATGGAGACGAATTATTGGAAGCCCGTTTGACAAATGGAAACTGCGAAATACTAATGGCAGCGCGCGAAGGAAAAGCAATCAGATTTAACGAAAAACTTGTCAGACCGATAGGAAGAACCGGCGCAGGCGTGCGCGGAATAAATATTTCGGCAACAGACGAAGTAATAGGTATGATTTGTGTAGATAAAGAAGATACGAAAACAACAATAATGGTTGTATCGGAAAATGGCTACGGAAAACGCTCCGACCTCGAAAATTACAGAATTACCAACAGAGGCGGCAAAGGAGTTAAAACGATAAACATTACCGAAAAAACAGGAAAACTGATTGCAATAAAAGATGTAACCGAAGAAAATGATTTAATGATTATAAATCGTTCGGGGCTGGCAATACGTCTGGCAATATCTGATATTCGCGTTGCAGGACGCGCAACACAAGGCGTTCGTCTTATCAATTTGAAAGAAAAAGATTTGATTGCAGCAGTCGCAAAAGTGAACAAAAGCGAGGAAAAAGAAGAAATTGTTGAAAACGTTGATGAAGAAAATAATTAATAAATAGTTTGAACTTAATATAAAATTTATACCTTTGTATAATAATTGATTATTTAATCAGAATGAAATTACTCATCTAAAAAAAACGATATTGTTATGAAGAAAATTTTAACGACAATTCTTCTGCTCACAAGTATTCATATAGGATACTCGCAACAATTTGCTAAAAGTTTAAGCAAAAGTGATGAAGATATTGTAAATCCCAAAAAGAAAGACAATCCCAAAACATGGATTGACCGCGCAGAATTGATGCGCAAAATTTATGACGAACCTACTTCCAAACTGCTTAATGCAGGTTTAAGAGAAGAGCAGTTGCCACTGTTTACCAAAGGTGAACAGCAGTTATCAACTAAACAAATAGTTGTTGATGGAGAAGAATTTAAAGTAATTGTGTATGACAACAAAGATGTAATCGTAAGTCCCGAAGGAGTAGTTGTACTTTTGAGAACAACAAAAACAGAAATCGATAAACCTCTCGACAAAGCGTTGGAAGCATACAAAAAAGCGGCAGAACTTGGCGGCGATGCCAAAAAAATAGGCGCAGGACTTGATGAACTGAGCAGAACATTTACAAGTTATGGTTTCGGCGAATATTATGTGGAAAATTATGCAGGTACAATCGATGGATTTAAAAAATCTTTGGAATGTTCATCACATCCGGCGGTTGGTAAAATTGATACAACCATAATATACAATGTAGGTTTTATCGCAATGAAAAATCAGGATTATAAAACTGCCGAAGAATACTATACAAAAGCATCGGAATACGGCTACCAGGGAGCAGATATATATGCAAGCATATACAATGTTATAAGAAGTCAGGGAACACGAAATGATACCTTGCGCGCAGGCGATATGCTTATGAATGCATATAAAAAATATCCTTCCAATTTAAGCATTTTGGGAACGTTGGTAAATCATTATTTGGGAATAGGCGAAGATCCTCAAAAAATTCTTCCTATATTACAAGACGCACAAAAAGCCGCAGCAGAATCGGGAACACAAAATTCTTCGCTGTTTTATGTAGAAGGAAACCTGCACATGCAACTGAAAGATGAAGAAAACGCAATCAAAGCATACAATAAAGCGATTGAAATCGACAAGGACAGTCCTAATTCATATTATGCGCTCGGCACTTTGTACTTTAATCGCGGCGTTAACATACTAAACGCAGCCATAGATAAAATGGGAAAAGAAGCCGATGCAGAACAGGAAAAAGCCATTGTGGAATTTAGAAAATCTATTGAGCCGCTCGAAAAAGCCTTTGAACTGAATCCTCAGGAAAGAGCCTTTGCCGATGCGCTCAGAAGCGTTTATTTCCGTTTTCGTGCCGAGAGTGATGAAATGAAAGCAAAATACGAAAAATATAAGGCTATTTGTGATGAATTACAGTAGTTTTATAAATTTAAGTTTTAATTTTTTCATAGTGGAAGGAGCGTCCGTGAAGACGCTCTTTCTTTATTGATACTCCTTATACCAAACAGCTACTAAGAAATGGTTAATGATATAATGAAATCGTAAATAATAAAACAATCTGCGTGCTTATTTCAAATCAACAATCAACATCAACATAACAAAGAGAATAATTTTGCTGCGAGTTTGAATTCATTAAGAAATAACCGAAAATTGATAACTCAATAATCAATAATTCATAAATGTTTTCTATATTTGTGCAAAAATTCATTAAAATATAAAAATTATGATAAACTATCTATTTTGGGTAATACCCGTATGCTCATTGGTAGCATTGTTTTTTGCTTTTATCTTTTTCCGCAAAATGCTTAAAGAGTCCGAAGGCACGGATACAATGAAAACAATTGCAAGCCATGTGCGCAAAGGCGCTATGGCTTATCTTTATCAACAATATAAAGTTGTGATTATTGTTTTCATTATACTTGCATTGTTTTTCGCTTTTTTGGCGTATGGATTGGGAATTCAAAATAACTGGGTGCCGTTTGCTTTTCTCACAGGCGGATTTTTCTCAGGTTTGGCAGGTTTTATAGGTATGAAAACCGCAACTTACGCTTCGGCGCGTACGGCAAATGCAGCGCGGCGTTCACTTAACGATGGTCTTAAAATTGCATTTCGCTCGGGCGCTGTTATGGGGCTTGTTGTTGTTGGGCTTGGATTGCTGGATATTTCTGTATGGTATTTGATTCTTGATAACTTTGTTGATGCCGCCACAGAAAGTCAAAAGTTAGTAATAATAACAACAACAATGTTGACATTCGGAATGGGGGCTTCAACTCAGGCGCTGTTTGCACGTGTAGGCGGCGGGATATATACCAAAGCGGCGGATGTTGGCGCAGACCTTGTTGGTAAAGTAGAGGCGGGAATACCCGAAGATGACCCGCGTAATCCTGCCACAATTGCCGATAACGTTGGCGATAATGTTGGCGATGTTGCAGGAATGGGAGCAGACCTTTACGAATCATATTGCGGTTCGATATTGGCAACAGCCGCTCTTGGCGCTTCTGCCTTTGTTGCAAATCACGACATGCAGTTGAGAGCCGTTTTTGCACCAATGCTGATTGCAGCCATAGGAATAATATTGTCGATAATAGGAATATTTACGGTGCGCACAAAAGAAGGAGCGGGGATGAAACAACTTTTACGCTCGTTGGGATTTGGAGTAAATCTGAGTTCTTTTCTGATAGCAGCGTCAACTTTCGGAATTTTATATCTTTTACAAATAGATAATTGGATAGGGATTTCCTGTTCGGTAATTGTAGGTTTGCTTGCAGGAATTATAATAGGACAATCCACCGAATATTATACATCCCATTCGTATAAACCTACGCAAAACATTGCTCACAGTTCGTCTTCGGGACCTGCTACGGTAATAATTTCGGGTATAGGTCTTGGTATGATATCTACGGCTATTCCTGTTATAACAATAGCAATGGCAATAATTTTAGCGTTTTTGTGCGCAACCAATTTTGATGTGGCAAATATGATTTCGGCAAATAATTTAAGTCTTGGATTATACGGAATAGGAATTGCCGCCGTAGGAATGTTGTCAACGCTTGGAATAACACTTGCAACAGATGCTTATGGTCCAATTGCCGATAATGCTGGCGGAAATGCCGAAATGAGCAAACTTGAACCCGAAGTTCGCAAACGTACCGATGTACTCGATGCTCTCGGAAACACAACAGCCGCCACAGGCAAAGGCTTTGCCATAGGCTCGGCAGCGCTTACAGCGCTTGCGCTTTTGGCATCTTATATCGAAGAAATAAAAATAGGATTACAGCATATCGGAAAGGAAACAATAAATATTGCAGGTAAGGTAATAGACGTATCGGCAGCAACGATTCCCGATATTATGACATATTTTGAAATAAATTTAATGAATCCCAAAGTATTGGTAGGAGCGTTTATAGGAGCAATGATGTCGTTTTTGTTCTGCGGGCTTACAATGAATGCAGTAGGACGCGCAGCACAAAAGATGGTCGAAGAAGTCAGACGTCAGTTTCGCGAGATAAAAGGTATTCTCACCGGCGAAGCGACTCCCGATTACGCTCGTTGCGTAGAAATATCGACAAAAGGAGCGCAGAAAGAAATGCTGTTTCCATCGATTTTGGCAATAGTTGTTCCTGTTTTGGTAGGCGTTATTTTTGGCGTTGCCGGAGTTATGGGATTGCTGATTGGAGGATTGTCATCAGGGTTTGTACTTGCAATATTCATGGCAAATGCAGGCGGCGCATGGGATAACGCAAAAAAGTTTATTGAAGAAGGAAATCATGGAGGCAAAGGCTCCGAAAGCCACAAAGCAACAATTGTCGGCGATACGGTAGGCGACCCGTTCAAAGATACATCAGGTCCCAGTTTAAACATATTGATTAAATTAATGTCGATGGTTTCTATAGTTACGGCAGGAGTTACATGCGCATTCAGTTTATTATAGTATAAACAATTTAATGGTTAATGGTAAATAGTCAATTAATTTTGCATTTATGAAAAAAGAAAGAAATAATATTTTAGAAAACATTGCTAAAATAAGGAAAAATAAAGGTTTTAGCCAAGAATATGCTGCATCTCTATTAGGAATGAAACAAGTAAACAACGATGAGTTTATTAAAATGGGATTAAAAGACAAAATAATATAAATTTTAAATAAATGAAAAATGGGAAACAGACGAAGATGTTATGCTTTTCTTATTAAATGGTTAAGTAATTATTGGCTATTAGGGATTACGATAATTTTACTCTCAATAAATATATGTTTTTCTGTTGGGCATAGCGTAATCATCGATGATAAGAATATTGTTCTTGTTTTTGTAGGTATTCTTGCTACGTTCATAGTTGTATCAAATTATGCACAAGTTAAGCATATAGAAGATAGAACAAATAACGAAATAGAAAAGATAAAGAAAGAAATTAAGGATGAATTTAATAAAATTAAGGATGAGTTTAATAAAAATAAGACCGAATTAGAGATTGTAGAGAATAGATGTTTTATGCTGTCTTGTATAGCTTCTTTTGATAGTTATTTACGTTATTTTATAACAACCACAAATGATGAAAAAAGAAATAGTTATACAGTGTTGCAAGTAGGATTATCTGCAATAGAATATGGCCTTTCAGCAAACTGTTTTGATTTATTTGAGGCACACCAATGCCATTTGATGGCGCTATTTACCGATGATAGTCCCGATATAAAACATGCGCATAAGATCGTATTAACGCAAGAATACAAAACCGAATTGAGAGACCAAATTAAAAATATTAATCAAATAGTGCAACAAAAATTAGATGCAATAAATAAGACAAACAACAGAAGAAACATAGATGAGTTATTAAGAAACATAAGAATATTAGAAGGAAAAATAATCAGTTGCCCCGAGCTGCCGCCCGATGAAGACAAGAAAGAAAAGTTATGAATAAGAAACAAAAAATAGTATTACTGATTGCATCAGTGATTTTTTCAGACATTTGTCTAACCGTTTTTTGTATTTAAAAACTAAACAAACGAAAAAGGCACTAACATCGTTATTTGTTCTTTTGTTATCGGGCATGGAGAATAGTTGGGAAAAATAATTTAACAGAGAAAATTATTAGAGATAAATTATTTTATGTACTTTTGTATCATAAAATGATAAAACAAAAAAATAAACGCTAAATTATGATAATTCCTATATTTAATATAGAGAAATCCTTAAACGCAGTTTTATATATAGCGCACAAATTAATACGTAAAGATTTCCATAAAATATTTAAGATATTATATTTTGCTGACAGAGGGCATTTAGTTGAGTATGGCAGAACAATTACGGGTGATAAATATATTGCTATGAATGATGGACCAGTGCCATCAAACATATATGATATATTTAAATCGGTAAGAGGAGATGGTTTTTTTAAGGACGATGGCAAATTTTCTCAGTATTTTTCTGTTGTAGATTGGGATTTAATTATTCCAAAAAAACAAGAGGATTTGGGAGAATTATCTAAAACAGATTTGACACATATAGATAATTCCTTGCGGGTATATGGAGATATGTCATGGGATGAAGTAAGAGAAAAGTCGCACGATTACGCATGGAGAAATACAACTCTAAACAAAGAAATAGAGTTTGAAAATATGATTAGAGAGGTTGGCGGCGATGATGAGTTTATTTCTTTTATAAAGGAAAATTATTATACCAACAATATTATTCCTGATGTTTGAAGAATTATTAAAAAAGGGTTGTGTTTTTGCAGGAAAATTTGAGGGCATCGACCATGAAAAATATTTTATAATCATAGGCATTTCTGATAACAAGATACATGTATGTTCGGTATATATAAATTCTAAAATACCAAAGTTTATTTTAAACAATCAAAACTCATTAAATCTACAAATAAACATAAAAGGTTCAAAGTATGATTTTTTACGGCATGATTCTTTTGTTGCCTGTAATTCCATACAAAAATATCCGTCAACCGATATTAAATTGTGTAGATACATCGGCAAAATTGATGATGAAGATTTAGACAATGTAATTACAACAGTTATAAATTCTGGATTATTAACAGAAAAAGAAATAAACACATATTTTAAGTAAAGCAGATTGCGGTATGCCGCATCGTTTTTAATTTATGTTTCAAATATGCATCTGTCCAAAACAAAAAACCATATCGGATTATTATCTCTATTCAGCGTTTCGCAGCCCGCCCATTCATTGTATTGAGATATGCTGTCTGTTTTCAATAAATCTTTCATGTTCTTATTTATTATTTATTATTTTGTTATTTACCATTTACTATTATTTTTCATTCTTCATTCTTCATTTAATAATGTCGTCCATGCAGAACTTTTTAGTTATAAAGTTGAAAATGATTTATCATTAATCATTAACCATTAAATATTTTTATTGCTTCTTCTATCGTCTTTACAAATATTATCCTTTTGGTTTTATTGCTTTCATAGATAAAATCCGTCAATGATTTACTTTCTATATTCGCATAATCTCCAATTATCGCCAATCGTATATTGTAATTTGAGCATTTTTGCAATAATTCGCCTGCAAATCCTGTTGACAAAACAAAAAAATCATTCAAGATATTTTCTTTCTTAATAATTATTGTGGAACATTCATTTATGAAAAAATAATCCAAAATATCATCAACCTCTTTTATGATGACATTATCATTTATAATTTCCATAATTCCATTTTTGTGAATTTTGGTTTCCATATATTTATCTACTGTCGTTTCAGGCGGTATGCTCTTTTCTGCGTGATTATTCAATCTGTATTCATTAGGCGAGCAGCCGACCGTTTTCTTGAAAAAACGGCTGAAATGCTGTGGATAACTAAAACCAAGTTCGTAAGCAATTTCGCTGATGGATTTGCTTGTGTCGAAGATTCTTTCTTTGGCAGTGTTTATGAGTTTCAGTTGTATATGTTCCTGCGGCGATTTGCCTGTTTCTTTCTTTATCAAATCGCCGAAATAGTTTGCGGAAAGATGAAGTTGTTCGGCAAAATATTGCACCGATGGCAAGCCGTTTGCATGCTGATTGTCTGATTGAAAATACTCGTCCATCAAAGCCTCGAAACGGATGAGAATATCCTTGTTGACGTTGCTGCGGGTGATAAACTGGCGGTCGTAGAAGCGCAGGCAATAGTTCAGCAGCAGTTCGATGTTTGTAACGATTAGCGTGTCGCTGTGTTGGTCGGCGGTATGTTGCAGTTCTGTTTGAATGTTATTCAGGCACTCAACAATTATTTTGCGTTCCTGTTCCGACAGGTGGAGGGCTTCATGCGCTTCGTAGGAAAAAAACACATACTTTTTCATAGCGCGAGCAAGCGGCGTGCCGCGAAGCAAATCAGGATGAAATATCAACGCCCAGCCCTGAGGCTGAATGTACTGTCCGCCGTTGTTTACGCCGATTATCTGTCCGGGAGCAAAAAAGACAAGCGTGCCTTCTTGATAATCGTAAAGATGTCGTCCGTATTGAATATCCCCGCATTTCACGTCTTTCAAAAAGACGGCATAAATGCCGAAGCGGCGGCGTTGGCGGGACGATTGCACTTGCGGGCATTTGGTGAAATCAATGATATTCACCAGCGGATGCCGCGTTTCGCAGCCCGCCCATTCATTGTATTGGGCGACATGGTCTATTTTTAATATTTCGTTCATAATTGTTATTGTTTATTTCATTTTAGCACGCAGATTTCGTTTTTATCTGCGAAAATCCGTTAAATCTGCGTCATCTGCGTGCCAACAGCCCTACTGTTTTTTAATTTCAAATACAAAGATAGTATTTTTTATATATTATTGCCTGTTATTTTATTTTACTGACCTGTAAAAATGGTAAGAAAACCTGTAATTTATATACAAATAGTATTAATCTACTGTTTTATCTTTGCGCCGTTGATGAAATCGGTATTCAATGCGAAAGGAAAATAAAGTTAAAAATTAAGTATAAACTCGCTCTGCCGTATCGCAAAAGAAATGCGGGGAGCACAAAACTAAAAAACTATGCTAGAGTATTCATTACATGAAAATTTGCTGACGGAGCGCAAAGACGACTTCGCAGCACAAACACACAGCAAAACCTCCTACAACAAGGAGCAATTTATTGACCTGATGCTGCAACGAGGCACGCTAATGACCAAAACCGATGCCCTTGCAGTATTGAATAATATTGAAGAAACGGTGGCTTACATAGTCGCCAACGGCGGTACGGTGAATCTGCCGCTGTTCAACACAGGTTTTTCAATTTCAGGAGTGTTCGAAAGCGCTACCGACAGTTTTGACCCAAATCGACACCACTTGCACGTGAACATCAGCAAAGGCACGCTGCTGCGCAGTGTCGAAAAAGAAGTGAAGTTGACCAAAGTAAACGCTCCATCGCCCCAGCCGCAAATCCTTGAAGTAAAGGACAGCGTAACGGGCAAGGTGGACGAGGTACTTACCGCCGGCGGAGCAGTGGAAATTGACGGTATTCATATCAAGATTGCAGGCGAAAATGCGGCTTGTGGCTTGTATTTTGTTGCCGAGAGCGGCGTTGAAATCAAAGCCGTTACTATTATCCA
>JAISPX010000033.1 GCA_031274595.1 Prevotellaceae bacterium | reverse complement strand
CAGTCAGTCTGCTGAGTACAAGTCGTTCAGTAAAATAGATGACAGATATTTTATTCCGGCTACGTCTATTAAGGGAGCTATTCGAAATGTGTTGGAAATAATCAGTTTCGGAAAAATGGCTGTAGTTGAGGATGACAGTTTCGGTCTCAGAGATTTGAGTCCTTCTGATGTGGGAAGATCGTATCGAGCGTTAATGAAAAATCAGCATTGCGGTTGGCTTCAATACCAAAGTGGTAAATACCTGTTAACAGATTGTGGGGAACCGGGTAGAATACCTTTAGATGCTGTTGATGCAAAGTTTGGTACACATTTGGAGGAATTTGTAAAGAAATCGGATAATTTCAAGAAGGATGCAGGAAGAACGGCTAAAGCTAAGTATGAGACTATAGGAAATTGCCTTTACCGGGGAAATTTCACGGAGGATACAGAATTAATTAGCATCATGACAGAGGCAAATCCTGTTGATAAACGCCTGTTTGTGAAATTTGGTGGAAACAGAAAAGGTACATTGGTTTTGACCGGACAGCCTGGTGTTCGACAACAAAAACCGGATAAAAGAACCAAGAAATTGAAATGGTCAGGTAAATTCTATGAATTTGTTTTTTTTGATGTAAATACCCCAGCGCAAGAGGTCAGTGAAGATATAATCAGAGCATTTAAGACCGTGCATAAAAATTCGCCCGATTTTGCTGAATATTGGGGCGCAAAATTAACCAAAGGTGAAAAGATACCTGTATTTTTTCAATTTGTGAAATTGGAGGGTAAAGATCAACTTCATAGCATTGGCTTGTCCTATTTGTATAAATATCCATATGAACAATCGGTACGTGAAGCCATACCGCATGATCTGGAAAATCAAAAAGAAAAATCAGATTTGGCGGATTGTATTTTTGGTTATACAAACGGAAATAATTCCTTGAAGGGGCGTGTGCAATTTTCAGCGGCTTTTTCCGAAAATGTGAAACAAGACAGGGATGTTTTTCTCACTTTAGGTTCTCCAAAAGCCTCCTATTATCCTTTTTATATTAAACAAAATGGCACGAGTGGAAAAGTATCCAATTATGATACGTATGATAACGGAATAATCTCAGGATGGAAACGATACCCAGTGAGACAGGAAATATGGGATAACAAAAAAAATAAGTTTGATGAAAAACTTGATACTATCATTCATCCTGTTCAAAAAGGATCCCTATTTATTGGGAAAGTACGATATCATAACCTGAAAAGGGTTGAGTTGGGGGCATTGCTTTCGGCATTAACTTTTCACAATATGAGTGAATGCTATCATCAAATAGGGCAAGGTAAGCCTTATGGATTTGGGAAAGTTAAGATTGATATTAAATTGCCGGAAGAATTAGAAAAACAAAAACTTGAATTGATGGCTGAGTTTGAGAAGAAAGTCTCAGAAACGATTGTTGACTGGGCAAACAACACATCAATAGTGGAATTGTTTTCAATGGCTAAGGAAGAAATTACAGCAGATTCTGTTTCATTCCAATACATGACTATGGATACGGATAGAAAAAACAATCAATTTCTTACAGCTAAGGAAAACAAAGAATATCTGGAATTGTACTCTAAACTTAAGGCGAGGGCAACGAAGCCTGTTTCATTAATCCCTCTATTCATTGACAAATTTGAAGAAGAAAAGCGTAAACAAGCAGTTTTGGAGGAACAGAAAAGATTGGAAGAAGAACAGAAGAGGCAGAACGAATTACGTCTAAAACAGGAAGAAGAGGTGAAACTGCAACAAGAAAATCTCCAAAAAAAGATAGAAGGTGGGCTTGCTTTCCTTACCGAAAAAAATATGAAGGATGAATACAAGGTGCAAGACTTTAAAGGAGCAAAGAGTAGGATTGAACAATGGATGAAAAAAGCCAAGGTTTCGCAACTTCCTGAAGATCAATGGGATATTTTATTTAAATGTATTTCCCGTTTAAATGAAAAACCGGATAGAAAAGAAAGAACGTTATGGAGTGATTTCAATTCTTCTGTTTGGGAAACCATCTCAAGATTTGTTGGGAATGAGAAAGCGAAGGAATGGTTTGGTCAAATTGTAAGATGCAAATAATGCCTACTGAACTCTAATTAAAAAAATCAATCATTATATAGCCAAAAGTAACACATAGCGCAATGTCAAAAATTCACGTATCTCTCGTTGGCGGTCAAACGGCTCCGGTCTATTCCGGTATTATTGATTCACAGCCTGACCAGGTAATTTTAATTCATTCCGAGCAATCGGAAGAAGAAGCCTTGCGTATCAAAAATGAAATTGAGATTGCCGTGGAACTTTGCAAACTTGATCCTGTTGATTTACAGCAGATTTTTTCGGCGGTGGAGAAATTAGCCGTAAGGTTCCGTGACTCCGAATCTATAACGGTCAATATCTCAAGCGGGCTGAAGCCCTGGTCTTTGGCTTTTTATTCGGTTTTTGGTCAGATGAAAAATGCGGTGATTGAATATATTGACCAAAATAATAAGATATGGAATTTTACCGACAGGAAAAATCACTCGGTCAATTTCGATATGGATGCCCAGTTCCGTTTGTATGGTAATCCTTTGGAAAATTATCAATGTTTCTCCGATTATACCGAAGCCGACAGGTCTATGATGGAAAAAATAAAGGAAATGAGAAAGTTTAATCCTAAGGATTTCAACTATTTAACTATGCAAATGGCAAGTAATCCCAATGAAATTTCTCAAACTTTACCGTCCGGTTCACGTCTGACGTGGTTTCCGCAAGAAAAAGAAATTGAATTTGTTTTGACAAGGAGGGGAACGAGTAAGCGAGTATTGTTGAAGTCGCCTCATGCCAGAAATTTATTATTCTATGCCGGTTGGTTTGAATACGAAATAGCACTTCTACTTTCCAGATGGGAACATGCCAAAGAAATTCGTTTGAATTGTATTTTCCCCGCTAAAAATAAGAGTGCTAAAAATGAGATAGATATTATTGTCGATACCGGTGCCAAACTCTTGTTTGTTGAATGTAAAACTCAGATAAGGAATATTACGGATATTGATAAATTTCACAGTGCCGTCAAAAATTACGGAGGTTTGGGTAGTAAAGCCCTGTTCGTCACTGATGCCCTAATGGATGAAACGGCTAAAGAAAAATGTCAAGACTGCAATATTCTGACGTTTAGCTTACAGCATAAAATGTTGGGGGTCGCTCCACAAAAAATGCTTTTTATGCTTCTGAA
>JAISPX010000183.1 GCA_031274595.1 Prevotellaceae bacterium | reverse complement strand
GTAACAAATCATTTTCCAGTCTTTGCCCTGCCATTCTACCACATGAGTTCAGAGCCGTTTTGGAAATTGGTTGCAAATGCAGGCTGTGAAAAATGGATTGAATCCAAAAGTTCAATGCGTAGTTTTAGCAATTTAACGACCGCAATAAATTACGCATTGATAGATAACGAATTATCTAACTTACTTTTATTGTCTGAAAACAGAGATATTTTCAAAATAGCGTTATTGGATAAATATTTTCCGGATACAAAATCAAATTTCGGCTCTAATGGCGGGGATGATGATTTGCCTTCTGAAACCATTTTGCACGACAATTCAGATGATTACAAAAAGAAAGTCATTGAGATGAAAAATCGGGTTGATGAAAATGCTTTTCAGGAAGAAATTTTTATTCGCGGCGGACTTTTTAAACGTGAAATTCCGAAAATCTATAATCATACTTGTGCAATTTCGGGATTAAGAATTTCAGCCGTCGCCAATGTGTCTATGGTTGATGCCTGCCATATTGTGCCGTTTTCAGAAGGTTACGATGACACTTTGACGAATGGGATTGCTCTTTGTCCGAACTTGCATAGGGCATTTGACAGAGGTTTGATTTCTATTTCAGATGATTATACGATTTTGATAAACAAAAATTTTGTTGAAAATCAAAAATCAGTATTTAATTTATCTCAATTTGCAGGGAAACAAATTCTTTTACCTTTTACGGAAAAATTATTTCCGTCTTTGGAAAACATTTCATTTCACAGAAGAAAATTTGGCTTATGAGAGACACATTAACCGAAATAATGAACGATTTGAGTCGTTACAAAATCTTTTTGGAAGACCGCAAAAATGAATCAAATTTTTTCAACAAAAATCTTTATTTGTCGCTTTCAGGCGACTTGCCAACTTCGGTGCGTTTCACGTCTTTATTTCTGATAATAAACTACATATACAATACGTTTATGAATATGGACAACAGTCCAACTGAAAATAATATAAAGTCGTTGCGTTATGTAATATTAATTGACGAGGCACACGTACTTTTCAAAGAAAAAAAATACGAAGAAATATTAGAAAAAATGCTGCGAGAAATACGTTCAAAAGGCGTTTCAATCGTTTTACTGTCACAAGGAATTGAGGAATACAATCAGAAAGGATTTGATTTTTTGTCAATGTGCGAAATTGCCTTTTTACTCGACATAAAAGATAAAAACAACACAAAGGCAATGGAAAAGTTTCTTGGACTATCTGGAAAGGATACAAACACCATTACTCAAAGTATGTCAAAAATACAGAAAGGGCAAGCAATTTCAAATATCAAAGAATTTGATAAAGCAAAATTGTTTAAGGTTAATCAATATTGGGAAAGAAAAAGTAAATCATAAAATAATTACACCTTAACACCAAAACATAGAATACAAGTAAATATGAACACACCAACATACACAATCAGCCTAAAAGCCATTGATTTGGTTGCACGAATCGCCGAAAAAATTGGCGAAATAAAAGGCGCAGGTGAATATAGTCGCAATTTAAGGCTGCGAAAGGTCAATCGGTTACGTTCTATTCAGTCGTCTTTGGCTATCGAAAACAATTCTCTGTCGTTGGGGGAAATTACCGATATTATTGATGGTAAGCGGATTTTAGGACTGCCGCACGAAATTCAGGAAGTCAAAAACGCTTATCAGGCTTATGAGCATTTGCTTGAATACAACCCCTATAAAGTACAGGATTTTCTCAAAGCGCACAAATATATGACTGCCGAGTTGGTTAAAGATGCAGGGCATTTTCGTTCAGGTAGCGTGGGCGTTTTTTTCAGTAATCAACTTATTCATGCAGGGGCTGGTTATCAGTTTGTTCCGCAACTGATTGCCGATTTATTTTTGTGGGCAAAAAAAACGGATATTCACCCGCTAATCAAAAGTTCTGTTGTTCATTTTGAAATAGAATTTATTCACCCATTTATGGATGGCAACGGCAGGATTGGGCGGCTTTGGCAAACGCTGATTCTTTCGCAGTGGAATGAACTTTTTGCGTGGCTGCCCGTTGAAACAGTAGTTTATGAAAATCAGCAGGGGTATTATGATGCTTTGCAAGCAGCTGAAAAAACAGCCAATTCGGAAGTTTTTATTGAATTTATGCTCAATTCCATTTTGCAGGCACTGGAAGAACTGCCAACTCGTAAAATTACCGATATATTTACCAATATAAATACCGATAAACTTTCAAAAATCGAGATGGAATTTTTGGAACAGATTGCCGATTATTTAGACAAAAATGGCGAAATCACCAACTATCGCGCTCAATTACTAACAAACAAATCGGATGTTAGCGTGAAAAAATATTTTGCTAAACTTGTAGAAATCGGCATTTTGAAAACCGAAGGGAAAAACAAAGGAAGAAAATATGTAATCAATAAAAAATAATATATTGCCAGAACCACAGAACATAGAATACAAATCCATTTGGTACGACGACTATATCAAATAGATATGCAGCTTTGCCAATGCTGCAACAGATAAATATTTTATTTCTTTTTACAAATCTTATTTTCTACCGAACTTTAATCCCTGACGGGATTTACCATCAACCATTTTTTAATAGCGGTTTGGTATAATGAGCGGCTGAATAATTACCTCTTAAATGAATCTCAACTAATTTTTTGGATTATACTTTGATTCGCGCAATATTTTTTCATAATCTGTTTCGTTCATAAGATTGGCAAGGCTTGTATTTGTTTTATTTACGTATTGTTCTATTATTCTGAAACCAACCCAGTTTGCGGCTTTCCCGGGTGATTCTTGGGAAAAATCGTATGTAAACGGAGCATCTTCGGTAAATTTTGTAATCACTGTGTAATTGTTTGAGTACAAAAGTTTATTTTCAATAAGATACAGCCACATTTGTTTTTCGTTGTTTTTACAAAAATTCATATTATCTTCGGCAAAACCCGACAAATCATTTTCAGACATATAAGGACACAGTTGTTGTTTGAAATATAAGATTTTACCTTCGTAAATCATTTTTTCTATCAATGCAGGATTCATATTTTCGAGCGGAAATTCGTCCATCGCAAGAGCGCCGATTACTTCGCAGACAATTCGTTCTTTGCGCATATTTTGTACAAGATATTTGCTGAAACCGAGATATTTGTAAGTATCCTCATCGCTACCCAAAAATTTGTCCATGCCAATGCCGATAATGTTTTTGTCGAGTATCAGCGAAGGATTAAATCCCGAAGTGAAGATGTATATCTGCGGAATATTTTTTTCTGGAAAATAATATTTGTAGAATTTAAATGCCTGCGTTAACTCTTTATTCAGAGTTTGTTCGTAATTGTTCAGTATTTCCGAAGCCTTGTTTTGCGCAAGTTGCACGATACTGTCACCGAGAAAACGATTAAAATTGTTTTGAAACTCAACACTGTCGTGCGTTCCTATGCCAAGAATCAAATCGCAAAAATTATCAAAAAAACTGCCGTATTTTTTGTGCAAAACGCTGACATCCTGTATAGAAAAAATATCTTTATCAAATCTTACAACTTGTACATTGACAGCAATATTGTCAACATTCGGAATCTTTTTTGAACTTTTGCATGCGGCAAACAATAGACAGATTAAAAATAAAATATAAAAATTTTTCTTCATAACTTATGCAATCAATAATTTATGCAAAAATAAGTTTTTTAACAGAATGTTTATTCAATAAACTGTTAAATTATTTTTCGATAGTAAAAATCAAAGGATTATTATACAATAACAACTATTTGATAAACAGTTGCAATATCGGTATCTGATTTGGAATATCTTTTGCGTTTGGCACGTTGTCTATTTTCCATTTATTGTTTTCGACAATAAACACAACATCAGCCGTAAACGTTTGATCCATAACAGATACTTTTGTTTTGAGCGTTGCCGACTTTCCGCTATCGGAAATGTTTTCTTCGAGTATGTCGTACTGCGCTGTTTGTATTGCGGCGGAAATAAGTCCTTTTTGGAACTTCATTTTCGGGTCTTCAATTTTTTGCTTTACTACATCAACGTAAGCAACGTTTCGCTGCGAAAAACATTCTTTTACGGCATCGTAGTTAAAATCCGAACTTGCCGAATAGCATTTTGCCAAAACCTCGCGAGGCGTCATTTGAGATTTGTCATCTTGAGCCGCGCAATGAAAAACAATCATCGCAAACAGCATAAAAATAAGTAATTTCTTAAAACTTTTCATATTAAAATCATATTAAATAATAAACAATATAAACACAAATAATGCCAAACTAAACGTAGCGGTCAAAACGCCTTTCACGCCCGACATTCGGTTTGTTTTCAGAAAAACATAGAAAGGCAAAAGGTTTGAGCAAATCGAAAGGCTTAAAATTTTCGGAGCGAAATTTATAAGATATTTAACTCCGAGATATTGAATTTGCGGCGAATTTGTGTATTTGACATACATGGCAATTGCCGATACAATAAGCGGAATAAGTAAACCTATTATAAGTCCGAGCAATAATTTATCATATTTTTTTTGCATAAATATTTGACTTTTATAAATTCCAGTTTTTCATTTTTTCAAGTTCGGCGTAATTTGTCATGTCCAAAGTTTGCGGAACTATTGTTGCATAACCTTTTGCAAGCCAACTTTCGTCGGTGTCGTCGGCATTGGGTTCTTCGTTTACGTAATCGCCTGTCAGCCAGTAATAATCTACGCCATGAGGGTCGGTGCGTTTTTCAAATTCTTCGCGCCATACGCCTTTTGCCTGACGGCAAATTTTTATACCTTTTATTTCGTTTATCGAAAGTTTGGGAAAATTTACATTCAAATAACTGTCAACTCCAAAATTATCGTTCAAAACCTTATCAATAATTTTCCGACCAATCGGGATGCAAGCCGAAAAATCAGCGTCCGCAGTATAATCACACAACGAAAATCCTATTGATGGCGTGTGATACATTATTCCTTCGGTTGTTGCGGCAAGAGTTCCCGAGTATAATACGCTTGCCGAAGAATTTGAACCGTGATTTATTCCCGAAACCAAAAGATCTGCTTTTTTGTCGGGAAGTATATGTGAAAATGCGAGTTTTACGCAGTCGGTCGGAGTGCCTGTACAAGCATAGATTTTAAGATTTTCTTCTTCGCGTATTTTTTTCAATCTGATAGGCGTAATTATGGTTACCGCTTGCGACATTCCCGAATTTACGGCGAGCGGAGCAAGAACATAAACTTCGCCGTAAGGCTGCACCATTTCTATAAGAGCGGCAATTCCTTTGGCATTTACTCCATCGTCGTTTGTTACAAAAATTCTCAACTTTTTTCCTTTTCTATAACTCATATTTTGCTTCTGTTTTATTTATTTTTATATAATTTATTTTTCATGATATATTCGCCGACTTCGGGCGAAATAAAGGCGTTCATGCATTTTCCCTTGCTTATGTTTTCGCGGATAAACGTTGATGATATTTCAATTATCGGAGCGTTTAATAATTCAACATTATATTTTGAGCATAAGGCTTTTGCATCATGTCCTAATCGCGGATAAACATAAATTTTATAATTATTCAAAATGTTTTGATATTCGCGCCATTGTTCTATGCAAGCCAAATTATCAGCGCCCATTATTATGCAAAATTCGCAATCGGGATATTCTTTTTCAAGCGCTTCGAGAGTGCGGATTGTGTATGATGGCTGCGACAAATGCATTTCGATATCGCAAATTTTTACAGGCAGATTGAGATTTTTCATTGCAATTTGCAGCATTGCGATACGATGTTTTTCATCCGTAAGCGTATTCTTTTGTTTGAATGGATTATGCGGACTCACAACAAGCCACACTTCGACAAAATCGCCAAACACAACAGCATAATTTGCTATTGCCGAATGACCAATATGTACAGGATTGAAAGAGCCGAAAAATAAACCGATGCGGTTGTTATTGTGCATAAACTTACAAATTAATTAATTTGCAAATATAGTAAAAATAAAATTATTCTTCTATTATTTCATTTGGTAAGAAATTATCTTGTCGCTTTTATTTGCAACCTGCAAGATGAAACAATCTGGCTATTTACTATTTTGTTATTTCCGATTTACCATTATATCATTTAGATTTTCTGTGTTTTCTTTTTTAGCCATTTTCGTTCCTGACTGTTGAGTTGCGGCGATAATTTTTTGTAAACGGTTTCATGATATTTGTTAAGCCAGTTTATTTCGTCGGTTGTCAGTAATTTTTTGTTGATTGCTTTTGTTTCGATAGGTGCAAGCGTGATTGTTTCAAATTGCATAAACTCGCCAAAGGCTGTTGTTTTGTAGCGTTTGCATAAGACCAGATTTTCGATTCTTATTCCGTATTTGCCGGCAACATAAATGCCAGGCTCGTTGGATGTAATCATTCCATATTCGAGAGTAACAGGATTTTCGTTCATTCTGATACTTTGCGGACCTTCGTGAACATTCAAAAAATGACCGACTCCGTGACCTGTGCCGTGCAAATAATTTTTCCCTGCCGACCATAACGGCAGACGCGCAAGCGCATCAATCTGAGCGCCGCGAGCGCCTTTGGGAAATTTTGCCATGCTTAATGCTATGTTGCCTTTGAGTACCAGAGTGTAATCCAATTTTTGTGCGGCTGTGGGTTTTCCCAAATGTATTGTTCGTGTAACATCTGTTGTGCCGTTATAATATTGCCCGCCCGAGTCGATAAGCAAAAAGTTTTGTTTTTTGATTTCGATATTGCTTTCTTCGGTTGGCTCGTAATGAACTATTGCTCCATGTTCTGAATATGCCGATATGGTTTCAAAACTTTCGCCGACAAACAGTTTGTTTTTGGTTCTAAACTCGTGCAGTTTTGCCGATACGTCGAGTTCTGTAATTTTTGTTTTGCCGATATTTTTATCAATCCATATAAAAAATTTTACCAGCGCAACTCCATCGGCAATCATAGCGCGATGAAAACCCAATATTTCGGTTTTGTTTTTTATTGCTTTCAAAGACGAAATGATGCCGTTTGTGTTGGTTTCGATTTTTGTTTTCAGTTTGTTTTTTTTCAGAATATTATATATGTAAACGCTGTTTTTTTTCGGATTTATTATTACCGTTTTTTTGTCGCTTACAGTTTCCGTATATTTAATAAAATCTTCATATTCGTGTATTGTTACGTTATTGGTTTTTAAAGTTTTTTTATCGTAAACGGATATTTTTTTTGTGTCAATAAAAAGATGAAGATTAGGAAAATCAATTAATGCGTAAGCAATTGCGGTAGGGTTATAGTCGATATCGCTTCCGCGCAGATTGAAAAGCCACGCTATTTCGTCCAGCGCCGAAATTATGTAAACCATGTTTTTGGTTTCGCCAAGCGCTTTTTCAATATCTTTTAATTTTTCCTTTGTGGTTTTTCCACAGAATGTTATATCTAATAAAAAGGCTTTGTTTTTGGGCATTTCGGGGCGATTTTCCCAAATTTCGACAAAAGGGTCGGCGACAGGAATCAGTTTCAGAGGAAACAGTTGTTTTTGCAAATCTTCAAACTCGGCTATGGAAAACAGTTTTTCGTCGATTCCTGTTTTTGATTTTTCGCCAATATTTTTGCGCAGCCATTCCGCTATTGTTTCTGTTTCTTTCAATCCTGCTTTTTTGAGTTCTACTTCGCTGTTTTTAAGTTGATTTTCGGCTTGCAAAAAGTAGCGCGAATCTGTCCACAATGCGGCTTTATTGTTTGTTACGACAACTGTTCCCGCCGAGCCTGTAAATCCGCTAATCCACTCGCGGCATTTCCAGTAATTTGCGACATATTCGCTAAAATGAGGGTCGTTGCTTGGAATTATAAATGCATCTATTTTTTCTTTGCGCATATATTCGCGCAGTTTTTCTATGTTTGTCATATTTTAATTTTGTTTTTCGTTATTTTTTTCTTCGTTTTGCAGCAATAAAAAATCAACCATAATAAGGAATATTACAAAAAAATCGGCGCTGAAAAAATCAAAAATACTTAATAAAATTGTTATAAACACAGCGATATAAACATACAATCTGTTTTTTTCGGTTACGTTTAATTTGTGTTTATTTTTTCTCAAGATCATGTAATACAAGCCGCGAGTTGCGATGTAGGGAAGTAATGAAAAATTAAAAAAGTAATTGCTGTATTCCAATCCCGTTAATCGCAAAAAACCTGACAGAATAATTGCTGCCGCAGTAAAATAAATTATGGATGAGTCGAGTTTTTTTAATGATTGCAGCATGCTGATTTTAGTTTAATTCGGTTTTTTCGAGCATTTTATTGATGTTTTTTTCGGTTGCAAACAATTTCGATTTGCAAAATTCTATAAGTTCCATCGACCGTTCAACATCCTTGTAAAGCGTATCAATATCTAATTCCGAATTTTCTATTTTATTAGTTATAGCCTCAATTTCCGCTATTGCTTCGCTGTATGTAAGTTCTTTGTTTTTCATATATCCGCATTAGTTATTTTTCGGTAAAGGTAAAAATAATTTGCAAAATATGCGTCAAAAATCGGATATATCATAATACTGTCTGCACCTGTGCAAGCATTGAATGGCGAGGCGTTAAATTATCTCACTGCCGTTAGATTATTTCCGTCAACTTCGACAACAAATGCGCCCTTGAAATCTTTTTGCAGCGATTTGGACAGTCGTTTTGCTTCATTCAGTTCTTTGAAACTGCCTGTTATATATTTGTAATATTGACCTGATTTTATACATTTCACATTTTTGAGTCCGTTGAAGTTTTTTGACGTTGTCGGAATTTTTTTTGTTATAGCCATTACTTGCACGCTGTACGTTTTTTGTGATGTGCGCGTATTATTTGTCGATGTCTTATTTTCGGCTGTTTTATCTTCGGTTTTTGGAGGTAGCGAATCCGAATTGTTTTTTTCTTCATCGATAATTTTCACTTCGTCTTTTTCAGGTTCCGCATTGTCAATAATTTGAGCAGAGGCTGCTGTATCGCTGACTGTTTCGTATTCCTGTTTATATTTGCTGAGCGCCGAAAAGATGTTTTGTGCAATTTTTGCCTGATTTTCACTTTTATTCAGGATTTCTTCTTCGGTAGGATTCGACAAAAAACCTAATTCTATCAGTATGCTTGGCATAGCCGTTTTCCATAAAACCAAAAATCCTGCCTGACGCACGCCGCGATCTCCTTTTATTGGTCCGTTGGCTACCATTTCGTTTTGAACAATGTTGGCTATTTTTACGCTTTCTGTTAAATGCGCATTTTGCATCAACAAAAATATTATATACGATTCCGGTGATTTTGGGTCGTAGCCCTGATATTTCGATGTATAATCGTCTTCCATCGTGATAACGTTGTTTTCGCGGAGCGACACTTCGAGATTTGCCTGCGACTTGTGCGAACCCATTACCCAGGTTGATGCTCCTCCTACTCTTGGATTATTTTTTATAGCGTCAACATGGATTGAAATAAACAAATCGGCATTATTGCGGTTGGCGATATTTCCACGTTCGCTCAATTCAATGAAAACATCTTTTTTTCGTGTATAAATAACATCGATTTCAGGAAAATTTTTGTTTATAAGTTCTCCCAATTTTAACGCAACGGCAAGCGTTATATCTTTTTCTTTACTTTTTTTTCCTACGGTTCCCGGATCTTTACCGCCATGTCCCGCATCTATCACGATTTTTTTAATTCGTTGCTGGCTAATATAGTTTTGAGCGTTTGCAGAAACTGCGGAAATACAAAAAAACGTTAAGCAACATACAAAATATGCTATTCTATTTACAAAATATGTCAAAAACTTATTTTTCATATTATAATTATTTATTAAATTTCATTAGTTTTGTACGCTTTTTTTGTGCATTAAAGGTACAAATATAATGCAAAATAATTTTTGATGATAAAAATAATACGTTATATATCGTTAATATCTATATTGCTGATGAAATGTTTGCATGGCGAAGCTATGCCGCAAAGCGTTTCGGATACTGTAATAATAAGGGATACATCTTCCTTTGTTATTGATTCTCTTTCTATTTATGCCGATTCTATTGTTATAGAAAAAGGAAACGAAAAAATGCTGATAGACGATCCTGTGTTTAAAACTGCCGACAGCGCTATTATGTATGACATCGCAAACGGAAAATCATATCTTTACAGAAATGCGGAAGTTACATATCAGGATAAACAAATAAAAGCCGATTATATAGAATTTGACTCGAATACTAAAATTATTTATGCCAAAGGGCTTGTTGATACTTCCGGCAATGTTGTTGGAAATCCCGTTTTCAAAGACGGCAACGATGAGTACAAAATTAAAGAAGTTTACTATAATTTTGAAACAAAAATTGCAAAAATTGTTCATGTAATCACTCAGCACGGCGAGGCTTACATGCACGGCGATACCATAAAAAAAATGCCCGACAATACCGTTTTTTCAAAAGGCGGAAAACTTACAACCTGCGATGCCGAACATCCTCACTTTTACATAAAACTGAGAAAGTCGAAAATGATTCAGGCAAAAAAAGCAGATGAAACAGGCAGAGGCGCTAAAAACGGACAAGTGATATTCGATTTTGCATATTTGGTTGTCGAAGATGTGCCGCTTCCTCTTTTTTTACCTTTCGGCTTTTTTCCTCTAATGACAGATGCTTCATCGGGAGTGATTATTCCAAGCTACGGCGAAGAAGCCGAACGCGGATTTTATTTGCAAAAATTCGGTTATTATTTTATGCTGCTCAGAGATTATATTGATATGACCGTAACAGGCGATTGGTATTCTAAAGGTTCTTGGGGTTATACTGTTGCATCGCGATACACGAAAAGATACAAATTTTCAGGGTCATTAAATTTTCAGTCATCAACCATAAAACTTGGCGATAAAGGTTCGCCCGATTACAGTTCGGCAAAATCATTTTCCGTGTCGTGGTCTCATACCAAAGCGCCGCAAACAAATCCCACAGTGAATTTTAGCGCAAGCGTAAATTTCTCATCATCATCGCATAAAAGATATAACGAAACAACATTTAATAACGACCATCTCCAAAATACGGCAAGTTCAAGTATTTCTTTCTCAAAACGCTGGGAAGGAACTCCGTTCAGTATGACGGCAGCGTTCACTCACAACCAAAACATGCGCGACAGTACATATTCAATAGGCTTTCCTAATTTTACGTTTGCAATGACAACTATTTATCCTTTCAGAAGAAAAGTAAGTACAGGGAAAAAGAAATTTTACGAAAATATAAGTTTTGGATATAACACAAGTTTTTCCAACAGCGTTTCAAATGTAAAAGAAAAAGAACTGTTCAAAGAACCGTTTTGGGATGCCATGAAACACAGCATGAATCATAATTTTTCCATAAGTTTGCCGACTTTTACTTTGTCAAAATATATCACTGCAAGCCCAAGCGTAAGTTACGGACAGGTATGGTATTTTCAGAGCGTAAAACGCGCGTGGGATTCCAGTACAAATTCTGTAGTTGCCGATACAACTTCATCATTCGGCGATTTTGGAATGTCGCACAGATATTCGGGAGCAATTTCATTCAGCACGCGAGTTTACGGATTATTCGACAGATTTAGCCCAAATTCAAAAATAAAAGCGATACGCCATGTTATGACTCCCAACATATCGCTTAGTTATACGCCAAACCAAATGATAGCGGCAAACGGCTGGCGAAAAGTGCAAACCGATGCAAGCGGAAAAATGGAATACTATAATATATATAATGCTCCGGCAAATTCCGGTGCGCCATCATCGAGTCGTCCAAGCGGAAGCATTAATTTTTCGCTCGGCAATACTCTTGAAATAAAAGTGCGCGCAAAAAATGACACAACCGAAAATGCCGAGAAAAAAATAAAAATTCTCGAATCTTTTAATATATCTACAAATTATAATTTGCTTGCCGACTCGATGAATCTTTCCGCCATAACTTTCAGCGGACGCTCTACTTTGCTTGAAGGATTAGGATTTAATTTCGGATTCAGATTAGAACCTTATGATATTGATGAGCGCGGACGGCGTATAAATAAATTTTATTGGTCGAAACATTTCGGATTAGGCGATTTTACTTATTTTAATTTTTCAACCGATTACAGATTTAGCGGAGGAGGGAAAAAAAATAATGATGGCAGCAGCAACAGCGGGATTAATCCATCTCAAAACCGAAATATGAGCGCACAACCCAATGCAAATAATATTGGCGATGAAGAATATAATTATTACTCTCCATATTATGTCGATTTTAATGTTCCATGGTCGCTGACATTGAGGCTTGCTTACTCATTCAACAAATCATACAATTATAATTCGACCACAAAAATGTTGAAAACCACAAAAACACATTCTGCAACAGTTGATATTAACGGTGATTTAAGCCTTACCTCAAATTGGAAAATTTCCCTAACATCAGGATACGATCTTCAGGCAAAACAAATAACATCGTCAACGCTAAGCCTGTTTCGTGATTTGCATTGTTTTGAATTTTCGTTTTCATGGTCGCCGTTCGGTATGCGTAAATATTGGGGATTTACTATTCGTGCAAAATCGGGAATACTCAGCGATGCTCTAAAATATGACAAACATTCAAGTTTTTACGATAATTATTGATTTGTCGGTTTACGTGAAACGAATTTATTACATTTAATAATAATAAAATATCAAAAAAATAAAGAAAATATGAAAAAAATAATATCAACAGAAAACGCTCCCAAAGCCGTAGGTCCATACAGTCAGGCGACAGAAGCAAACGGAACTCTTTACATTTCGGGACAATTGCCCATAAATCCTGAAACATCTAAATTTGTTGAAGGCGGAATAAAAGAACAAACAGCGCAATGTTTGAAAAATATTAAAGCTATACTTGATGCAGGCGGATATTCGCTTACAGACGTTGTAAAATCAACTGTTTTGCTTGCCGATATGAATGATTTTGCCGCAATGAACGAAGTATATGCCGAATTTTATACAAAAGAACAACCTGCACGAGTTGCGTTTGAAGTTGCAAAATTACCGCTCGGCGCACTTGTGGAAATTGAGACAATAGCCGTAAAATAAATATCGGAACTAAAAAGATACAAAATGAATATAACATCTAAACAAACATCCGATATTGAATCCGAAAAATCACAGTTAATTGAATGTGTGCCTAATTTTAGCGAAGGGCGCAATATGGATATTATTAAACAAATCACGGATTGTGTCGAAAGTGTTGAAGGCGTAATGCTTATTGATGTAGATGCGGGAAAAGCCACAAACCGTACGGTTGTTACTTTTGTAGGCCCTCCTGCCAATGTTTGCGAAGCGGCGTTCAGAGCCGTTAAAAAAGCAAGCGAACTGATAGATATGAGCAAGCATCACGGCGAACATCCGCGTTTTGGAGCAACGGATGTGCTTCCGCTTATTCCAGTTTCAAATATTACTATGGATGAAACTGTGGAATATGCACGAAATCTTGCAAAACGCATTGGAAATGAACTGCATATTCCTGTTTATTGTTATGAAATGGCGGCATTTACTCCTCTGCGTAAAAATCTTGCGAATTGCAGAGCCGGCGAATACGAAGGATTGAAAGAAAAACTTTCAAATCCCGAATGGAAACCCGATTTCGGACATACGGAATTTTTGCCAAAAACAGGCGCAATCGCTGTCGGCGCTCGTAATTTTTTGATAGCATATAATATAAATCTTAATACAACTTCGGTGCGCAGAGCAAATGCCATTGCTTTTGATTTGCGCGAAAAAGGTCGCCCGAAAAGAGAAACATCATCTCCGACAAGTAAAAAAGTTTTAGATGAAAACGGCAACGAGATTTGGATACAGGGAATATTAAAATCGGTAAAAGCCATTGGCTGGTTTATTGAAGAGTACGGCATTGCTCAAATATCGATGAACCTGACGGATATAGATGTAACGCCTATGCATATTGCGTTTGACAAAGCCTGCGAGCGTGCGGCAGAACGCGGTTTGAGAGTTACGGGTTCAGAACTTGTTGGAGTTGTTCCTCTTAAAGCAATGCTTGATGCAGGGAAATATTTTTTGAAAAAACAAAGGCGTTCAACAGGAATTTCAGATGATGAAATAATAAAAATTGCGGTAAAATCGTTAGGATTAAATGAATTATCTCCTTTTGATTATAGAAAAAAAATTATAGAGTATATTCTTGCCGACAAAGAAAATAAAAAGTTATTGGTAAATCTTAATCTGAATGAATTTTCCAACGAAACGGCATCGGAATCGCCGGCGCCGGGCGGCGGTTCAATTTCGGCGTACATAGGAGCGCTTGGCGCAGCGCTTGGAACGATGGTTGCAAATTTATCTTCTCACAAAGCAGGTTGGGACGAACGTTGGGAAGAGTTTTCGGATTGGGCGCAACGCGGCAAAACATTCATGGATGCGCTTCTGAAAAAAGTAGATGAAGATACAAACGCTTTCAACGGAATAATGGATGCGTTTTCGTTGCCGAAAAAAACAGATGCGGAAAAACAGTTGCGCAAACAAAAAATACAGGAAGCGACACGTTATGCTATTGAAGTGCCATTTAGCGTTATGCAACTTTGCTGCGATTCAATGCAAGTAATGAAAGCAATGGCAGAAATCGGAAATCCTAATTCTGCAAGCGATGCGGGCGTTGGCGCTTTGGCTGCGCGCACAGGCGTTTTGGGCGCGTTTTTGAATGTAAAAATAAATTCTTCGGGACTTGACGATAAGGTTTTTGTTGCCGAAATTCTCGAAAAAGCCCAAAAAATTGCCGACTGTGCATGTGCATTGGAAAACGAAATATTGCAGATAGTTGAAAGTAAGATAAGATAAATTAAACAGTATTTAGTTAATAAAACTTAAACAGTTCATTAGTAAATTGTCGAATGTTAATAATTTTATACCTTTGTCGCAGTAAATTAATTTATAAACAATGATAACACTATTACAAACAGGAATTGCTGACTCAACGGCAGCAGCAACAGAAACAGCAAAAACCATGAGTTTATTTGACCTTGCAGTACAAGGCGGATGGATAATGATAGTACTTGTATTATTATCGTTAGTTGCGGTTTATATTTTTGTGGAGCGCTGGCTCGCAATAAAAAACGCATCACAAATTGATATTCATTTCATGAATAATATCAAAGACAATATTCATGATGGAAAAATTAAAGCGGCAATAACTTTATGCCAGCGTAACAATAGCCCTGTTGCGCGAATGATTGAAAAAGGCGTAGAACGTATCGGTCGTCCGCTTAACGATATTCAGGCATCCGTAGAAAACGTAGGAAGCCTTGAAGTTGCGCGTCTCGAAAAAGGAATGCCTCTTTTGGCAAGCATATCGGGCGGCGCTCCAATGATTGGATTTCTTGGAACCGTAATAGGAATGGTGCAGGCATTTTACAATATGTCTATAAAATCAGGAAACAACATTCAAATATCGGATTTGTCTGCCGGAATTTATACGGCAATGATAACAACAATCGGCGGACTTATTGTAGGTATTTTTGCATATTTTGCATACAATTATTTGGTTACCCGATTAAATCATATTGTTTATTCTATGGAATCAAAAACAATAGAATTTATGGATTTGCTCAACGAACCGATAAATTAAAATCGCTGACAATAAAATTTTAAGCATAAATTGAGATAGAATAAACCATACACATTTTAATTGAATAAAAATGGCAATAAAAAGAAACACGAGAGTATCAACAGAATTCAGTTCGTCTTCGATGAGCGATTTGGTGTTTTTATTACTGATATTTTTCCTTATAACATCCACGCTTATCAACAACAACGCGCTTGATTTACTGTTGCCCAAAAGCACAAACCAAGTGCCTCAAAAACCGCCTACGGATGTTTCGATGAAATTTATAGATGCTGAAAACGTTGAATATTATTTCGGTCCCAAACCTGTACATCTTGAAGAATTGGAATCTTTAATACAAAATGATTTAAAAGATAATCCAGAACCAACGTTCACAATTTCGCCCGATGAACGAATACCTGTGGGTAAAGTTGTATATGTAATGAATATTGCAAAACGCAACGGATATAAAGTTTTAATATCAACAATCCCAGAATAAACGCGATGAATAATAATATCAATGACAACAATAACGAAAAAATAAAAGGCGCAATTACAAGCATTGTAATACACGCGGCAATATTACTGTTGTTGATATTTTTCACAATAGTTGTAAATATTGAAAATAATGACAATCCTGTTCCCGAAAGAGAATTTATTGCCGTAGAATTAAGCCCGCCGCCAAGAGTAAATTTTACAGGTATTGCAAAACCTGTTCAGCAAGCGCCTGCAACAGTAAAAATTTCGGATAAAATACGCGAACCAAAATCAAACAACAAACCCGACACAAAAGCCGTAACGGCAGGCAACGAAGGCGATGTGGAACGATACGAGCAGCAGCAAAAAAAAGTCGATGAAAGAGGGATTTTCAGAAGTACAACACAGGGAACCGAAGAAGGCGATGAACGAAATAAAATAAAAGATAACAGCCTCTACACAGGTTCTGGCAAAAACCCTGAACCTGCGCGCACGGCAACCACTCAGCCCGGTTTTACCACAAGCGAACAAGGAGTTTCGTTTAGCCTGCAAGGACGTTCGGCTGCAGGAGGATTTCCCAAACCTGCATATAATCTGCAAAAATCTGGAAAAGTTGTTGTTGAAATTCGTGTTGACCAAAACGGAAATGTTACAAGTGCACATGCAATCCAAAAAGGCTCAACATTGGCGGATGCCACGCTTTGGAAAGCGGCAGAAGATGCTGCCCGCCGCACACGTTTCAATGTTGACAAAAACGCAGCAATTTCTCAAATGGGAACTATCACTTATATTTTTACTCTTAACTGATAATTTTATTTGCTTCAAACAAAACCCAACCGAGAAGGTTGGTCTTATTGTTGCATCCTCAAATTAGTGGTTAATTATTTACTATTTTCTTATTTATTATTTACCATTGTATCATTAACCATTTTTGGAATTGGTAATATTACAGAGATATTGTGTTTGTAACTTGAATGTACGTAACGATTTTTCATTAAAGTTTAAACCTTTTTCATTTTATCTTGTCAAATAACTGTAAAACAAATTAAATTATTAACAGTAAAATTGAATATGTTATGAAAAAATTATTAATCTTTGTATTAGGAACAAGTTTATGTTTTTCGGCTGTAGCGCAGCAAAAAGTTGTAAAAGACCGACAATTGGGTAATAACGAAAAACTCGGCAAAGAAGAAATTATTGAAAAAAAATGTAAAAAAACGGCAGACAAACTTATGCTTGACGATGCTGCCGTTGCAAAATTTACGCCTGTTTATAAGGCTTATCTGAATGAAATAAGCGAAAATATCAGGTTCAAACACTCGCACAACGATGACAAAACAAGCGATTCGGAAGTTGATAAAGCAGTGCAGGATAATTTTGCAAAAGCCCGCAAAACTGTTGACATTCGCGAGAAATATTATAATGAATTTCGCAAATTTCTTACGGCAAAGCAAGCAAAAATGGCAATAAATGTACGCGATGGGAAAAAAATGAAAGAAAGAAAATTTGCCAAAACAGATAATCAACGATTTCGTCCAATCAAAAAGCGCTTGGATTTTTCTCACGACAAGAAACGGCTTAATGATGAAAATTCGACCCTAAAAGCGGAATGATAAATTCCGTGAAAGATAAACAGACGGTATTATTTAATTAATGCCGTTTGTTTTATTTTTTAATCAAAATAACGATAAAGAATGGTTATTTCTTTTGATTTTGACATGTCTCCGGGGTTTGTTCCTTTACGTCCTTCGGGAACCGGAGCTTTGTATTTTTCAAAATGCTGAATCCATGCTGCGGTCATATTTCCTTTCTCATCGCAAAAAGTCATTTTCTTTGATTTGAATATTGGTTTGCCGTTTTTGTTTTTGAACGCAAGATAGACCAATTCGCTGCAATAATATTCGTCGTTATCGGGAGAATAAACATAATCGTAAGACTTGCCTAAATATGTTTCCGCATTTTTTATGGCTTGAGGAATAATGTCGAAATATTTGCTTTTCAGTCTTCCGACAGCAACAATAGGCTTTCCATTGATTTTGCGGGCATCATTTAAAAAAGTATCAATAATTACTTTACGCACATTAGGCGTTGTGGCTTCAATTACAAATATTTTATTGTTTTCTATCGACACAATACCCACATGAGTATAATTTACGCTATCAACGCCCGAAGTTACTTCGGCAATTGCATCGCTCAGTTTTGTGCTTTTGCTTACCTGAAATAGCAAATCTCCCGATTTCAGATTGAATTGGGCAAAAATATTCGTTACGCCAAAGAATAAACCAATTAATAAAATTATTTTTTTCATAATCCTTTTCTAATATTTTTTGCAAAGAAACAAATTAATACGTTAATATGCCAATTTTTTGGTTAATAATTCATTATTAATCTGAATTTAGTTGTGATGTTTATAAAATTCGTAAAAGAAACAAAGCCATAACAAATAATTTATAAAACAGGCGAAAATAATCTTGCAATACTGCACGAAAGATTTTTCCAAAATGAGCGATTATTCCACATTCGCAATCTCACCTGCGTGCTTTTACTGCAATCGTATCTGAATTGATTCTCAAGACTCATTGCAATTTGTTTGTCGTAAACAATTGCCGTTACTTCAAAATTATACTCGAAACTGCGGTTATCCATATTCACCGAGCCTATTGAGGAAAATTCGCCATCTATGGTAAGTGTTTTTGCATGATTGAATGCCCGTTTGTTGTACAGATAAACTTTGACGCCTGCTTCGAGCAAATCCTGCACATAAGCCAGCGTTGCCCAATATACAACTTTGGAATCCGATTTTCCGGGAAGAATAATGCGAACGTCAACGCCGCTGAGCGATGCAACTTTTATTGCCGTAAGCACGCTTTCGTTGGGCATAAAATACGGAGATGTTATGTAGATATGTTTTTTTGCCGATGATATTGCATAAAAATACGTTTGCATAATGCTTGCCCAATCGCTGTCGGGACCTGATGCCGCTATTTGTATGTTACATTTTTCGTCGGTTACGGATTTGGGAAAATAGCGATCGTGGTCGATAAAAATTTGCTGTTTGCTTACAAAAAACCAATCGACAAGAAAAATCAACTGAAGCACATTTACCGCTTCGCCTTTTATGCACATGTGAGTATCGCGCCACCATTGAAAATATTCATTACCGTAAACATAACGGTCGGCAATATTCATTCCGCCTACAAAACTCACTTTTCCGTCAATGACGACAATCTTGCGATGATTGCGGAAATTGCTTTTGCTTGTAAGTTGATGGAAACGAACTTTTCCAAACGCAAATATCTCAATACCGTTTTTGGTAAACGTTTTTATATCTTTATTCTTCAATGCCCAGCTCCCGAAATCATCGTATATTATACGGACGGCAACGCCTTCTTTCGCTTTCTGTATCAGTATCTCACGAATTTCATTATAAACTTTTCCACGTTCTATGATGTAAAACTGAAAATGTATTGAATCTTTGGCATCAAGCAGAGCCTGTTTTAACGCCGATATCATACTTTCGCCATCGTAATACAACGTTACGCTGTTGTATTCCGTAAGTATTGATTTGCTGTTGTTGAGCAGCAGGGCTATTGTATTTTTGTAATTGTTCAGTTCGGATTTGGAATCAAAAAGTTTGTTTCGTTTCAGCAGTCCTGCCTGACGCGAACTGATATTGTCAATAAATTTAATATCGCGCAAAGCCTTGCGTCCGAATATCTTTCTTTTGCGGTAATTTTGTCCAAAGAAAAAGTAAAGAATAAGTCCGACAAGAGGCAACACAAACAACAAAATCAGCCATGATATTGTTTTCACCGAATCTTTGTGTTTGTAGATAATATACACAGCAATGCCCGATGCGATGAGCGGATATATCACCAGCAAAACAGAAAATATATTGTCGAACACAGGTATAATCATTTTATTTTAACATTGATAAAGTTTAGTATTAACGTATTCCATCATATCACTTTTTTTATTATATCGGTCAAATGTTGCGGCGGACGACACGGACGGTTTGTTGTCATGTTTGTAAATGATAAAATCGTTTCGCCTGTATTTATCAACTCTCCGTGCTGATTGAATATTTCGTAAAAAAAATGTATTTTTGCCATAGGCAAATCTTTTAACATAACGCGTATGGTAAGTTCATCTTCATAATATGCAGGCTTGATATATCTGCTTGATACCGAAATGACAGGCATCGCAACTCCTTCTTTTTCCATTGTCCCATACGAAAACCCGAGATGTATCATCATTTCTGTACGCGCATATTCGTAATAACGCACATAGTTTGAATGATGCACAATACCCATTTTGTCTGTTTCATAATATCTTACACGCAATTTTGACTCAAATGAAAACATAAATTAAATTTAATCATCTAATGCAAAATTAATAAATCTAATGCAAGTAAAAAATTAATTTTTATTTTTATAAAATATTTTTCAAAATATATTTGTTGAAAAAGATGGCGATTATTGAAAATTATTTTATCTTTGTCATTCGTAAATTATTAAAACAACAATTTAAATTTAAAAAATTATGAAAAAATTATCAATCATTACAGCCATGTTATTATTGGCGCTAATTGCCAATGCACAAAATCTGCAAATTATTAAACTCAATGAACCAAACAAAAATCGCGGAACATCAGTTATGCAGGCATTAGAAAATCGTCAATCTACACGCGAATTCTCTACCGAAAAACTAAGTTTGCAGGATTTATCCGATTTGCTGTGGGCAACTAACGGAATAAATCGTCCGGACGGACGCCGAACAGCAGCAACTGCACGCAATAATCAGGATATTGACGTGTATGCAATTATGGAAGAAGGCGCTTATTTTTACGATGCAAAAGCCAACGAACTGCAACCTGTTGCCGAAGGCGACTTTCGCGGTTTAATTGCAGATGCTCAGTTATCGGTGAAAGATGCTCCTGTTTCTTTGCTCGTTGTATCGGACATATCGCGTTTTACAGGCTTGGATGTTGACCGACAAAAACAGTGGGGCGCTTTGGATGCGGGAATTGTATCGCAAAACATTATGATTTTTGCCGCAGGTTGCGGTTTTGTTACAGTGCCGCGCGTTTATATGAAAACCGATGAACTTAAAAAAGTTCTGAAACTTACGGAAACGCAAATTCCAATGATAAATAATCCTGTAGGATATTCAAAAAAATAATCTAAAAGGGGAAAATTGACAGCAATTTTCCTCTTATTTTTTCAAACTTACTTTCCAAAAATTTTTTCACCAACTCATTCTCATATTTATGAGAACAAAGTGCATACTCTTTAACTGATTTGGCTGTTAATGGATACGCTGTATTAGTTATATGGTACATTTCCATTCCCTTATCGAATAGATCGTTTAAATCAAACTGTTCCATTTTTTATCAATTATCCTTCTTTATTTTTATTCTTATTTTTTTGTGCTTTTAACATTAGACTATTTTAGATGTTCTATTTCTTTTCTGATTTCTTCGATTACTTCTTTGTTGGCGATTTCTCCATCAAGACTATAAACAATAAAAACTTTTCCTCCAAAATCTCGCGTAAATGTTTCAAAACTTGCTTTCATTCGTTCCGAAACGGAGTAATTTCCGAAATTGGATTGCGCCGTAACGGGTTTGATTTGTATTCCAAATGCTTTGTTTTCGGAAACATATCCGAGATAGTCAATATCGCCTGCATGGTCGAGTTCCGACGGGCTTTCTTCAAATCTTACTTTGGGAAATATCTTTGCCAATCCGTCATTTACGACCGATTTTTCTCTCAAATAGCCGTCGAAAGTTCGGTTGATTGTCAGGTTGTAGATAT
>JAISPX010000173.1 GCA_031274595.1 Prevotellaceae bacterium | reverse complement strand
GGCGACCCGCTAATGTCTCTACGGCTAACAAAATAATGTTTCGCCTGCGGCTCAACGGAATTTTGTTTTAACGCCGTCTTCGTCAAGCGGGTTCCCCGCCTCGAAGCCTATGCCGATTTGCCTGCTATTCAACTTTTGTTTTTACATTTTCCGCAATTTTTCTAAACAACAAATTTGCAGAAAAGTTATTAGAACGTTGAGCGGGTGGCGTTCCTACAAAGGACGAACGTAAATCGGAGCCAACGTATAGCGTCAGCCGCTCTTGACCTTTTAGTTACTTTTCTGTCAAGAGAAAAATAAAATACATTATGACATAGACAAAAACTTCAGGCGTTTTTAGGGGAGATTAATTGTATTGTCCTGTTATATCTCCGTTTGCATTTACTATCACTCTTGTGCTTCCCAAGTGGTCGGTTATGAAATAGTTTATATCAAAACCGCTTGTTGTTTTGTTTATTCTGCCGCCGCCAAAACTTGTGCTTTCAAGAGTTAAATCAATAACGTTTCTTGTATAAACCATGCTTCCCAAATAATCAAAGCCATTGTTTGCACTGTCAAAAACTCCTGCCTTTCTGCCATCCATCTGCAAGATATGTGTATTTTGATTTCATTGTGTTGCTTTATTTTATAATATATTTTGTTCTAATTTGTAAAATATAATAATCATTCCTAAAACTATAAAATTACTTAAAAACACAAGTAAAACAATAATGTGAATACCACGATATAATACAGATTCTTGTGGTTTTTTAGGATTATAATACATTACAATTTTATTATTTACGTTGTATTTATTTTTTATTTTGCGAGATATTAAATATGAACTCTGCCATATAAAATCACCAAAGAAGATGCGATGAGATGTATAATATATAGAATTTACAGAATATTTATAAAATATATTGTTTTTAAAGGTTGTTACCATCCTATCATTATCATCAGTAATATTTTTTTCAATATCAGAAGATATTATCAATCCTTCGTGTTTTGTCCAATATTTTGCTTGATAAATTTTTACAATCACATAACAAAACAAAATTATAATCAATATTTCTATAGCACAAAGAATTATCAGTGCGAGTTTAGTTTCTGTCATAAAATTTTAACTATCCTCTTATTGTATAAAAATCTGCCGCACTTGACACAAATGTATTTGCGGCAAAAACAGATATTAGTATTATGCAAAACTTTTTCATACAACCTTATTTATAATAACTTAACTCAACCATAAATCTGCATACGTATGTAGCAAAATTTACATACGGACGGAAATAAATTTATATACGTATGTAAATAAATTTTCATCCGTATGTAATTTTACGCGGATACGGATGTAATTTTTATTCCTTCTCGAAATGTATCTCTTCTATCTTCTTTTTCAGTGCTACGCTTGGCGTGAAGATAATTTTTACACCCGAAATCAAACTGACGCTAAAGTCTTCGGCGCTGGCAACTCCTTCGCTTGTGAACGAAATGCGCAGCGTGCCGAGTTCTCCAAGACTGACGCTCTTGCCCATAAGCAGATATTTAGGCACGGTGTCTATAAGACTGTCGATTACGTTGGCTACATCGCCGCGCGACAGCGACGACAGCCCTACGATATCCGCCGCAATATCTTTTTGCGACACTTTGCCATCATTTACAGGCGCAGCATAAACTTTTGGCGTTGCCTGAGGATTTTGCGGATTTTTCCGCTCAATAAGTTTGTACTTCATAATGTACCTCCTGTTTTAATTTGTTAATATAATTAAGTTAATTTACAGTGTGCAAAGTTAATATTTTTTTTGTTATATCGTTCATAAAATAAATTAATACCTAATTATTATTGCATTGCTTTCAAATATTATATTAAACACATTAATGCATTTTTTATTACACATTCAGTTCTGCTATATCTTTAATTGTTTATTTCTATCCATTTTGTTTTCTTTTTAAAAACTTTCTGCGTAAACAGTCTGAATATCTCTCCAAATAACAATACAAGCGCTGTGCCTCCTGTGATTTTAAGCCAGTCGCCGATTTGCAGCGGTACGGTTTGAAATATTTTTCCTCCAAATTCTACTATAAAAAATTGTCCTATTAATATACAGGCTGCTATTGATAAAAAAGCTTTGCTTCTTTTCAGCATCGCAAATGCCGACTTGCCGCTTGCAAATGCCTTCACATTAAACATATTCCAGAATTGCAGCATTACGAATGTTGTAAACAGTATCGAGAGCTGCTCGGGCGAGAGTTCATTTTTCCACACAAACAGCATTGTCAGCAAAATGCCGACAAACATTATGCCTGTCAGCAGAATAGAGTAAGCCATTGACGAGGTGATTATGAAGTCGCTCTTTTTTCTGGGTTTTTCTTTCATCACCTTATGGCTTGGAGGCAGCGAAGCAAATGCCATAGCGGCAAGTGTGTCCATTATGAGGTTTATCCATAAGATTTGAGTAATGGTGAGCGGTAATTTGCTGCCGAAAATTGAGCCTGCAAATACAATGAGAATTGCGGTAAAATTTATCGTAAGTTGAAACATTACAAAACGCTGAATATTGCGATACAGCGAACGTCCCCAAAGCACGGCAGTGGCAATGCTGTGAAACGAATCGTCGAGCAGCGTGATGTCGCTTGCTTCTTTTGCAACCGATGTTCCCGAACCCATAGACAGTCCGACTTGGGCAAAATTAAGCGCAGGAGCATCGTTTGTTCCATCGCCTGTTACGGCTACAACTTCATTGCGCTGCTGCAAAAGCCGAACAAGGCGTTGTTTGTCCATTGGGCGCGCTCTCGACATTATTTTCAAATTATCTATGATATTTAAAAGTTCTTCATCGGTTTTTTCGGCAAATTCAACTCCTGTGATTCTGTTTATATCGGTATCCGTTTTATCGTTCCAGAGTCCTATCTGGCGAGCGATTTCGCAGGCTGTGGCAGGAGTGTCGCCTGTAACTATTTTTATCTTAATGCCTGCGTTCAGGCAATTTCGTACCGCTTCGGGAACGTCTTCCCTGACTGGGTCGGAAATTGCCGCTATTCCAATGAATCTTAAAGTATCGCTGTTGATTGCATCGCTTACCGTATCAACATTGCAGTTGCAATATGCGAAACCAAGCGTGCGCATTGCTTTGTTCTGAAAATCGCGTAACTGCTCCGAAATAATTTCATCATTCTCATTTTCTACGCACATAGTGCGTACAATTTCGGGCGCTCCTTTTATGTACAGCCGTCTTTCACCGTTTTCATATTCTGCAAGCGTAGCCATGTATTTGCGTTCGGTAGAAAAAGGTATTTGGTCGATAATTTTCACGCTGTTACGCAGAGTAAAATAATCTTTTCCTTTATCTTTTAACCATAACAATAATGCTCCTTCGGTAGGATTTCCTATTACTTTTCCGTTTTTATCGAGAAATACTGTTGTATTTATCGCAATCAAATCGTCAATCACAGATTTTTCCATATCATTATCATATATAAGAATAGAGTTGACATGCATTTGATTTTGTGTGAGAGTTCCTGTTTTATCCGTACATATAACGGTTACAGCGCCCATAGTTTCGCAGGCGTGCATTTTGCGAACAAGATTATTTGTTTTCAGCATTTTTCTCATGCTCATTGCAAGGCTCAGCGAAATGCTCATAGGCAAGCCTTCGGGAACTGCCATTACAATTATGACAACCGAAACCATAAAATAATTCAATATACTTTCGGCAACATTTATAAATGATGCGTTGAGCAGATTTCCGTTTATTAAACCTTTACAAATCATTATTGCAAAAATCAGTATTGCAAGAACTGTTCCTATGCGACCTATAAATTTTGAGAGTTTTGACAATTGCAGGTTCAACGGCGTTTTTTCATCGCTTTCTATTGTCGATTGTTGAGCAACCTTACCAAATTCGGTATTGTCGCCAACGGCTTTTATCCGCATCACTCCTCGTCCTTCTATTACGGTTGTGCCGCGCATTAGCATATTGGAAGGATACGTTGCATCCGTATCAAAATTTTCTTTGTTTGTTGTTTTTGTAATTGATGGTTCGCCTGTGAGGGTAGATTCGTTTACCATTAGCGATACCGATTCAAGCAATTCGCCGTCGGCAGGAACTTCTTCACCAATTTCAATTAAAACAATGTCGCCCACAACGATATTTTGTTTGGATATTTCGCAAATTTCGCTGTTGCGTATAACTTTCACCAAAACGTCGTCATTAACTTTATTGAGAATATCAAACCGTTTTTTTGCATCCGTTTCAAACCAAAATGCCACGCCTGTAGCCAGAATTATTGCGCATACAATTCCTATTGTTTCTATAAATTCCTTAGTGAAAAATGATGTTACGAACGACAAAATTGCCGCCACCAAAAGAATTTTAATAATAGGGTCGTTGAATTTCTCGAAAAATAATTTCCACAATGAAGTTTGTTTTGGCGGCGTAACAATATTTTCGCCATGCAGTTTTTTGCTTTCTGTTACCTGTTCGGCGGTAAGTCCTCTGTATTTTATCATTTGTCAATATTTATTTTTTACGGACAGTTTTTGTCCGTTTTTGTTTTATTTCATCTTTCCATGCAAACAGGACTTCATCTTTGCTGATTTCGTTTGCTTTATCGTCCAATAATGTTTCGATATAAGTTTTGAAACTCATATTATTTTGCACAGCCATCATTCCGAGTATTTTCCCCGTTCGGTCTGATATATCAATTAGTTTACGCTTCTTTTGATTGCTTTCCATAATTTTATTTTTTTGCAAATGTATGACATATATATGATATATACAAAATATATATTCGATTATAGAGTTAAGAAATGTTTCTTTATACCGAACCGCTATTTTGTTGAGTTGTTTCTTCGCCACGCCATTGCAATGACGGCAATTACGACAAAGATAAATCTCAGAACAACCAAATTTATTTTCATATATTTTTTTTCTGTCAATAGTTTTTTATATCTTTGAAACCTAATACGCTAATTTTATATTATTATGAGAAAAATTGAAGAATCGGAATTGATTATAAATGAAGATGGCAGTATATTTCATTTACACTTGAAACCCGGACAGATTGCCGACACAATTCTGCTTGTCGGCGACCCCGGTCGCGTTGACATGATTACCGCTTATTTCGACTCTGTCGAATTTTCGGTGTCAAACCGCGAATTTGTTACAGCAACAGGAACTTACAAAGGAAAACGCATAACTGTTTTATCGACAGGAATAGGTACGGATAATATCGACATTGTTGTAACCGAACTTGACGCTCTGGCAAATATAGATTTTGAAACGCGCACCGAAAAACAAACGCACACAACGCTTAATCTTATACGGCTTGGAACGTCAGGCTCTATTCAACCCGAAATTCCAATCGGAACGTTTGTTTCATCTCACATTTCGATAGGATTTGATGGACTGCTGAATTACTACGCAAATCGCGATAATGTTTCTTTACTCGATTTTGAAAGCGCTTTTGTGAAACACATGGATTGGCACGAAAAACTTCCTGTGCCTTATTTTGTCGCCGCTTCTGAAAAACTTATAAAACTTTTTGAAGACGCTACCGTTGAAGGAATGACTGTTTCCGCTCCTGGATTTTACGGACCACAGGGCAGAGTTTTGCGTTTGCCGCTTTGGAAAGACAATCAAAATGATTTGATTGAAAAATTTGAATACAGAGGAAAAAAAATCACGAACTTTGAAATGGAAGGCTCTGCGATTGCAGGATTGTCGCGGCTTTTGGGACATGATGCCATTACAATTTGCACTATCATTGCAAATCGAACTAATAAAACAGCGCTTGTCGATTATAAAGACAATGTTCGTAAAATGGTTGAAATGACTTTTGAAAAAATATTGACATTATAAAATATAATTTTAAAAATATATAATCTTAATTGCACTCTTTACAAAACGTGCTGATAATAAAATAATACAATTAATACCATGAGTTTAGAACTTACAGTAAACAACGACATCAAAACCGCAATGCTTGCAAAAGACAAACTGCGGCTGGAAACATTACGTTCGATAAAAGCAGGAATTTTGCTTGCAAAAACGGCTGAAAATGCAGTGGAAATTACCGAAGATTTTGAAATAAAAATGTTGCAGAAAATGGCAAAACAGCGCAAAGAATCAGCGGCAATTTATAGTCAGCAAAATCGTCCCGAACTTGCTGAAAAGGAACTTGCCGAAGCCGAAATAATCGAACAGTATTTGCCGAAACAACTTTCCGAAGAAGAAATCACGGTTGCGCTGAAAGAAATTATTACCGCCACAGGAGCAACATCCGTTAAAGATATGGGAAAAGTTATGGGCGCAGCATCCAAACAACTTGCAGGAAAAGCTGATGGTCGCCTGATTTCCGAAATTGTAAAAAAACTTTTGGCGTAAGATTTTATCGTAAACTAACGCTTAAAATCGCAACAAAAAATAAATAATAAAAATATGCAATACAACTTTGACGAAATCATAGACAGACGTAATACTAATTGCGATAAATATGATGCTTGCGAGCAGGTTTTCGGACGTTCCGATATTCTTCCGCTTTGGGTTGCCGATATGGATTTTAAAGTTGCTCAACCTATTGTTGACGCTTTGCTTGCACGTACCGAGCATCGAATTTTCGGTTACAGTTTTCTGGGACAATCGTATTTTGAATCGATTATTAATTGGCAGAAACGCCGTAATGATTGGAATATAAAGAAAGAATGGATTATGTATTGTCCGGGAGTTGTGCCGGGATTGAATTTTTCAGTGCAATCGCTAACCGAAACAAGCGATAAAATTGTGATTATGCCGCCTGTTTATCGTCCGTTTTTTACTGCCGCAACCGACAACAACCGCGTACTTGCTGTAAATAATCTGAAACATAATAATCTTGATTATTTCATAGATTTTGATGATTTGGATGAAAAGTTGAAAGATGCAAAAATGTTGATTTTTTGTAATCCTCACAATCCTGTCGGGCGCGTATGGCGGCGTGATGAACTCGAAAAAATTGCAGAATTATGTTTGAAACACAAAGTAATAATCCTAAGCGACGAAGTTCATTCCGATTTGGTTTTCGCTCCGCACAGGCATATTTCCATTGCCACTTTGTCTGAAGAAATTGCAGATATATGTATTACATTTTTTGCGCCAAGCAAAACATTTAATATTGCAGGATTAGTTTCGGGAGTAGCCGTTACATCCAATAAAAAACTTCACGACAAATATTGCGCCTGCCTCAAAAGATTACATATTGATCAGGGAAATCTTTACGGAATGATAGGTCTCGAAGCCGCTTACAACAATGGCGAAGATTGGCTTAATCAACTTCTTGAATACGTTTTTGAAAACGCAAAATTTGTAGTTGATTTCTTTGAAAAAAATATTCCGCAAATAAAAACAAAACATCCCGAAGGCACATATTTACAGTGGATAGATTTCAGAGCGCTGAACCTTTGTCAGCGCGATTTGGTTGATTTTGTTGTGAATAAAGCAAAAGTCGGATTAAATAATGGCACAGTGTTTTCCGAAACCGAAGGCGTTGGCTTTATGCGATTAAATTTAGCCTGTCCGCGTGCGATTATTGGAAAAGCGTTAAATCAAATTTTATCTGCCTACAACCAACAATTGCGCTAAATGCATATCGGCGAAGTTTTTCTTTCGACAGTTTATCTCGGAAATATTCAATATTTCAGTAAGTTTGTTGCTTCCGAAAAAATCTATATTGAACAATACGAAAATTACGCAAAACAAAGTTTTCGTAATCGGTGCGAAATACTTACGGCAAACGGCAAACTCGCTCTTGTTATCCCTGTTGAACGCAATGCAGGCGCTAAAATTCCAATACGGGATGTTCGCATAAGTTATGTTCAGAATTGGCAAAATTCGCATTGGCGGGCGCTAACGACAGCATATAACTCGTCGCCGTTTTTTGAATATTATTGCGATTACTTAAAACCTTTTTTCGAAAATAAGGAAAATTTTTTATTCGATTTCAACGTTAAACTCACAAACAAAATTTTAGAACTACTTGAAATAAACAAGCAAATATTTTTCACCGATGCGTATAAAACTTTTGACGATGATTTTGTGTTTGATTATCGCGAAAGTATAAGCCCCAAAGTGCGATTGGCAAAAGAAGACAAAACATTCGAACCTCAAAAATATTATCAGGTATTTGCGCAAAAGTTTGGTTTTACGCCAAATTTAAGTATTGTGGATTTACTTTTCAACGAAGGCACAAATGCAAAATATGAATTAATGAAATGCGTGAAATGAGACCAAACCGCTATTAAGAAATGGTTAATGATTTTAACACTTCCGAAAAAAATTTTGTCCCATAATTTACATTATGTTAATTTTCGGGACAAAGTTAATCTAATTTTCAATAAGTTGCAAATTTTAACTTTTTGATTTTTGCCCCTCAAAAATCATCATTTCACTGATTACCTTGTATTTAAAACTTAACATAATGTAAATTATGGGACAAAATTAAAGTTAAACACAATGTAAACCAAATTAAAGTATGAAAAGGAACTTACTATTATTAGTTATTTGTATGGTGATTGGGATTTGCACAGCCTATTCGCAAGATAAGATTACAGGACTTGTAATTGATGATGCAACAGGCGAAGCTTTATCCTATGTGTCGGTTATTGTAAAAGGAACTACGACAAGTTCAACGACAAACAATAACGGCTCATTTTCAATAACCGCTCCCGCTACGGGAGTATTAGTTTTTTCGTTTATCGGCTATGAAACAATAGAAGTGGCAATAAACGGAAAAAAGGAGATAAATGTACGCATGAAGTCTTCCACAACTGTTTTGGAAGAAGCTGTAGTAACAGGTATGACAAAAATGGACAAACGGCTGTTTACCGGCGCTTCTGACCATATATCTGCGGAAACGGCAAAACTAAACGGACTTGCGGATATAAGTCGCGGATTGGAAGGACGTTCTGCCGGTGTTTCGGTACAAAACGTTTCCGGGACTTTTGGAACAGCACCAAAAATCAGAGTGCGCGGAGCAACTTCTATTTACGGAAGTTCAAAACCCTTGTGGGTTGTTGATGGAATTGTAATGGAAGATGTAATTGAAGTCGATTCTGACGGACTTTCATCGGGTGATGCCGAAACGTTGATAAGTTCGGCTATTGCAGGACTTAACGCCGATGATATTGAAAGTTTTGAAATTCTAAAAGACGGCTCGGCAACTTCTATTTATGGAGCGCGAGCTATGGCGGGAGTTATTGTTGTTACAACAAAAAAAGGTAAATCGGGCGCAAGCAGTATTAACTACAACGGAGAATATACCATACGCATGGTGCCGCGTTATGCCGATTTTAATATTATGAATTCTCAGGAACAAATGGGAGTTTATCAGGAAATGCAACAAAAAGGCTGGCTAAATCTTTCTTCAACATTGAGAGACAGAGAAAGCGGAGTTTACGGTAAAATGTATCAGCTGATAAACACTTACAATCCTGTAACAGGAACATTTGCCTTATCAAATACCGAAGAAGCCAGAAACGCTTATCTGCGCCAAGCCGAAATGCGAAACACCGATTGGTTTAACGAACTGTTTAAACCAAGTATAATGCAATCACATTCTGTAAGCATGTCGGGAGGTACGGATAAAACAACTTATTATGCTTCTATAAGCGCATTGATTGATCCGGGATGGACAAAAGCAAGTTCGGTAAATCGTTATACGGCAAACACCAATGTTACTTTTAACATATATAAAAATTTGTCGCTGAACCTGATTTCCAACGCCTCGTATCGTAAACAAACAGCTCCGGGTACATTAAGTCAGGACATTGATGCAGTATATGGTGAAGTAAAACGCGATTTTGACATAAATCCTTACAGTTATGCGCTAAACACATCGCGCACAATGAGTCCTAACGAATATTATACGCGTAATTATGCCGAGTTCAATATTAATCACGAATTAGACAATAATTACATGGATATAAACGTAACCGATTTGAAATTTCAAGGAGAATTGAAGTGGAAACCGATGAAAAATTTGGAATTGGCTCTTTTGGGCGCTATTAAACATTCGGCAACTTCGGTAGAACATAATATTAAAGATTATGCAAATCAGGCTTTGGCTTACAGAGCCATGCCGGATGCTGTTATAAGAGATGAAAATCCGTTCCTTTACACCGACCCTGATATACCTTATGCTCTTCCCATTACGGTATTGCCAAACGGAGGTATATACAATCGCGCCGACAATAAAATGCTGGGATACGACTTGCGTACAACGCTTACATGGAACAAAACATTCAACGATATTCATATTACCAATTTCTTCGGCGGTATGGAAATAAATTCTGTTGACCGCGATAACTCGTGGTTCAGAGGTTGGGGACGGCAATATTCGATGGGAGATGTTCCAAATTATGCTTACCAAGTATTTAAAAAAGGAGTTGAAGAAAATACCGACTATTTTACCAATGGAATATCAAGGTCTCGCAATATTGCATTTTTTGCTTTGGCTACATATTCGTACAAAACAAAATATACAATAAACGGAACATTTCGTTACGAAGGCTCAAATAAATTGGGAAAAGCGCGCTCGGCGCGTTGGTTGCCCACATGGAACATAGCGGGCTTGTGGAATATTTATCGTGAAACATTCTTTGAAAAACTCGAATCCGTGTTATCGCATGCTGCCGTGAAAGCATCATACAGTTTGACAGCCGACAGAGGCCCGCGTTTTGTTACAAATTCGCAGATTGTTATAAACAGTTCGCGTCCGTGGAGACCCAGCGAAGGCAGCAAGGAAACGGCTTTGGTAATATCCGATTTGGAAAACAGTCAACTTACCTACGAAAAAAAACATGAGTTGAATGTTGGGCTTGACCTTGGATTTTTGAACAACAGAATAAGTTTTGGCACCGACTGGTACTGGCGCAGCAATTTTGACCTTATTGGACCCATTGCAACAACAGGCGTTGGTGGAGATGTGGACAAGTACGCAAATGTGGCGACAATGAAATCAAGAGGTATTGAATTTTCTCTTTCAACAAAAAATATCAATACAAAAGATTTTAAATGGACAACAAGTCTTATTTTTTCTTACAGCAGAACCGAAATAACCGAACTATATACAACAAAAAGAGTTATAGATCTTATTACAGGAAACGGTTTCGGTATTCAGGGTTATCCGTACAGAGGTTTATTTTCCATACCTTTCATGGGTCTGAATGAAGATGGACTTCCTACCTTCCTTAACGAAAATGGGGATATAACAGTTGCCGAAATTAATTTTCAGGAAAGAGATCCTGATAAAATAAAATTCTTGAAATACGAGGGACCAACAGAGCCTACTCACTTCGGCTCTTTGGGTAATTTGTTCAACTACAAAAATTTCAGATTGAACATATTTATTACCTATTCGTTTGGCAATAAAATTCGACTTGACCCAAGATTTAGAGTAGCATATTCGGATGTACGCTCAATGCCCAAAGAATTTGCAAACCGCTGGGTGTTGCCTGGAGATGAGGCTTATACCAATATCCCCGTAATCCCAACTTATCGCCAGTATAGAGATATATCTCATTTAACTTATGCTTACAATGCGTACAATTATTCGGATGCGCGCGTAGCCGATGGCGGTTTCATACGTCTTAAAGAAATATCATTATCTTATGATTTTCCTTCAAACTGGGTTTCTCCATTAGGATTTAAAAACCTTACAGCCAAAATTCAGGTTACAAACCTGTGTTTACTGTATGCCGACTCAAAACTTAACGGACAAGACCCTGAATTTTTTGGTTCGGGAGGCGTTGCTCTGCCTATACCAAAACAAATTACAATGACATTAAAATTAGGATTATAAAATTTATGAATATGAAAAAATATCTTATATCAATAGCGTCTGTTATATTATTAATGTTTAACGTTTCGTGCGATAAATTTCTTGACGAAATGCCTGATAACAGACTTGAATTAGACACAGACGAAAAAATTACAAACCTCTTGGTAAGCGGATATGCAGACCACTTGTTTGTACTTATGACAGAAATGATGTCGGATAATATTGACCACGTGGACAATGGGCTTACTGCTTATAATAAACTTCAGGATGAAATGTATGCATGGGCAGACATTAAAGAAGTTAACAATGAGTCTCCAAAATATATATGGGAAAAATATTATCTTGCAATAGCAACAGCCAATCAGGCTCTTGCCGAAATAGAAAAATTGGGGAATCCCGAACGATTGAATCCACAGCGCGGCGAAGCCCTTATGATTAGAGCATTCCATCATTTTTATTTAGTTAATGTGTTTGCAAATAATTATTCTACGGCTAATGGTGAAACCGATCTCGGCATTGTTTATATGAAAGAACCCGAAACAACGGTAAAACCCGCATACGAGCGCGAATCGGTTGCCGAAATATACAGAAAAATAGAACTTGATATTGAAGAAGGACTTCCTGTGATAGACGATAACATGTACACCGTTCCCAAATATCATTTCAACCGCAGAGCCGCTTATGCTTTTGCCGCCCGTTTTTATCTGTTCTACAGGAAATACGACAAGGTTATTCAATGTGTAAATGAAGTTCTTGGCGAAAATCCCGAAAGAATATTGCGCGATTTCAGCCATATTCCTTCGCTTGTACAGAACTATGCTTCTATTGCCAACGATTATATAAAACCCGACCATAATGCAAATTTCTTGTTAATGACTGCATATTCCAGATTGAGTACTATATTGGGAAATTATTCAACAGGCAAAAAATACATGCATTCCAGATATTTGGCAGGTTCAGAATCAAATAGAGCCGCCGGTCCCTGGGGGATATTTGTTGAAGGAATATATAACTTGCCAACACTTTCTTATAATGCAGGCTCAGGAGGATACATAGCAACTCCAAAACTTCCGTATATATTTGAATATACCGACCCTGTGGCAGGAATAGGTTTTCTCAGAACCGTTTATGTAGCATTACATGCCGACGAATCTCTGCTTTGTAGAGCCGAAGCCTACATTATGCTCGAACAGTATGATGAAGCTACGGCTGATTTGGCTTTGTGGATGTCGCGGCATGTAAAATCGAGCGTAACGCTGTCGCGCCAATTAATAAATGATTTTTACGGTAATTTGCCTTACTACAAACCCGATGATCCTACGATAAAAAAAGAACTTCATCCCGAAATTCCTATTGTATCGGCAGAGCAGGAAAACTTTTTGCACTGTCTGCTGCATTTTCGCCGCATAGAAACAATAGCCGAAGGTTTACGCTGGTTCGACGTAAAACGTTTTGGTATTGTGATATATCGCAGATACCTTGATGCAAATAACAGTGTTACGGTAACCGATGAATTGACAATAGACGACCCGCGCAGAGCCATTCAACTTCCGGCATCTGTTATAGACGCAGGGCTTGAACCTAATCCGAGATAATTTATTATGAAACGATTAAAATATAAAATATCATGAAAAATATAAAATTATTTTTAATAACAATTATAGCAGCGGCAATATCTTTGTCGTGTAGCGAAGAAAAACTGAACAGCGAAAGCGTATTCAAAGATACAGACCCTGCAATGCTTACAGCATTCGACAACTGGATTTTGTCTAATTATACATATCCTTACAATATAGGTTTCAAATACAAAATGGAAGATATTGAATCGGATATTACTTACGATTTGGTTCCTGCAAATCTAAAAAACTCCATAGCCATAGCAAAAATAATAAAACATTTATGGCTTGAAGTATATGATCAGGTAGCCGGCGTGGATTTTACACGAACATATATTCCAAGAGTTATTCACCTTATTGGTTCGGGAGCATACAATTCCAATAATACTGTACGCTTGGGAACTGCCGAAGGCGGCTTAAAGATAACTCTCTACAGAATCAATGAGTTAAACCCTGCAAATGTAACGGTTGCGCAACTGACAGACTCTTATTTGAGAACAATGTTTCATGAGTTTGCTCACATTTTGCATCAAACCAAAGATTATCCTGCCGAATTTAGAGCAATATCAAATAATGATTATATAGGCAGCGACTGGAGTTCTAGCTCGGCAACCGAATTGATTGCTTTTCAGTTGGGTTTTGTAAGCCGTTATTCGCGCCAAGAACCTAATGAAGATTTTGTTGAAATAATAGCAAGATATACCGTACTTGGTCAGGCATATTGGGACAACGTTTTAGCGCAGGCTGGCGCTTCTGGCGCCGCAATTATAAATCAGAAACTCGAAATTGTGAAATCTTATCTGCGAAATTCATGGAATATAGAACTCGATGAACTGCGCCGCGTTTTCGAATTAAGAGCGTCAACATTAAATCAACTGGATTTGTTAAATCTTTAAAAATATGTATATTATGAAACTAATAAAAAATATAATTTATTTATTAATACTGCCGCTGTTTATTATGCAATCATGCGTAAAGGACGAAGAAAACATATTTGACGATACGGCGGCTGCAAGAGGTCAAAAAGCGGTTGCGCAATACAGCGAATTGCTTGTAAGCGCCGAAAACGGCTGGTATTTGGATTATTATCCCGAACTCAATCACAAAGTAGGCGGATATGCAATGTATGTGAAGTTTACTAACGACGGTTTGGCTACCGTAAGTTGCGAAATAGAAACAAATCTGCCTCCTCGCCAAAACTACACTTCGGAGTTTTCGGTATTTATGGAACAAGGACCAATACTTGCCTTTTCGGAATATAACGAGGTAATGCATTTTTTCAGCGAGCCATCTCAAGCTGACATCAACGGATTGGAAGGCGATTATGAATTTATAATTATGAAAGCCGAACAGGATGAAATTCAGATAAAAGGCAAAAAAGGCGGAAACAAAATGACGTTGCGCCGAAATGTAAACAACATTAATCCCGATACTCATCTTGCCGAGGTTGCCGTTAATGCCGACAAATTATCATCCTATGTAATGTTCGAATTTGTTGCAAACGATGAAACTATAGGTATTGCATCAGTAATTGACAGAACTTTTAATCTTGAATATGATGGACAAGACGTTATAGATGTAATAAGTTATGCTTTTACAACAGATGGAATAAGACTTTACGAGCCGTTTATCTACAATGAGGTAACAATGCAAAATTTTATATGGGACGATGCCGAAGAAAAATACACATGTACAGATCAAGGCGTGAACGCTTATTTTAGAATGTATTTTCCTCCCGACTTTCAGATAAAATATGAAGATTTTTTAGGCAGATGGGAACTCCAATATCAACCAAGGAACTCATCAGCATGGCAAACTGCCAGAATGGATACTGTTGAATTTGTACAAATCAAAAAGAATTCGACTTTACGCATGGTATGCGATAAAATGTTTAACTTCTCTGGTATTATTGTAAATTTCAATTCGCTAAAAGGCGTTATATCAATAATAGGAAACAACTCTGCCGTACATTCAAGCGGATATGATATAAGAGTATGTCCTTATGCTACAATAGCGGGTTATATATCCACGTCAATAACCAATGGCGCAGGGCTTGTCGGGGTTTGGAACGAAGATACAGGAGGCGACAGAATAATTACATTTGAAGACAACAAGATTTGGGGAACTTACAAAGCCGATGGAATTCTTCTCAGACTGATGGATTCAAACGGTGTAAGTCAGGGTAATTATACAGGCAACATTGGAGGATTGTATGGTTTCAGAAATTTAATTCTTAAAAAAATTGATTAATAAATTAAAATTAAGATATATGAAAAAGATTTATATAATACAAATATTGCTGCTGTCAATATTTTTGACAGGATGCAGCGACTCGACAGAATACAAAGAGTTTGAAGATGTTTTGGTAAAAATAGACAATTCGAATGTGATTTTTTCGGCAATTGGAGGCACAGGCGATATTATTGTGGCAGAATCAGTTGATTTTACGGCTGTATCCGACAAAGACTGGTGTCAATTAACCGTTAGCGGACAGAAAATTACGGCAACAGTCGAACCGAATATGTCTATATCGGGACGCACGGCGAGAGTAACAATAAAATCGGGTAATAGAGTAAATTATGTTTCGGTAACGCAATATGGCATCCGTATAACAAGGACGGTTACCGCTTCAGGCAAGGGCGAAGAAATACGCATATCATATAATTATGATGTTCCCGTAATATTCAAGTCGGTTGACGAAAACTGGGTAAGTTGTACAGTCGAAACAGATGAAATTGTATTAACAGTACAGGCTAATCCAAGTCTTACCGAAACACGTAGCGCTAATGTAGTGCTACAAATCGGAACAGTGGAACTGTTTGAAGAAACGGTTACAGTTAATCAGGAAAAAAATTATCTGGAATATGCGGATTATCTCGGTACTTATGTAATGACATATAGTAATACTTACAATAGCACTACGCCATCGTTCTCAATAAATGTTGAATTGGTAGAAAAAGTAGCAGGAGAAAGTTTTTATCTAAAAGGTATATTACAACCTGCGTACGATGATAACTTCCTTATTCCTATCGGTTACTCTGGCGCAACAGGATTGTCAATTGTTACGCAGGCATTGGGATTTGACCCTGTAAAAGATATGGATATATGGATAGCTGTAACAAGGTCAGAGTCAAATTCATATTCTATTGGCAGTGGTTACGGATTGGTTAGCACAGGCGCAAATTTAGATTCAGGACACCTTGCTTTTAGTTTCACTGATAATGGCAAATGGACTGGTTATACAACAATAGGCATCTCTTTTAGATACTTAGTGAAAGGCACTTCTTCCACAACAGGAGCAACAACTGCGCCAATAGGCAATGGAACAGGCGATAAAATACGCTATTATTATATGACGTTTGAAAAACAATAAATAATCAAACATTAGAATATTAAAACGAGAGACTGTTCAAAAAATGAGCAGTCTTTCATTTCTTATATTCATATCAAACCGCAAAATAAGGAAATAAAGATTAATAGTTATTTTAGTGTTTGCTTGGTGTTAATGCTTGCCAAATTCTTATACCCAACCACTATTAAGAAATGATTAATAATTTTAACTCTTTCAAAAAAAATTGTCCCATAATTTACATTATGTTAAGTTTTAAATACGAGTTCATCAACGGAATAACGATTTTAGAGCATAAAAAATTGAAAAGATAAAATTTGCAACTTATTGAAAAATAGATTAACTTTGCGCAAAAATAAAATATCTGTCAAAAATGTATAAAAGGATATTGTTGAAACTTAGCGGCGAAGCCTTGCAAGGCTCCGATAAATGCAGCATTAACGAAAGTAATCTTTTGCGATATGCCGAAGATATAAAAATTGCAGCACAAAATAAAACGCAAATTGCCGTTGTTGTCGGCGGCGGAAATATTTTTCGCGGATTAAGCGGACAGCAGCGCGGTTTTGACCGTGTAAAAGGCGACCAAATGGGAATGTTGGCAACAGTAATCAACAGCATTGCAATCCAATCTGCGTTAATATCAATCGGGCAAAAAACAAAAACGCTTACATCAATTTGCATGGAACCAATAGGAGAATATTATTCGCACCACAAAGCCATTGAATACATGAACAACGGATATGTAGTTATAATTGCAGGCGGCACAGGCAATCCGTTTTTCACTACCGATTCGGCAGCGGCGCTACGCGCAATAGAAACCAAATGCGATGTTTTGATTAAAGGAACACGAGTAAACGGAATTTATTCAGCCGACCCTGAAATTGACAAATCGGCAATAAAATTCGATACGATTACATTCGGCGAAGCATACGCCAAAAATCTTAAAGTAATGGATTTAACCGCATTTACCCTTTGCAGGGAAAATAATTTGCCGATAATTGTATTCGATATTAACGGGAAAGGAAATCTTGCCAAAATAATAAACGGCGAAAAAATCGGAACAATAGTAAATAATTAATACACACATAAAAATAAAATAAATTAAAATAACACACTATGGAATTAAAAGCAAAAGCAATAATTGAGACAACCAAAAACAAAATGCAAAAAGCTGTCGATTTTCTCGAAACAGAACTGATTTCAATACGCGCAGGCAAAGCAAATCCGGCAATGCTTGCAAGTATCGAAGTTAATTATTACGGCACGCCAACGCCATTATCTCAGATAGGAAGCGTTACATCTCCCGATGCGCGCACAATAAGTATTCAACCATGGGAAAAATCAATGATTCCTGTGATTGAAAAAGCAATTCTTGTTGCAAATATTGGATTTAATCCTCAAAACAACGGCGAAACAATTCGCATAAACGTTCCACCGTTAACCGAAGAACGCCGCAAGGAATTAGTTAAAAAAACCCGCACCGAAGGCGAAGCCGCTCGGGTTGCCGTTCGCAATTTGCGCCGAGATTCTATTGAATCAATTAAAAAACTTCAAAAAGATGGACTTTCGGAAGATTTGGTAAAAGATTTTGAGATTGAAATCCAAAAAGCAACAGACGAAGTAAACAAAAAAATCGACAAGGTATTAGAAAAAAAAGAAAAAGAAATAATGACAGTGTAAATGATACAATGGTAAATAACAAAATTATCTGCGTGCCTATTTAAAATCAGCAAAAATAATTGTTTTTACTTGCTGTTTGCTGATAATAAATTGTTTGTATTTGTGATTTGACTCTGCATCAACGACTATTTGTACAGTTATTTCGTTGTTATCGGATTTTTTGTTATTTTTGTCAATTAATAAATCGAATCGTATGAAAATTTCAAGAAATAAAATACTTAAATGGGGTTGGATTATATTCTTCTCTCCGTTTGTACTTTTAATATTAATGATTTTATTGGTAATGATTGGCGTTTTCGGGTCGTTGCCATCATTCAAGGATTTGGAAAACCCTCAACGTAAACTGGCAACCAGCATAATCTCTGCAGACGGCGTTACGCTTGGGACATTTCATGTAGAAAATCGTTCGCCTGTAAATTATGAAGACTTGTCGCCAAACCTTGTAAATGCGCTTATATCAACCGAAGATATTCGTTTTTACGGTCATTCGGGAATAGATTTTAACAGTCTTGCACGAGTTTTTGTGAAAACAATTATCGGAGGAAATGTTACAGGCGGCGGCGGCGGAAGTACAATAACCCAGCAACTTGCATTAAATCTTTTTTCAGAACGCTCGACAAACAAAATAAAACGCGTAATGCAAAAACTGCAGGAATGGATTACGGCTGTGAAAATAGAACGAAGTTATACAAAAGAAGAAATAATAGCAATGTATCTCAATACCGTTCCGTTTGGCAGCAACGCTTTCGGAATAAGAGCGGCAACTCAGACATTTTTCAAAAAAGACCCTGCCGATTTGAATATTGAAGAAGCTGCCGTACTTGTAGGATTGGTAAATGGACCAACAATGTACAGTCCTGTTCGTAATCCTGAGCGAGCGTTGAAACGGCGCAATCATGTAATTTCACAAATGTGTAAATATGGTTTTATATCAGAAAACCAGCGCGATTCAATAAAAAATATTCCTATCGACATGTCGAAATATTCGCAGCAAGACCACAACAGCGGTTTGGCTCCTTATTTCCGCGAAATGATTAAACGCACAATGAACGCCAAAAAACCGGAGCCGGGCAATTACAACAGCGATGCCGATTATCAATACGATTTATACCAGTGGGAAAACAATCCGTTTTATGGATGGTGCGGCAAAAACACAAAAGCAAACGGCGAAAATTATAATATCGACCGTGATGGATTAAAAATTTACACAACAATAGATTCGCGAATGCAACGCTATGCGGAACAAGCCGTCGAAGAACATATAGGAAAATATCTGCAACCAACATTCGATAGAGAAATTAAAGCCCGCAAAAGATTATTTTCCGAAGATCTTACCAAAAAAGAAGTTGACAATATCATTACAACAGCAATAAAACAAAGCGAACGTTACAGGGAAATGGCAAAAGCTGGATTTTCTCATTCTGAAATACTTAAAACATTTGACACGCCTGTGAAAATGACCGTTTTTTCATGGACAAAAGGAGACTTGGATACAACAATGACGCCGCGCGACTCAATACTTTACTACAAATCATTGTTACGAGCAGCATTTATGGTAATAGAGCCTCAAACAGGACACGTAAAAGCCTACGTTGGAGGAGCAAATTTTAAATATTTCAAATATGATGCTGTAAAACAGGGAAAACGTCAAGTCGGTTCTACAATAAAACCATTTTTATACACTTTGGCAATGCAGGAAGGATATACGCCATGTTCCGAATTTGCATGCATACAACCCAGAATAGAACTTCCTTCCGGAGAGTTCTGGGAACCAAAAAGCACAACAAGAGACATACATCGCGGGAAAATGCTGACACTGAAAAAATCGCTGGCATTGAGCGATAACTGGATTTCGGGACAGTTGGTAGAAAAATTCGGCGCACAGGCGCTTGCAGATATGTGTCATCGCATGGGAATCCACAGCCACATGGATGCTGTGCCTGCATTATGTTTGGGCGCTGCCGATGTTTCTCCGTTTGAAATGGTCGGCGCTTATGCTACTTTTGCAAACAAAGGCGTACATATTGAACCATTTTTTGTAACCCGTATCGAAGACAACAAAGGCAATGTTATCGGCGCTTTTGTGCCCGAAAGCAACGAAGCAATAAGTTCCGAAACAGCATATCTCATGCTCAATTTAATGCAAGGCGTAGTCAATCACGGCACAGCAATAAGTTTGAGAACTTTATACGTTCCAGCAGGACAAATAGCAGGAAAAACAGGAACATCAAACAGCCAATCAGATGGATGGTTTATGGGAACAATGCCTAAACTTACAGGCGGAGTTTGGGTTGGCGCAGAAGACAGAAGCGTACACTTTTCAGGACTTAGACTTGGCGGCGGTTCTAATATGGCACTGCCAATCTGGGGTATTTTTATGAAAAAAGTTCTCAACGACAATCGTCTTAACATTTCAAAAGATGATGTTTTTGAAAAACCTGTTAATATACAGTTAAACTTTGATTGCGATACGGTAGATACAACCGAAGATGTTGAAAATAGACAGGAAAATGAAAATATTGAAGATAACAGAAATTTATTTTAATTTATTAGGAACAAACATATTGATTGTATATTAAACAAATTTAATCTTTTTTGATTTTGTTTTAATTGATATAAAATTCAATTATTATCATTATATAAATCAAAATTAATTATCTTTGCAAAGCAAAATTAAAGAAATGTCGAAAAAGATAAAAAATATAATGGTTTCAACAGCAATTGTGCTGGTTTGTGCGAGCTTTTTAGCATCAACATCATCCGATAATTTTAAGATAGCAAAAAACCTCGACATATTTTTTTCCGTATTTCGCGAACTAAATCTTCTTTACGTTGATGATATTGATGCCGATAAAATTGTAAAATCGGGCATCGACGGCATGTTGAGCGAACTTGATCCTTATACAACATTTCTTCCTGAAGAAGATATTGAAGAATTTGACTTGGCTACGACAGGCGAATATAGCGGTATTGGAGCAGTAGTAGGAGCAAAAAACAATTATATACAAATTGTTGAACCATATAAAGATTTTCCTGCCGACAAAGTCGGTCTTGTTTCGGGCGATTTGATTTTATCTATCGACAACGTTTCATTACAGGGAAAAACAACAACAGAAGCAAGCAATTTACTGAAAGGCGAGCAAGGCACAAAACTTGATATGCGCGTAGTAAAGATAAAAACTTCGGATACTGTAAACGTAATGCTAACACGCGAAAAAATTCACATTTCGGGAATTGCATACTCGGGAATTTTGAATGACAGCATAGGATATATCGCGCTATCGACATTTACGCAAAATTGCCAAAAAGATTTCAAAAATGTTTTGCGCAAATTAGAAACGACAAAACAAATGAAATCGCTTGTAATTGATTTACGCGGAAACACAGGCGGATTGCTCGATGCCGCAGTTGATATTGTCGGAATGTTTGTGAAAAAAGGAACAGAAGTAGTATATTCGCGCGGACGCATAAAAGATTTCGACTTTTCGTACAAAACAAAAGAAGAACCCTTGCAATTAAATATTCCTATTGTTGTATTGGTTAACAGCGGTTCGGCATCATCGGCAGAGATTGTTGCCGGCGCTTTGCAGGATTTAGACCGCGCCGTGATTGTCGGAACGCGAACATTCGGAAAAGGTTTGGTGCAAACTGTACGACCCGTAGGCTACAACTCGCGCATAAAATTAACAACGGCAAAATATTATATTCCAAGCGGACGCTGCATACAAGCGCACAATTTTTCGGAACGCAACGAAGATGGCAGCATTGCAACAATTCCCGACTCGTTGAAAAAAGAATTCAACACCATGCGCGGAAGAAAAGTATATGATGGCGGCGGAATTATGCCCGATATTGAAGTAAAGACAGATGAATTTAGCGACATTGCCATTTGTTTGGTATTGCGCAATTTAGTCGGAGATTATGCCCTGAAATATTTTACAGAACACGAACAAATTGCAGAGCCGGAAAATTTCAAAATTACCGATGTCGATTATCTTGACTTTATAAATTTTCTTTCTGATAAAGAATATGATTATCAAACAAAAACCGAAAATCTGATAGAAACATTATCGAAAGAAATAAAAAACGGAAAATATGACGAAAATATACATGCACAAGTTGATGCATTGAAAAATCAAATAGAACACGACAAGAACAAAGATTTACAGAAACATAAAGATGAAATATCGCAATTGATAGATGAAGAAATTGCAAGCAAATATTATTACCAGCAAGGCAGAATCAGGAAAATGCTAACTACTGACAAACAACTTTATGCCGCAATAAATATTTTGTTTAACCAGAATAAATATAAAGAAATATTATATAAACAATAACTTGACAATAAATTTACAAAAATATGGCAGACAAGAAACAATCACCAGGTTTAGACCAAGTAGTATCAAGTATCAACAGAATTTGTGAAAACACAAAAATAGTGGGAACAATAGAAACAACAGGAGATATTAGAATAGATGGCACTCTTGAAGGTTCTGTTGTGTCAACCGGACGTGTCGTTATTGGATTAAAAGGTAAAATAAAAGGCGATTTGCATTGCTCGTGTATTGATGTTTCGGGCAAAATTAAAGGAAACATTATTGCAAACGACGTTCTCATCTTAAAAGAAAAATCGGTGCTGATAGGAGAAATCACAGTTCAAAAATTAATAATAGAAAGCGGAGCTACATTTAACGGACTTTGTAAAATGCCGAATCCGAATAATGAAACCGACAATAAAGAAAACAGTAAATAATGACAAAGCCAATAATGTCATTATAAAATAAAATAGTTGCTTATTAAGTTTATTATAGTCGCCATTATACTAAACAGTCATCAAACTATGTTTAATGCTGTTTAATTATTAATTATTAATTATTATGTACTACTTGTTTCGCCTTGCAAAGGCGAGATTTCTTGTTTACTATTTTTTACCATTTACCATTATATCACTAAATTCATTATTATCATTTTCGCCAAAATTGTTTATTAATTCAATTTTTATTATATTTGCATTTATATTAATTGAAATTAGATGAATTTATGACAGATAGAAATAATCCTGCGATTTTAGGAACAGGAAACGTTAGAAAATTATTGATACAATATTCTGTTCCTGCAATTACGGCAATGATTGCAGCGTCTCTTTATAACATTATTGACAGAATATTTATTGGCAATGCCGTTGGTCCTTTGGCAATTTCTGGTTTGGCTATTACATTTCCGCTTATGAATATTTCGGCAGCTTTTGGTTCGCTTGTCGGTGCGGGCGGTTCTACGCTTGTTGCTATAAAAATGGGACAAAAAGATAATTGGGGCGCAAATCAGATCCTTGGAAATGCAATAATGCTGAACATTATTCTTGGAGCGGGAATAATGATTTTAGGCATTCTTTTTTTAGACCCTATATTATATTGTTTCGGAGCAACCGAAAACACAATAGAATTTGCCCGCGATTATATGCAAATAATTCTTGGCGGCAATATTATCACTCACGTTTATTTGGGAATGAATAACATAATGCGCTCGTCGGGTTATCCCCAAAAAGCAATGTACACAACTCTTATTGCTGTGGTTATAAATGCGATTTTGGATATGATTTTTATTTTTGAATTTGGATGGGGAATAAGCGGAGCAGCCATTGCCACCATCATTGCCCAAATAATTGCCTTGATATGGGCGAGCGTACATTTCATGAACAAAAACAGTTTCGTGCGTTTTCAAAAAGGAATATACACATTGAAAAAGCGAATTGTGTTGGGAATATTCTCAATAGGAATGTCGCCGTTTATTCTGAATATATGCTCTTGTCTGGTTGTAATACTTTTCAATACAGCCTTGCTCGCTCACGGCGGCGATTTGGCTATAGGCGCATTCGGGATAACAAACAGCGTTGTTATGTTTTTTGTAATGATAATATTGGGATTGACTCAGGGAATGCAACCTATTGCAGGATATAATTTCGGAGCAAAGCAATTCGACAGAGTTCTTAAAGTATTAAAACAATCTATGGTTGCAGCAACTTGTATCACAACGCTTGCTTTTATCATTGGCGAATTGTTTCCCCATCAACTTGCGATGCTGTTTTCGCAAAAAGATAACGGCATGAATGAAAATATTGAATTAACCCGACAGCAGGTAGAATACGCCGTAACAGGATTGAGAATAACGCTGGCTGTATTCCCGATTATAGGCGTTTCTATGGTAATAGCAAACTTTTTTCAATCAATAGGAAAGGCAAAGCAGGCAATATTTTTATCAACAACGCGCCAATTGATTTTTTTAGTTCCGCTGATTTTGATACTTCCGAATTTTTGGGGACTGACAGGCATTTGGCTGAGCATTCCTGTTTCGGACTTCCTTTCTACGGTTTTGTCGGTAATCTTACTGAAACAGCAATTTAAGATATTTCAAAAATTATAAATATAATACCAATCTCATAATCACAAAAAAATATGAATAATAATATAATAATAAGTATAGGCAGACAGTTCGGCAGCGGCGGTCACGAAATTGGCAAAAAACTTGCCGATTTATTCGGATTTGAATATTACGACAATAAACTTATAACACTTGCAGCAAAAGAAATAGGTTTTGCACCCGAATGTTTTGAAAATGTAGATGAAAAACCTAAATTTAATAATGCTCTCAGAATATTTGAAGGCGTTTTTTCGGGAAATTATTACTATGACAATTATTTCTCAAACGACATGCTGTTTAAAATACAGTCGGAAGTAATTCTCAAACTTGCAGAAGAAAAATCCTGCGTATTTATAGGTCGCTGTTCCGATTATATTTTGCGCAACAATCCCAATGTAGTAAGCATTTTCATACATTCCTCAATTTCCGACAGAACGCAGCGAATATGCAAACGCATGAATGTTACCGAACAGAAAGCGCTTGAACTTGTCAAACAGTTTGACAAACGCCGTGCTGCATTCTACAATTATTATTCAAACAAACGCTGGGGATATTGCGACACCTACAACATATCCGTTGATGCCTCCGTATTGGGAGACGAGCAATCTGTTGATTTTTTGGCGGAATTTATAAAGAAAAAATTTAAGATTTAAGACGTTCATTTCCGCTCGTTAAGAAACGAATGAAAGCATGCAATTTGACTATTTACTATCTTATTATTTACGATTTACTATTATTTTTCATTCTTCATTTAAGCATGTGTCACATGCCGTAGGCATGAAAGGTCGGTAGAAAAACACAACGCCAATACACGGCGCACGGGTTGCTGTCCGTTCCATGAAAAACTGACTATGCTCCGTGCGCAACATGCTTTTATCCTTATTTTCTACCGAACTTTAATCCCTGACGGGATATTTTTTAGTTATAAAGTTTATAAAGTTGAAAGTGATTTATCATTAACCATTTTATCATTTACGATTTATTATTAACCATTTTCACTCTTAATTCTTCATTTTTCATTTCTTCAAGATTGTTACTGCGAACCTGTAAGGTGAAGCAATCCATTACCATTTATCAGTAACCAATAATTATTACCCATTTTTTTGTCAATTTTACTCGAATTTGTAAAATTTTAACACTTTCAAAAAAAATTTTGTCCCATAATTTACATTATGTTAACTTTCGGCGCAAAGTTAATCTAATTTCCAATAAGTTGCAAATTTTAACTTTTCAATTTTTTGCGTGCCAAAATGCTTATCTTGCTGATATTGCAGTATTTAAAACTTAACATAATGTAAATTATGGGACAAATTTTAATTTTATTGTAACATCAAAAAATATGAAAAACCTTGTTGTTGTTGAGTTTAGAACGTTTTTACCTGTGGGCTTTGTGTCGGCACAAACAAGGCTTGCGCAGGAAATAACCTGCCTTAACTCAAATCAACAGATGTTTCTTAATGAATTAGAAAATTTGTCCGGTTTTGGCGGCTTAGCGCCCAATCTATTGTTTTTGACATCTAAATTTTCACAGAAAGTATTTAATATTTACAGTAATATCCGCAAGGTTTGGTTGACTCCACCCAAGGTTTGGTTGGCTCCACCCAAGGTTTGGTTGACTCCACCCAAAGTCTGGTTGACTCCACCCAAGGTTTGGTTGACTCCACTCAAGGTTTGGTTGACTCCACCCAAGGTTTGGTTGACTCCACCCAAAGTCTGGTTGACTCCACTCAAGGTTTGGTTGACTCCACCCAAGGTTTGGTTGACTCCACTCAAGGTTTGGTTGACTCCACCCAAGGTCTGGTTGACTCCACTCAAAGTCTGGTTGACTGGTACTTTCTGCAAGTATGGATTATTCTTTCTAAACATATTGTGTAATAAATTTAAAAACAAAAAAAGATGCCAAAACAAGATTACATCCCCAAATCAGACGGGAAATTTTTGGAATGGGTGAAAATTCTTTTTACCTACGTTAGCGCTCATGCAAGCGCATGGAACATTAGTCCCAATGAAGTTGCATTGGTTGAAACTCTTATCGTCGCTTACGATACGGCGTATGCTAAATCAGAAGACCCAAACCGCGGCAGAGCCGATGTGATTGCAAAAAACGAATCGCGCGATACGCTCAAACATGCGGTGAGGCAATTTGTGAAGGAACATTTGACTTATAACTCGGCTGTTACCGACGAAGACCGCCGGCACATGGGGCTTCCTGTGCATGACACCAAGCCCACTCCTGCGCCGCCAATTACGGATATGCCCGTAGGCGAAGTTGACTTTTCGGTGCATCAGCGGCACACGTTGCGCGTGAAAGCGGGCAAACTTACAGGCAAAACCAAGCCCGAGCATGCCAAAGGCTTTGAAGCATGGCACAAGATAGGCGGCGACCCGCCCGCAACCGACAATGACTGGTCTTATGCAGGCTTTTCAAGCCGTTCGCCTATGGTGATTGATTATCCACTGGAAGATGTTGGCAAAACCGTTTACTACCGCTTCCGCTGGATGAACACCCGCAACCTGCCAGGTCCATGGAGCGAATCTATTATCAGCGCAGTAATAGCGTGATAAATGAAGAATTAAGAATGAAGAATTAAGAATGAAAAATAATGGTTAATGGTAAATACAACGCCGTCATACCGTGCTTGACACGGCTATCGAACTTGTTCGCTTGGCTTGCCAAGAATCCCCTGAAAGAGGAGATTCCCGCTTTCGCGGGAATGACGAGCAAAAAAAATTCCCCTCCTGTGGAGGGGTGTCCGCAGGACGGGGTGGTTTTCTTAAATGAAGAATGAAAAATGAAAAATGAAAAAATAATAGTAAATGGTAAATAACAAAATAGTAAACAGGTATAGCGATAGCGAAACCTGTGGATGCAAACACAGCCCTGCGCCGCAAAGTCCCGCAGAGAATCTATTGAAAATTAATTTTCAATGCTTTATTGAAATTTTTATATTATCAAATTTTTTTAACTAATACAAAAAATCTATGTATTTAATCAAACAAAGAAAGTCAGGCTTAAAAAAACTATTGCAAATAGTCGCCTGCATGATGTTTTTAATTCCTTCGGGTTTGTTGGCTCAAACAGAAGGTAGATTGACAATCAAAGGAACGGTAAGCGATGTTGACGGACCATTGATTGGGGTAACCGTAGTTGTAACAGGCAGCACAGTTGCTGTTACAACAGATGCGGATGGAAATTATTCTATTGTGGTGCCAAATGAAAACGCAGAAATTGCTTTTTCGTATATTGGCTATAAAACCATGACGGAACAAGTTGGGCGCAGAAGTATTATCAATGTTATCATGGATAAGGATGTCAGCCTGATTGATGAATTAGTGGTGGTTGGATATGGAACCCAGCGGAAAATAGACGTTACGGGAGCAATTACCTCTGTAGGAGAACAGACTATAAAGGAAGTTCCTGTTGCCAATATTTCTCAGGCTATGCAGGGGCGTATTGCAGGGGTGAATGTACAGCAAACATCTACCCGACCCGGGCAGGTTCCGCAACTTCGTATCAGAGGTACACGTTCACTGAGCGCAAGTAATGACCCTCTGATTGTTCTTGATGGCGTGCCGTTTGATGGTACAATCAACGACATTGACCCAAACAACATTAAATCGCTTGACATCCTTAAAGATGCTTCTTCTTCGGCTATTTACGGCGCAAGAGGCGCAAACGGAGTAATAATTATTACAACGTACAGAGGAATTCTAACAGAAAGACCGCAAGTAGCCTACAACGGCTATTTTGGAGTTGGCTCGGCTGCTAAAAGATACACTCTGTACAGCCCTGAAGAATTTTTGGAACTCAGAAGAGCATCCAATTACAATGGCGGTAACCTGTATGCAGATGAACAGGCTATGTATGATGCTGGAAGATCAACCGACTGGCAGGATTTAATGTACCAAACATCGTATCGAACAAATCATGAAGTTACTATAAATTCGGGAAGCGAATATACGCAACTTTCTTTGAGCGGAGGATATTATAAAGAATCGGCTATTGTACCCGGACCTCTTTTCCAAAGGCTTTCACTGCGCGTTACTGTTGACCAGAAAATAAACGACAGAGTAAAAATAGGATTAAATTCCTTAAATACGTATGGTATTACAGATGGAGAATCCGCTAATGTGATGTACAGTATATTAACGCTCACGCCGTTTACCGACCCCTATAATGCCGATGGAAGTATTAATGTGGCTCCAAGAGAAGCATATAATGCCGACCCAATGCGTAATCCTTTATTGATAAAAGACCCAAATACATGGAAAGAACAGCGCACGCGCTTCAATTCTTTCAATACTTTTTATGCGGAAGTTAAAATTACAGACGGACTTAGATATCGCTTAAATGCAGGTTTAAATTATTGGCATGACAACTACGGCAGTTTTTATGATACTGACAGCCCAATGAAAAACGGCGGAATTTCGGATGCTACCGTAAATAATACAAAAGGAACGGGATATTTAATAGATAATTTGATTTATTATGATAAAACCATAGCCGATAAACATCGTTTAAGTTTTACAGGGCTGGCAGGAGTTCAGGAAAATAGTTCGTGGAACACAAGTGCAACAGCCAGAGATATGGTTGCTAATTATATATATTATTACAACCTTGGACTCTCAAATGAAGCGATAACGATAGATCCAAGACTTCAAGCCGACCCAGGAAGACGCTTGGCTTCATTCATGCTGCGAGGAAGTTACACATACGATGATAAATATATGCTTACTCTTACGGGCAGGTATGATGGTTCGTCCGTATTATCTCCCGGACATCAATGGCATCTGTATAAATCAATATCGGCAGGCTGGAATATAAACAAGGAAAAATTCTTGGCTGATGTATCATGGCTAAGCAACCTTAAAATCAGAGGCGGATACGGCGAAACGTCAAATGAGGCTGTTCCTCCGTATTCTACTCTTGTCCAGTTAACTCCAAACTATTATAACTTCGGCGCTGTGGGCGCTTATGGTTATTATAAAATGAATCTGAAAAATGATAACTTGGATTGGGAATATACAAATTCTTACAGCATGGGTGTGGATTTCGGATTCCTGAATAATAGAATAACAGGTTCTATAGATTTGTATTTTCAACAGACAAAGAAAATATTATTAGAACAAGCATTGCCTTATACCACAGGTATTCTTTCAAATTATCTTAACAATGTAGGACAAACACAAAATAAAGGAATAGAACTGAGCGTACATTCTGTAAATTTCAAGAGTGAGAAAGGTTTTAACTGGGATATGGATGTCAATTTTTATTTGAACAGAAGTAAAATTATAGCGCTGAATGCCGGTGTTGACAGAAATGAAGGTAACGGCTGGTTTGTAGGCTCTCCTATAGACGTAATTTACGACTATAAGCAAATAGGTATATGGCAACTTGGAGAAGAAGATGAAGCTGCTGTATATGGAGCATTCCCAGGACGCTCGCATATTGAAGATGTAAACAAGGATAACCAGATTACCGACTTGGACAAACAGATAATAGGGTCATTTGAACCTGATTTTGAATTTGGATGGTCTAATCGCTTTTATTACAAAGGATTCGATTTGACGTTAGTTACTTACGGAAAAGTCGGAGGTATGCTGGTAAGTTCCATACATCAGGGACAAAGTTATGTAAACCAAATGAACGGCAGAAGAAACGGAATTAAAGTAAATTACTGGACAGAAACAAATCCCAGCAATGAATTCCCTGGCGTAACAGGCAACGGAGATTATCCTCCCTATCCTTCCGTATATGGTTATTTTGATGCATCTTTTTTCAAAATAAGAACCATTACATTAGGATACGATTTACCTAATAAATGGATTAAATCATTAGGACTTAAATCGCTTCGCGCTTATATTACTGTTGATAATGTATGCACTCTGTTCTCTCCTTATGTAAAAGCAGGCGGATTAGACCCCGAACCCACAGGATACGGTTCGCAAACATTTGTTGATGGATATGCCACAGGAGCAATTGCTCAAGCCCGTCAGTTAACAATCGGACCGGCAGTTCCTCCATCTCGATATTTTATCTTTGGAATAAATATTAAATACTAAACATTAAATGAATATTAAATTAAAAAAAATATAATTATGAAACGAATAATGTATAAAATTTATAGTATGGCAATATGTTGTATATTGCTCTTATCTGTTACGGCATGTGATAACTTTTTGAAAGAAGATCCGCGTTCATTTTTAACTCCGCAGTATTTTAACTCTCCGGAAGGTATTAAGGCTGCCGTAGTTTCCGTTTATTCGGGACTGAGAACTCAATTCTGCCGTCAGTATTCTATGCCGATGGCAGTTTACGGAACAGATGAATTCAGAAGCACAGGTTTTGTTAGAAGCGCAAGCGGATCTATTGATGCCTTTGATGCTTATGGCAGTAATTTGAACCCCGATAATGGTTCAATAGTTATTCCGTGGTCGCTTTGTTTTGTCTATATCAACACATGCAGCGGAGTTATTGAAAATGCTGATGCAAGCGGATTAAAAGATGCAGAACTGAATACGGCGCTCGGAGAAGCCCGCTTTTTACGCGCTTTCCACTATTTCTTATTGGTTGAAACATTTGGCGGCGTACCTCTTGATTTGGGCGCAGGAGAATTAAAGCATAATGATTTTAACCCAAATACTCTGTCGGTTCGCAATTCAACAGCAGAAGTTCTTGCTGCAATTATAGATGATTTGAAAGAAGCGGAAACTTTGTTGCCTGATAGACCGGCGACAGGAAGAGTGGGAAAGGCTGCCGCCAAACATTTTTTGGCAAAAACGTATCTTGCCAGAGCAGGAGATGCTACAGCCAGACAGGCATCCGATTATGAAAATTCTTATCTTAAAGCAAAAGAACTGATTGATAACAGGGCTACTTACGGCGCCGCTTTGTTAACTGATTACGGAGATGTAAATAAACAGGGTAATGAACACAGTACTGAAGTTCTTTTCACAATAGAACACACAGGCGACCTTACCTTTAATGAAGGCGGAGTTGGTATTGGCGGCGCAGCCGCAGGAGAAAATGAATCAAAAGAAAACAGAGCAAACTTTTTATTCACTCCCATGTACGAAAATCGAACAATACGACCGGAAATTGATAAAACAGATGGCGCTTATTTGCGAGAAATCAGTACGGTAGGCGTTTTAAGACCTGTTGCGCGTTCTGTTGAATATCAACGTCCGTGGGGAACATTTGTACCTACCGACTGGTTGCTTTTTGAAGCGTTTGCAGATAAAAAGAATGACAGCCGTTATTATCATTCTTTCCGTACTGTATGGCTATGCAATACGCCCGGCAGCACCGAAGTTCAAAAATATACCGATCCTAATCAAACCATGACGGTTACATTGAATGTAGGCGATACGGCGTTTTTTGCAACATTTGATACTGTTACAAAAGAATACAGAGATTCAAAGAATTACCGTATATATGACCCAACCGATTGGGTTATTGAAACAAAACAGGAAACAGCCCCCGGTTCAGGCGTTTGGGAATATTCAGGTAATTTCTCTTCAAACTGGTGGACTCCATTGACAAAATATGATGATGTTACAAGACCTAATCCGAATTATTCATCTTTGCGTCCGTTCATTGTTGCAAAATTGTCTGAAACTTATCTGATGGCTGCTCAGGCAGGTTTACGCGCAGGAATACCAAAATCTGAAATCAGAGCCTACTTGAAAGCCATTCGCGACCGCGCTGCCGTTGGAGCAAAAAACGATTTGCCAACAGCCATCGCCGCTATGGATGCCGTATTGGATGATGCTATGGCAAAATCAGATGATGAAATACTCGACTTTATTCTTGATGAATATTCACGTGAACTTTGCGGTGAACAATGGCGCTGGATAGATTTGAAAATATCAGGCAAACTTATAGAAAGAGCAAAAAAACATAACGAAAATACAAGAAATAACAATAAAATTGATGAGCATCATTTGGTTCGCCCCATACCAATACAGCAAATACAGGCAATGACGGGTGATAACAAAAATTCTTATCAAAATCCGGGTTATTAAAATTAAGAAATGATGTTAAAACGAATAATAATAATTAGCATACTCGTGTTTGAAAGCATGAGTATGCTATTTGCCGAAGATGGAAGTAAACTCTGGTTACGTGCAAAAACTGATGCCAATTCACAAGTTACTGCAAATAAACAGAGTCCTACTATTGACGTAGCCATAAAAGAATTGCAAACACAATGGAAAGGAGCGCCTGTTCAACTCAATATTAGTCAAACCAAAACTACTGCTGCATTAGGAGAAGATGGCTTTATAATTTCAGGAGATAATTCAAAACGTATTACTGTTGAATCTTCTGCCGAACAGGGTTTACTTTACGGAGCCTATCATTTATTGCGCTTGCAGGAATGTAATGCTGTTCCTGCAACACTCAATATACAGGAATCTCCATCTTATTCTATTCGTATTTTGAATCATTGGGATGGTTTTGGCTATAGCGGCGGTATGATGGGAATGGGTTCATTTTGGAAACCTGATGAATTACCCGATAAAATACCTGAATTTTATACGCAATATGCGCGTGCCAATGCCTCGATTGGTATTAATGCAACGGTGCTTAATATTGTGCCTGGTCCCGCTGAATTGCTCACTGCACAGTGGCTCGAAAAAGTAAAAGCCATTGCGGATTTTTTGCGTCCATACCATATAAAAGTTTATTTAGCGCCAAATTTTGCTACGCCTAAACTGTTGGGAGAATTAACTACTGCCGACCCTTTGGATAAAGAAGTACAAAAGTGGTGGAATGACAAAGTAACTGAAATTTACAAGTATATTCCCGACTTCGGCGGCTTTCTGATGAAGGCAAATTCCGAAGGCACATCAGGCCCACGCGACTATGGGCGCACGCATTTGGACGGAGCCAATATGATGGCTGATGCTTTGGCTACTCACAAAGGAGTACTTATGTGGCGGGCTTTTGTATATGACCCTAATGAAACCGATAGAGCGAAACAAGCCTATTTGGAATTTCAACCGAATGATGGAAAATTCAGACCAAATGTTATCATTCAGGTAAAGAATGGGCCTGTTGATTTTCAACCGCGGGAACCTATTAGTCCGCTGTTTGGCGCTGTGCAAAAAACGCCTGTGATGATTGAGTATGAAATTATGCAGGAATATTTAGGCGCAACAAATCATATCGCTTATCTGGGTACTACATTTGAAGAATGTCTGGATACCGATACTTATGCGCGGGGCGAAGGTAGCACTGTCGCTAAAACTACAGATGGAACTTTGTTTGGGCATAAACTTACCGCTATATCCGGAGTTGCTAATCATGTCGCTAATGCAGACAATTGGTGCGGTCATGTTTTTGCACAAGCCAACTGGTATGTTTTTGGTCGCTTGGCGTGGAATAATCAATTATCGGCACAAGACATTGCAACAGAATGGGTAAAACAAACGTTTACCACAGATGAAGCGTTTGTGCTGCCTGTGGTTGACTTGATGATGCGTTCACGCGAAGCAGAAGTAGATTTTATGATGCCTCTTGGATTACATCATCTTTTTGCCTGTGGGCACCATTACGGACCGGAACCTTGGTGCGATGAACATGAACCGGGTTGGCGTCCCGATTGGAAGCCTTCTTATTACCATCGCGCAGATGCAGCAGGAATAGGATATGACCGTACAGTTACAGGAAGTAATGCTGTTGAACAGTATTTCCCGCCTTTACGTGAGTCTTATGGTAATATCAATACGTGTGACGAGCGTTTCCTGTTGTGGTTTCATCATGCGTCATGGACACATAAAATGAAAAGCGGACGTACGCTTTGGGACGAACTTTGCTATCGTTACGACCGTGGCGTACAAGAAGTACGCGATTTTCAAAAAACATGGGATAGAATGGAAAAATATGTAGATTCTGAAAGATTTGCTCATGTACAGGCAAAATTACAGATACAGGCTCACGATGCCGTATGGTGGAGAGATGCCTGCATACTCTATTTTCAAACATTCTCAAATATGCCAATCCCGTATAATCTTGAACGACCGACAACCGATTTGGAAACTTTAATGAAAATAAGTATTAACCCATTTAATTAATAAAGAAATGATTAAAATTACAAAAACAATTTTACTTGCAACATTTTTGTTGGGAAGTATTAGTATGCTTCGTGCCGAAGATGGAAATCGTCTTTGGTTGCGAGCAAAAACAGATGCACATGGAAATGTTACAGCCAATAAAGATGGAAAAACCATTGCTGTAGCATTGAAGGAATTACAAACACAATGGAAAGGCTCGCCCGTACAGTTGAATATTGTGAACACAAAAGACGTAGTTGCCTTAGGTAAAGAAGGATTTACTATTACAGGCGACAAGTCAAAGGGATTTACAGTATCTGCTTCTGCCGAAGCAGGTTTACTTTATGGAGCATATCATTTGTTAAGACTACAGGAAACTAACGCAGTAACAGAAACGCTTAATGTAAGTGAAAAACCTTCCTACGACGTTCGTATTCTAAACCATTGGGGAGGAACTATTGGATTGGAAGACAGTGCAGGAAATATAATATCCGGCACTTTTTGGAGACCAGAAGAATTTCCAAAAATTCCTGATTTTTATGAACAATATGCGCGTGCCAATGCTTCCGTTGGTATTAATGCCACTGTATTAGCTTTAAGCGGGCCTCCCACTATGTTTACAACAAGGTGGCTTGAAAAAATTAAAATAATTGCAGATTATTTTCGTCCATACAATATAAAGGTATATTTGGGCGTAGATTTTGCATCTCCTGTTGTTTCAGGTGAATTAAAAACGGGCGATCCCTTCGACAAAAGTGTTCAGAAATGGTGGAAAGATAAAGTAGCGGAAATTTACAAATATGTACCGGACTTTGGCGGTTTTCTAATGAAAGCAAATTCTGAAGGAACTTCCGGTCCCCGTGATTATGGACGCACTCATTTGGACGGAGCAAATATGATAGCAGATGCTTTGGCTCCACACGGAGGAATCATTATGTGGCGCGCTTTTGTGTACGACCCCAACGAAACAGACAGAGCAAAACAGGCATATTTGGAATTTCAACCGAATGATGGAAAATTCAGACCTAATGTCATCATTCAAGTAAAGAATGGACCTATTGATTTTCAACCACGCGAGCCTATTAGCCCGCTTTTCGGAGCCATGAAAAAAACTCCAATTATGGGTGAAGTTGAAATAGTGCAAGAATATTTAGGCTATGGAAATCATTTGGCTTACTTAGGAACTATGTGGGAAGAATGGCTTCAAACGGATACTTATACCGAAGGAGTTGGAAGTACGGTTGCCAAAGTAACCGATGGTACTCTTATACCGTATAAGATAACGGGAGTAGCAGGAGTATCAAATATAAATATTCGAGATAAAAACTGGTGCGGACATATTTTTGCACAAGCCAACTGGTATGTTTTCGGACGTTTGACTTGGAATAATAATTTGTCAGCCGAAGCCATAGCGGATGAGTGGGTAAGACAAACGTTTACCAACGATGAGGCATTTGTTATACCTGTAGTTGATATGATGATGCGTTCGCGAGAAGCAGAAGTAGATTATATGATGCCGCTTGGATTAAACCATTTATTTGCTTTTGGTCATCACTATGGACCTGAGCCTTGGGTAGAACCATCACAAGCGCGTCCCGACTGGCTGCCAAAATATTATCACAAAGCCGATGAAATTGGATTAGGTTATGACAGGACAGAAACAGGGAGCAATGCCGTTGAGCAATATTCTCCTACATTACGGGCAACTTATGGCAACATGACAACGTGTGACGAAAAATTAATCTTATGGTTTCATCATGTGCCATGGACTTACAAAATGAAAAGCGGACGTACTCTCTGGGAAGAACTTTGCTATCGTTATGATAAAGGATTGCAAGAAATTAGAGATTTCCAAAAAACATGGGACAGAATGGAAAAATACGTTGATAAAGAAAGATTTACTCATGTACAGAACAAACTGTATATACAAGTGAGCGATGCTATATGGTGGCGAGATGCTTGTGTGTTGTATTTCCAAACATTTGCAAAACAACCGATACCATATAATTTAGAGCGTCCAACGCAAGATTTGGAAACACTTAAGAAAATAGATCTTGTTGAAATGTATTATAGAGAAAGAGAATGGAGAGATAAAGAGAGAGGAAAAGTGATTCCAAAGTACATAACCAAATATTATTAAAAATTATATATGTAATTATGGATGGGGTAAATATTTCGATTACCCCATTCATAATAATACATACGTTTAATATAAATACAAAATAATATGAAACAATTACAGTTTTTATTAAGTCTTTTAATGTTTAGTTTTTGCACATCGCTTTCTGCACAAAATATAGAAGTTATATATTTGTGGGCAAATGGCGCTCCAAATAGTAGCGGACTAACAGGTGAAGAACAGCAATTGGAAAATGGCAGGATTGGCAATGTTACAAATCCCACTATTAAAGTATATCGTCCTGATAATCCTAATGGACTGGCTGTTATCATGTGCCCGGGAGGAGGATATTTTCGTTTGGCGATTAATCACGAAGGCTACGATATGGCACAATGGTTTAATACACAAGGAATAACTTATATTGTCTTGAAATACCGTATGCCAAACGGACATCCTGAAGTTCCATTATCAGACATAGAACAGGCTATACGTATTGTTCGTGAACACGCTGCAGAATGGAAAATAAACCCAAATAAAGTAGGCGTCATGGGTGCATCGGCAGGAGGACATTTAGCCTCTTTGCTTGCTACGCAATATACAGATAAAAACACCCGACCTGATTTTCATGTTTTGCTATATCCGGCTATTAGCATGTTAGAGAGCAATCGTTCAAGTTTACTTGGGAATCAGCCCTCTGAGGAATTGAAGATAAAATATTCTAATGAACTGCATGTTACAGAAGACACACCGCCGGCATTTATTACATTTTCTACCGATGATGGACTTGCTGCTAATGCGATAAAATATTATTTAGCGCTATTGGAACATCATGTTCAGGTATCTTTGCATGCCTATCCTACAGGTGGTCACGGATGGGGATTTCTTGATACATTTTTATACAAACGGCAATGGACTGAAGAACTTGAAAAGTGGTTGAGAACTTTATTGGATAATTAACTATGTTAATACAAAAAAAGTATACGTAAAATAAAAATTAATATTTATCTTTACTGAAAATTTGTAAAAATAATCTTGATTAAATTATCTTGAACGCTCAAAAATATATATCTATATGATAACAAACAATACAATGCATAATGTTAAATTATATATTTTGGCGAACTTAAATATTATTACCCATAAATTATAATAGCATGAAAACCTTTTACTTATTATGCAACTTATTGCTGTTTGCGTTCTTTTCAATGCCAGAATGTCAAGCGCAAAAAGAATACACGCCTTGGAATAAAGGCGCTTTTGAAACAAAGCAGTACCGTAATTTATTTGCCGAAGCAGGTTATCCGCAAGAAGAGATTGATGCAAAATTGAAGCAGATATTTTATAATCTTTTTGAAGGTCAGAATAAGGTTTATTTTGAACAGGGAGATTCTCTCGCTTATATCTCTGATATTAAAAATCGAGATGTACGCACAGAAGGTATGTCGTATGGAATGATGATTGCCGTACAATTTGACAAAAAAAATATTTTTGACCGCTTATGGCGATGGACTAAAAAATATATGCAACATCATGCTGGCGCTTTTGAAGGTTATTTTGCATGGAATTGCAAAACCGATGGAACTCGAAATGCACAAGGACCGGCATCGGATGGTGAACTTTATTTTATTACAGCGCTTATATTTGCAGCCAATCGTTGGGGAAATGACACCGGAATTGATTATTTAAAAGAAGCCCAATATATATTGAATTGCGCTATGGCAAAAGATGGCAGCAAAGGAGCTACCAATTTTATCAATGAGAAACACAAACTCATCAATTTTGTTGCCGATACAAAAGGCAATACTTATACCGATCCCTCGTATCACATTCCTGCATTTTATGAAGTATGGGCAAAATGGGCAAATGATGGACGTTCGGAGTTTTGGCTTGAATGTGCAGCCGCAAGTCGCGACTATCTTCATAAGGCTGTTCATCCAAAAACAGGATTGAATCCTGACCAAACCGAATATGACGGAACGCCTCGTGATAACGGACGCATTATCGGTAAGGAATTTCGTTTTGATTCATGGAGAGTTCCTATGAATATTGCACTTGACTATTCTTGGTCATGCAAAGATAAAGACTGGCAACAATTATATGGATATAAAATTCAGGATTTCCTGTATTCACAAGGAATTGATTCTTTTGTTGATCAATATAATATAGATGGAACATCTGTCAAAGACACGCTTAGAGCAGGAGGATATAAAGCGTTGCGTCATTCGTTGGGACTTGTGGCTACATCTGCCGCTGTTTCTTTGGTTTGTTCGCATCCAAAAAGTTCGGAATTTATCGACAGGTTTTGGAATGCAGAAAACAAACCTTATTCTGACGGTTATTTTGATGCATATTATGATGGATTACTTCAACTTTTTTCTTTTATGCATTTAAGCGGGAATTACAGGATTATTTACCCTAAAGAAAAAATTACATTGTCGGGATTGAATCCGTCTAACTTTGATGCAGACGCGTACGGCAAGCCGATTTCATTATATGTATTAAAAAATAAAAACGGTGTTGAAGCTTGTATCACAAATTACGGAGGGCGGCTGGTTTCTTTAATGGTACCTGATAAAAACGGAAAACTTACAGATGTTGTCTTAGGATTTGACAAAATTGATGATTATTTTAAATCATTTAGTTTCTTTGGAGCATTAATAGGCAGGTATGCTAACCGTATTTCAAACGCAAGTTTCACATTAGATGGAATAGAATATAAACTTCCCGTAATAGCAGGGCAACATTGTTTGCATGGAGGAATGATGGGATACCATATATGTATATGGAATGCAGTTCAAACAAACGAGCAAACTTTGGAATTATCATATCTTTCATCGGATGGAGAATCAGGTTTTCCCGGCAATCTGCATATCAAAGTAATTTATACGTTGACTAACGATAATGCTATTGATATACAATATGAAGCGACTACAGACAAAACTACTGTAATAAATTTAACTAACCATAGTTATTTCAATCTCTCAGGTATTCCCGAATCCAATATATTGGAACATTTGATTCAGATTAATGCTGATGCTTTTACTCCTTTGGATAAGAGTTTTATTCCGACAGGTATTATTGAGCCTGTAAACGAAACGCCTATGGATTTACGTAATACGGTATCAATAGGCGCACATATTGATGATGATTATGAGCAATTAAAAATAAGCAAAGGATACGACCACAATTGGGTATTAAATACAGGCGGCGATATAAACAAATTGGCTGCTAAGGCTGTATCGGAAATTAGCGGTATTGCAATGGAAGTTTACACCAACGAACCCGGTATTCAATTCTATACAGGAATGGGGGCTTCTCGACTGAAAGGCAAATCAGGAATCAGTTATCCTGCTCGCGGCGCTTTTTGTTTGGAAACTCAACATTATCCCGATAGTCCTAATCAACCAAATTTTCCAAGTACTGTTCTTCGTCCGGGAGAAAAATATTTGAGTCGGTGCATTTACAAATTTACAGTTAAAAATTGAAATATGCACGTGAATACGATAAATTAAATAATTAAAAATATAAACTAACGATAATTGATATGAAAATAAATATATTTAAATTAATAGCATGGGGAATGATTTGCTCCTGTCTATTTTCATGTATAAAAAACAATAAAGGCGAATTTGAACGGAGTACGCCTGAAAAAGAAGGAGTGCGGACAGAAGGAATCATCCGTTTCATTGAAGAGGCGCAAGCAGACAGCATTGATATGCACAGTCTTATGATTCTTCGTCACGGTAAGATAATTGCAGAAGGATGGTGGTATCCTTATAAATCGGATATTAATCATATTATGCATTCGGTTACAAAGACATTTATTTCCACTGCTATTGGTTTTGCCATAGATGAGAAACTGATAACCGTTAATGACAAAGTAATATCATTCTTTCCCGATGATTTGCCTGCGGAAATATCTCCTAATTTGGAAGCGCTTACTGTCAAACATTTACTTACCATGAGCGTAGGACAGGAACCTGCGCCTTTTATATTTATATCCGAACCAAATTGGGTAAAAGCATTTCTTGCGACTCCAATCATAAATCCTCCGGGCAGCGTTTTTCTCTACAATTCTTATTCTTCACACATGCTCTCTGCTATTATTCAAAAAATTACAGGACAGACTGTTTCCGACTATCTTAAACCTCGCCTCTTTGAACCGTTGAATATAAAAAACATCCAATGGGAAATAGACCCGCAAGGAATTAATATGGGCGGATGGGGCATGAGTATCAAAACAGAGGATATGGCAAAGTTAGGACAATTTTATTTGCAACAGGGAACGTGGAACGGCAAGCAACTTCTTTCCAAAGAGTGGATAAATGAAGCATCTTCTGTACAAATATACCAACCTGCTAACCTGACGGATGAAGATAAATCGAACGATGAATGGGTACAGGGATATGGATACCAAATATGGCGCTGTACGCATAATGCCTATCGTGCCGATGGCTCTAACGGACAATTTATCATAGTAATGCCTGAACAGGATGCTGTGGTAGTAATTACCGAAAATGTAATGGGCGATGCTCAAAAGGTATTGAAATTAGTGTTTAAATATTTGTTGCCGTCTATGACAGATAACGAATATCCTGACAACAAAGAACAGAATAAAAAATTGACAAGCATATTAAGTTCTCTGTTAATTCCTTCTCCTTTTCATACCAATGAAAAAACAGAAATTATGAAGGATACAACTTTATCATATTCAATGGATATTAATAATTTGCAACTGCAAAATATCTCATTTAAATTCGACAAAGAAGCCAATTGCCAATTGACACTTACCATAGGCGGCACGTCTTATGAATTTCCTTTCGGATTGGACACATGGAGGTATGGCGAAACAGATAAACTTAGTCCTTATTTCTTGTTCCCAAGAAGGAATCCTGTAGGATTAGCACCCTTTACAGTAGTTGGATACGGTAGTTGGATAAAAAAAGATGAATTAAATCTTCGGCTGCTTTATGTGAATGATTACCAAGAGGAAAATTATGTCTGCCATTTTGATGGTAACAAAATAAGTATAACAGTTAGTAATACCGGAGATATTTGGCGGAAAGAACAGCTTATCCTTACAGGCATCATTCAATAAATTAGGGTTTTTACAATAAGTGTTTTTCTGCAATGTTTCGTCTTAAAATATAGTTACACAAAAAAAGAGATGATAGATAGCATTAAAACACTTTATCTCAAATGAACACCTTATAAGTTTTAATACCAAACCGCTACTAAGAAATGGTTAATGATTTAATGGTAAATAATTTTCAACTTTACAAACTTTATAACTGAATTATTGCTGTCCGCTAAAAGATAAAAATAAACAAATCACCAGTCTGCAACGCCTAAACAAAGGTAAATCAGACATATAATTAAAAAAATAAGCCCCCCTATTAAAAATTGAATGCTAATTGGACAGCATTTGGTGGCGAAGAATCGCTATGGAAAGATATCAAATTCCAAGTTTTATCAGGATTTTCCATAAAAGCGATAAAATC
>JAISPX010000087.1 GCA_031274595.1 Prevotellaceae bacterium | reverse complement strand
TCAATGAATTTTGTTATAAGTTTAACCGGCGATACTTCGGTGAAAAACAGTTTGACAGGTTGTTAATTGCTGCTGTTTCATATAAAAATCATTTTAGGTATCATATACGGTAATCATTTTTATTTTTTATAAAGTTTGTAAAGTTGAAAGTGATTTGTCGTCATTGAGAACCTACAAGTAGGAGCAATTAAAGCGCAGCGGTTATTTATTTTATTATTTACTATTAGATTATTTTTTGTCAGCCGCAAATATTTTTAAAAACTCTTAAAGCGTTTGTTCCGAGTATTTTTGTTATCTCATCTATTGTGTAACCTTCGTCAAACAAGGCTTTTGTGAGGTTCGGGAATTTTGAAACATTTTCTAATCCCACAGGTGTAATATCAATTCCATCAAAATCGGAGCCAAGCGCAATACAATCAACATTGCCTGTGAGATTACGAATGTAATTAATATGATTCATCACATCTTTTATTGTTGCTTTGTCGGTATTATTCAAAAAATAAGGATAAAAAACAGAGCCTATGACTCCACCGCGCCGCGCAATTTCTTTTATGTGTTCATCGTTTAAATTGCGTTTGCTGTTGTTTGCGCCATAAGCGCCAGAATGTGTTGCAATTACTGTCGCATCGGTGTAATTAAGAACATCTTCAAGCGATTTTTTATTCACATGCGAAACATCTATCATCACTCCAAGTTGATTTAAACAATCAATAACTTGTTTGCCAAACTCTGCCAAACCTTTGTTTTCATTGTCATTTGCTCCGCCGCACCAGTCTGTTCCATAATTCCATGCAAGTGTAAGATAACGCATTCCTCGCTGGTAAAGTTTGTTTATGTTTTCGATATCATTACCAATCAATTGCCCGCCTTCGAGGCACAATACGGCTGCGATTTTTTCTTTATCTACAATTTTAATAATATCATTATAATTTTTTGCAATTTCTATTTCGCCTTTGCACTCGGCAATATCCGCTTCGAGAATATCAATAAGTTCAAGCGAGCGCGAAAAATGGTCGTCATGTTCGTCAGGACGTGTCCATATCACAAAAAACTGAACATTTACGCCGCCTTCTTTCAATCGGGCAACATCTGTATGATGTTTATTGTTGGCATACAAACGATGTTCGGAATGATGAACTCGTTCTTCCATGTAATCATTATGTAAATCAACAACTATGGCTGATTGATGAATTTTTTTGTATGTATTTTCCATCGTATTTTGTATTATGTGAGTTTGTTTTTTATGGTTACGGATTATAATTCATTAATTGTAAATTGATAACCTTCCATAATCGGATTGTGTAAAAGTTTTATACAAATTTCTTCTACTCGTTTTTTTGCCGCATCTTTCGATTCCGCTTCAACTTCGAGTGTTATATGTTTGCCTATGCGTACATTTTCAATTTCGGCATAACCATTGTTATGCAACGTCATTGTTACGGCTTTTCCCTGAGGATTCAAAAGAGCCTTAAGAGGCATTACATCAATTTCGGATATGAATTTCATGTTTTTATTTATTTTATGTATTAAATTTATTGCTACAAAATATCTGATGAAAAAATAGCATTTTGCATATTATTCTTAAATTTTATGTTTCTAAAATCGCTTTTATCACAGAGTAGAAAATATATAAAACTATTGATAAACTTATACCTGCAAAGCCGAAAAATACAATCAAAATTATCGATAGCGCCAAAAATATTATTTGTGCAATGTGTTTTTTGATTATTTGATTTTCGTTGAAATTTATTTTCAGCGAAAACATTGGAATTTCGCAAACCATTAATGCCGACATTACTATGCATAATATTATTATTAAAATATCCGATGATAAAATATATTCGATAAATTTGTAATCCTTTGCTGCGAGTATCGTTGATACTATAAATATTGCATTTGCCGGTGTCGGTAATCCTAAAAACGAATCATGCTGGCGTGTGTCGATATTGAATTTTGCAAGGCGCAGAGCCGAAAAAATAGCAACTATAAACGGAATTCCATACAATGGTATTCCCAAAATCGGAATGGAAAGCAAATTCGGATCCAATTTAATTAACAACTGATGTAACATTGCCGCAGGAACAACGCCGAAACTTACCATATCAGCCAGTGAATCCAACTGTACGCCTAATGCAGAATAAGCTTTTAGAGCACGCGCAGATAATCCGTCGCAAAAATCAAAAAGTACCGCAAAAAACAAAAAATATGCTACTATCTCAAATTCATTACGAAAAACAAACACTAATGCCAAACAACCTGATAATAAGTTAAGTGACGTTAATGTATTTGGAATTATTTTTTTTGTCATTGTCCACATTTTATTAATTTTTATACATGAAAAACATTTTTTTATTCGACTGTCAGTAATTTAACTTCGTTGAGGCTTTTTGCCGTTCAAAATATTTCATGTAAATTTGCCGCAAAACTACAAAAATATGTTGAGATATTTATTATTATATTTATTATTTATGAATATTTGTGCTTGTAAGAACGGTCGTCAGGCAGATAAGACCAATACAGAAGCGCTGAAAAATATAAAGAAAAACAATGTTGCGCTTATTTCTCCTCAAAACGGGCAACAAGTAAAACAAAACGACATAATTGATATTGCATACGAAATAAAAAGCGACAGTCTGAATATTGATACTACCGTTTTGTTTGTAAATAACCGTGAAATTGTGCGGTTTTCGGGAACAAATTATAAATGGACGATGAACGAAAAACGCACAGGAACTCAATCTTTGCGTTTGAGCATGAGAAACAAAGGAATTGAAGTTGCAAATGCTTCGTGCGTATTAAAATATTTCCCTCAATCGCCTCAATATTACACTTATTCTATTGTGAAGCAATATCCGCACAACTCCAAATTTTTCACACAAGGTTTATTTTTTGATGAAGGATTTTTATATGAAGGCACAGGACAATACGGCAGCTCGGCATTGCTACAAATGGAACTTGCAACGGGAAATGTTATAAAATCAATAAATCTAAGCAATGATTTTTTCGGCGAAGGAATTACGCTTTTAGGCGAGAAAATTTATCAACTTTCGTGGCATGAACGTCAATGTTTTGTATATGATAAAAACAGTTTTGACAAACTTTCAACATTGTCGTATTCAAATGAAGGATGGGGAATTACGACAGTAGATAATTTGCTGGCAGTGAGCAATGGCTCAGCGATTATAAGTTTTGTAAATCCTGAAAATTTTGCGGAAATCCGCCGTATTGAAGTTTGCAACAACAAAGGAAATGTAAGTCAACTCAACGAACTTGAATTTATTGACGGATTGATTTGGGCTAACGTTTGGCAATCAAATACAATTGTAATGATAAATCCCGAAAGCGGCGCAGTTGTCGGCGAAATTGATTTAAGCGGAATATATCACGATGCAAATCAGGAAAATTGTCTGAATGGAATTGCATACGACTTAAAGAACAATCGTATTTTTATAACAGGTAAACGCTGGACAAAACTTTTTGAAATAAAAATTGTGAAAAAGCAGAAATAATACTGTTTTTATAAAATGCATTACATAAACGCTTTAAAAGCAAAATAAAGGGCTGTGTACCCTTTATTTTTTTTAATGACATTTGCACAAAGTATCTATTTTGGGTAATAGGCTTTTGTGCAAAATTGTCATAACAACATCACCTATGTAAAACCGATACAAAGGTAATTCTTTTTTTTCGTTTGTCAAGAGTTTTTGGGAAAATATTTCAAAAAAAACGTTAAATATATAGTTTTTTACGAGTTTATTTGTTTTTTATCATAAATCAGTAAAAATAAATATGCTTAAAATAGCAATCTTTTGTTAAAATTTTAATTGTCGCTGTCAAAGCCTTGTAAACATTAGAAAAAATTGTAAGCAAAATTATAATATGCTTTTCAGTTCTATAAGCGAATTTATCAAAAACGTAGGTTTTTCGGGCGGTTCAGGCGCATCTTTCGGTTTAAAATAAATTTGGTCGATTCCGATTTTTTTTGCGCCTAAAATATCATTTACAAAATCATCGCCAACAATTATTGCATCTTTTTTTGACGAATGTAACGAACTTATTACATGTTGAAAAAATTTGACATGAGGTTTGTTGTAACCTATATTCTCGCAAGTAAAAATTTTCGTAAAATATTTTTTAATATCTGTCGCTTCCAATTTTTTGAACTGAATTTCGTTGAATCCGTTTGTTACAACATGCAATTGATAATTTTTATTTAGCAAATACGTCAATACCTCGTGAGTATTGGGAAAAAGCGTTGTTCTGTTTGGACTTTGTTCAATAAATTTGTCGCTAAAATCCATTCCTAATTTTTCATCGTCAATTCCAAAATCTTTGAATGTCAAATAAAATCGCGTATAGCGCAATACGGTTTTCTTAATTTTCCCCAATGCATAATCTTCCCATAACCTGATATTATGAGTTTTATACACACGATACCATTCTTCAAAATTGCCGATAATTTTATCAAGTCCGCAGTCATTAAAAATTTCTTTTATCGTATCGTGTGTGTCTGTATCAAAATCCCAAAGTGTGCGGTCTAAATCGAAAAGAATGTGTTTGTACTTCATCGTAAAAATAATTTTCGCTAATAATTTTGAAATAAATCAAGGCTAATTTTTTTTTGCAAAGATAATAATTTTTCTCCGTTACCTCAAAAAAGAAACTTTATTACTATTTTCAGATAATACAAATAAGCCTTTTAGACTGCCACAGTATGAAATTAAAATTACCTGAATGGTAAAATTATTTTCACTCCATTTTCTAACGAGAAATAATAGAAAATTTTCAGAGGCGTGAAATTGCGCCTCTGTATTTTTTGAAAATAATAAAGATATTTTTGCAGATTAAATTATTTTATTACATTTGCGTCTAATAATGCTAAAAATACAATGAAGAAGTATATAAATAGTATTCTTGAAATTTTCTGTTTGTGGCAAATTATGCAACACAGGAGTTTTTTGTTTTTATTCAAACCCAATAGCCGCCGCCATAATTCATTGATTATCAATGCTGGGGGGGGGTAAAACTACAATTAATTTTAAAAAGATTTACGATAACGATATATTGTTTGCGTATGAAAAGAATATTCTGTAATTACGCTAAAACCAATTATTATTAGCCTTTCGGGGCGAGTGAACATGTTTATTTTTTCAGCGAAATTAACAAGGTTAAAAATAGCCGATGCAGAAATTTAGATATTTATATTTTCACCATACAAATATTACACAAACTGCATGAACAAAATTGTGGAACGTGAACAGGAACAACCTTTGAAAGAAAATTTATAAATATTAAAAAGTAATATATATGAAAAAAACAGTATTTTATTTACTAATTTGTTTATTTACAACAAATACATTTGCTCAAACAGAAAAACCGATTAAATTTATGGGAACGTTTGAGTATAGAGGCAGTGCTGGTGGTTTTACAAATCTTAAAGGCAAAGATTTTAAATCGTATGATTGGGTAGTATCTGTGGGATACAATTTCAACAAATATCTTTCTGCACGAATACCTATGGGTATAGAAGTAGCATTGCTTGAAAAAGATGATGTGAGAGACCACGCAGTAAATTCAACTCTTGGTTTGTGTGTAGGATTTAACGCAATAAATACATCCGAAGATTTAGTCGAGATTAATGTTTCGTCAGGAAATACCGTAGGCGGCAAATACGATTGGAAATACATGTACCACGATTTTGGCGTAAATTGGGCATCAGGTAAAACAAAAATTCGCTGGAATATAGGACTTGGCTTGCGTTACTACAATGCTCACAGAGATATGGAAAATCGTATGATTCTTTATGGTACATTAGGCTTCAGAATGAATTAAAAACGATGAAAGATAGGCTGTCTTAAAAGCCTCAAAAAAAGCGATTGTCATTGCGGGCTTGACCTGCAATCTCCGAATTATCACATGCGATTTTTCGGGAGATACCGTGTCAAGCACGGTATGACGGGCTTTTGAAACAGCCTTTTATGAAATCTGATTTTTTATACAAAGCAAATCAAACCGAAAAAATAAATAAATCCACAATATTATTCATGACCAAAATGTAGTGTTATTTCAACAATTTCCGACTGACTGCCAATTCTCAATTTTGGTCCCCAGCCGCCGATTCCTGAACTTATGTAATAATGCGTATCGCCTTTTTTGAGGTATCCGTGTTGACTTTCGTATATTGATTTTGTGATTAACGTAAGCGGAAATATTTGTCCTCCGTGCGTATGTCCTGAAAGTTGCAAATCTATTCCGTTTTCACAAGCCTGTTCAAGATTAAACGGTTGATGGTCAAGCAAAATTACAGGTTTTTGCCTGTCAATATTTTTTAAAAGTTCGTCAAGTTTTTTGCGGTTTTTTATAGTTTTATCGTTGCGTCCTGCAATATAAATGTCATTATCAAGCAAAACCGAACTATCCCGCAACATTACTATTCCTGCCGATTTCAAATAATTTACAGTGTTTTCCATATCTCCATAACATTCGTGATTTCCGATAACTCCATAAACGCCAAGCGGAGCTTGCAATTGCAAAAATTCTTCTTTCATATTTTGTCTTATAACAGGCTCCGAATCAGAATCTGCAATATCGCCTACAAGTAAGATTATATCAGGTTTTCGCGAGTTTATTAAATCAACAAATTTTTTCAGATATTTTTTATTTATCGAATATCCCAAATGCAGGTCGCTTGCTGCAACAATTTTCAGCGTTTCAACTTTTGCGGTTTTGTTGATATTTATATCAAATTTTTCAATTTTTATATTATTGAAATTATATTGTCCCCAAATTATCGCCGATGCAATCAGCGCAAGCGCCGAAAATATTATTATTCGCTTTGCTTCTACGAGATTAGGATTGAAAGGCAAAAAATGAAAATATTTGTTCAAAATATTTATCAGTCCGACAATTAACATAATCAGTATGAAATAAAAAAGCGCAGCCGTCCACGTTAGCGAATAATTGTTTATGATTGCGTTCATCTGCAATGATAAATGCGTTCTGAAAAAAATGCTTATCGAAAAAATTATGATAATTATTAAAAAAAACAGATTGTATGTTAATTTTATCCAAAATATATCAGGCAAAATACCTTTTATTTTGAAGTAGGCAAAGGCGTTAACGAGGACAAATATTGTCAAAATAATTATTCTAAACATAATATTTTTCATTTTTTAATTTGTGTAATCAATTTTAATTCTTCTGCTTTTTTTTGCATAAATTTGTAGGCTTCGTCATAATCGTTTTTTATAACGCCATCCAATATAGCATCTTTTATTGCGTTTTTAATAATTCCGATTTCGCGGCAAGGCTGCAATCCGTAAGTTTCCATAATAAGTTCGCCTGATATTGGAGGCTGAAAATTTCTGATTTTGTCTTTTTCTTCAATCTCTTTGAGTTTTGTGCGTACTATTTGAAAATTTGAAAGATGACGTTTTTGTGTTTGTTCATTTTTGGATGTTATATCGGCTTCGCAAAGCAGCATCAAATCGTCAATATCATCGCCTGCATCAAACAGCAATCTGCGAACAGCCGAATCGGTAACTTCATCGAGCGAAAGAACAATGGGACGCAAATGCAATGAAACAAGTTTTTGCACATATTTCATTTTTTCGTTCAACGGCAATTTAAGTCTGGCAAAAACCGAAGGAATCATTTTGCTTCCAAGATATTCGTGTCCGTGAAAAGTCCAACCATGTTCGGGTTCGTAGCGTTTTGTCTGATATTTTGCAATATCGTGCAGCAATGCAGCCCAGCGCAACCAAAGATTATCAGTTGTTTTGCAAATGTTATCAACAACTTCGAGCGTGTGCTGAAAATTATCTTTGTGATGTTTTCCGTCAACAGTTTCAATACCTTTCAGGTCGGTAACCTGAGGCAAAATCATACTTAAAATTCCGGCTTTGTCGAGCAATTTAAATCCTATTGATGGTTTTGGCGACATCAATATTTTATGTAATTCGGCGCTTATGCGCTCCATCGACACAATTTTCAGTCGATGTCTGTTGTTTCGTATTGCATCAAAAACTTTGTCAACAATCGTAAATTGTAATTGCGTGGCAAATCTGATTGCGCGAATCATTCGTAGCGGGTCGTCTGAAAAAGTAACGCCAGGGTCAAGAGGCGTGCGGATAATTTTGTCGTGCAAATCCTGTATTCCGCCAAACGGGTCTATTAACATTCCAAAATCTTCTTCGTTTAAACTAAATGCCAAAGCGTTTATTGTAAAATCACGCCGATTTTGGTCGTCTTCGAGAGTTCCGTTTTCGACAACAGGTTTGCGTGAATCTCTGTTGTAGGATTCTTTGCGTGCGCCGACAAATTCCAACTCAATTTCTTCATAGCGCAACATTGCCGTGCCAAAATTTTTGAAAACCGAAATTTTTTTACTGTTAGTTTTTTGAGCAACTTTTTTTGCAAAGGCTATTCCGTTTCCTTCAACAACAACATCAATATCATTAGACGGTCGTTGTAAAAAATAATCGCGAACAAATCCGCCAATGACAAAAACGCGCTGCTGCTCGCTTTTTGCAACTTCGCCTATTATTTTGAATATGTTTTTATTCAACGGATTTTCACGCTCTACCATAATTAATTGTTTTGGACATTTGTAAAAAATCAAATTATTTACCGATAATTTCCCACAAAAATAGTAATTTTGTACAAAATTAAAATCTTTATGATTATGAAAATTAAAAAAACAGATGTGGCGCTTCCCGCAATCCACGAAATGGGAAAGAAAATACAGCAATTAAGTATAGAAACAGGACAAGAATATTTATTTTTACAACGCGGAATTAATTCGGTTGTAAATATTGATTTGAGTGAAGTTGTTAAAAATATTGATTTCAACAGCAAAGAAATACAAACTTATCCGCCGAGTCAAGGTCGTTTTGAATTGCGCGAGGCTATAAATAACGAATATTTCGGCGCAAAAACCGACATTTCATGTATCTCGATTTGCGGCGGCGGAATGCCCGGAATCGATAACGCTTTTCAAATTGTAGATGTGAGAAAAATTTATTTGCCTGTTTATCATTGGGGAAATTATCACAATGCAATGAAAATTCGCAAACTCGAATATGAAGAATACGATTCATTTGATTATCTGAAAAAAATAATTCCCGATATTAAAGATTGTGCAGTAGTATTGGGCGATCCTGGAAATCCTTTTGGGAATAAATATGATAACGATGAAATGTTTGCAATGATAAAAAAACTCAGCGACAACGGAACGGTTGTATTTTACGACAGCCCGTACAGACGAGTTTTTTATGACAAAAGCGATAATTTTTATCAACGACTTTTAGATATTGATAATGTCATAATACTTGATAGTTTCAGCAAATCTTTGGGTCTTAGCGGACAACGTTTGGGATTTGTTCACAGCAAGAATGCCGAATTTAATCACGAAATGGCTGTGCGACTTGCTTTTGCCACAAATGGAACTAATGCTTTTGCCCAAATACTTGTCGAAAGATTACTTTCTACAGATGTCGGCAAAAAAGCCGTAACCGATTTCAAAACAGCAACAATAACCGAAATCACAAAAAATATAAAATACCTTAAAGATGCAGGATTTATTGCAAATGAATTTTATAATGAATCTGTGCCTGTAGGAATTTTTGCGATTGTGAATGTAAGCGAAGACAAATTACTCGAAAACAGAATAGGAAGCGTATCTCTCTCGAAATTTACATTATCGCGCAAAGAGGAAGCGGCAAAATATTCGCGCGTTTGTGTTTCAATCGACCATAAAAAATTTGTGGAGTTTTTTGAAAACATGAAAGCAAGAAACTAAATAACAATCCTTTATAGGAATTAATACGCAAAAACCATTAAAGCAAATCTAAAATGTTGTCGCGAATAGATGAAGACCAAAAATTAGTTAAACAAGTTTTAAAAGGCAATACAAAAGCCTATGCAAAATTGTTCACCAGATATAAAGATGCAATATATTTTTTGGCTCTTAAAATGGTTATAAATAAAGATGATGCGGAAGATTTGACATACGAAACATTTGACAAGGTTCTTAGAAATATATCACAATATAATTTTAAGTTTGCTTTCAGCACTTGGTTGTTTCGCATAGCCGAAAACACATGTATTGATTTCTTGCGCAAACGCAAAAACAATCATTTTACTATCGAAAGCAACAACGATGATGACATGGAATTTACTATCGGCGAAGATTCAATTCAATCGTCAGTTCTTAATCCCGAAGAAGTTATGATTCGCGAACAGCAAATTATACTTGTACAAAATTTACTCGACCAACTTAAACCCAAGTATAAAAATCTTATAAATTTGCGCTATTTTAAAGATTACTCATACGAAGAAATTGCAGACGAATTAAAAATTCCTATCGGAACGGTGAAAACCTTGTTGCATCGGGCAAAATCGGCGCTTGGCAAATTGATTACACAATAAAAACATAAAAAATAATGAACGAAATTTTAAAATATTTTACGAATTTAACTGCTCAACAAATAGCACAATACGAACAACTTGGAGATTTGTACAGATTTTGGAATTCGCAAATAAATGTTGTTTCGCGAAAAGATATAGAAAATATTTACACTCATCACATTTTACATTCGCTCGCTATTGCAAAAATAATTTCGTTCAAGGCAAACACCAAAATTCTTGATGTAGGCACAGGCGGCGGTTTTCCCGGAATTCCACTTGCCATAATGTTTCCTGACTCACAGTTCACTTTGGTTGATTCCGTAAACAAAAAAATAAAAGTTGTGAATGCTGTCGCCGAAAATTTGGAACTAAAAAATGCGTGTGCAATGCAAATTCGCGCCGAAGAACTGAAAACAAAATATGACTTTATCATAAGTCGCGCCGTTACCGATATGCCGACTTTTGTTTCGTGGGTTTGGAACAGAATAAATCCTAACGGCAACAACGCTTTGCCTAATGGAATTATTTATCTCAAAGGCGGCGACTTACGCGATGAGATAAAAGCTACAAAAATTTCGAAAAAACAAATTTCCATTTACGAAATTAAAAACTTTTTTGATGAAGATTTTTTTGAAACAAAACAAGTGATTTATATTCAAAGGTAAAACAGATTTTATTGTATATCCATAAGTATTCTCCATTCCTGCGGATACAGATTGTTTACGCGATTTCCGATATTTTTTATCCATCCCAATGCATTGTTGTTATGGCAAACAAGGTTATATCCAATATCTTGGCAATCAAAACGGATATTATCTTTATGCAAAAATCCGAGAGCGGAATGTTTGTCAAGATTGATTTTTGGAAATGCTTTGGAATTTAAATTTATTGATAACGCAAGCGAATGTGAAGGAACAAAATCCTTACCTTTAATTGCTCCCAACGTAATGCCCGAAGACAAGCAGTGCAAACGTTTTGATAAAATATTTATTTCGTTTGTAATTGCTTTGGGAATGGCTTTTACAATATAATTATCGGCAACAAAATTATATTTTTCAATATCCGATAAATATGTGCGTACAAAATCTAAATTTTTAGGAATATTTTTTTGATTTTGATATTTTTTTCTTTCGTAAAAATGAGTATTGTCGCCGTTTTTTTCTAATATGTTCAAACAAAAACCTTCGCCTTTTGCTTTATGCGGATAAAAGCGGTAAGAAAAAATATCGGAAATCGAATTTTCAAAAATGCCCCATTCGCGTTGAATATTTATGCGTAAACTTTTTGCTGCAAAATTATCAATCAGCCATTTAACATTTTCTTCGTTTTCTTCGTTGTTGTAAGTGCAGGTGCAATAAATCAACAAGCCGTTAGGTTTCAGCGCATCCCAAATGTCTGCCAATATTCGGCGCTGACGTTCGGCGCAAAGTTTAACATTATCAACCGACCATTCTTTCACAATATTATTATCCTTGCGAAACATTCCTTCGCCCGAACACGGAGCATCAACCAAAATCAAATCAAAAAAATTATTCAAAGATGAAAAATCTTTTGGGTCGTTGTTTGTGATAATAACATTAGGATTTCCCCATTTTATAATATTTTCATACAAAATTTTTGAGCGACTGCAAATAACATCATTTGCCACAAGCAGCGAATTTTCAGGCAAAAGCGAAAGTAAATGAGTTGATTTTCCTCCGGGAGCCGCGCATAAATCCAATGCAATAATTTTATTTTCATTTTGAATATATTGTTTAACAACCTGTTCCAAAAACATTGAACTTGCTTCTTGCGTATAATATGCTCCTGCGTGAAAATCAGGGTCAAGAGTAAATTTTGTTCGTTGATGCAAATAAATTCCGTTGTCGCACCATTCAACATTTCCACAACCGTTTATATTTGTAAATTTATTGGGATTTTTGCGCAAACTCACAACAGGTTCTTGGTTTAGAGCAGTAATAAAATCTGCGAACTCGTTACCAAGAATGTTTTTTGTTCTTTGTAAAAATATATCAGGAAATATTAACATCGTAAATCCACTTAAACAGTTTATTGTTAAAAAAGTCGGGGTGAAAAGAATTTCCCCTCCCCTGCTACGCATTTATCTTCTTTTATTTATAATTGTATTTATTGTATTTGATTGTATTTAACTTTTTAATAATTACTTAATCGCTCAAGTTCTTTTTCAAATTCATCTTTATTTACAACTTTTTTTATTCCATCATTGCCTCCTGCCCAAGCATATAACATTTGTATCAAAGATTCATATGGAATATCAGATATATTTTTATCATATATTACATAAGCATCTTTAAATGGGACTCTTATTTCTTTTAATATTATTTTAGGATATTTTAATTGTAATTTCTTTATAAATTCTTCCGAAACGCTTAACCATGCTATCTGTTTTTTTTCCCTATAAAAATCATAAGGAAAAAGGCTGTAATATATAATAGTATATGCCATGTTTTTTATTATTCATTTAATATATCTATGTTATTATCTCCAAAAAGCAACTTCATAATATCAGTTCGTTTTTTTTCTTTAATTTTTATGTGTATAAAAATTTCTGGTGAATTGCTTCCTATTTCTTTACCAATATCACGAACATTGATGTAACGTTCAGGAAACGTTAAAACATCTATAAAATTCATACCGACCGAGTTTGCAAAAACAGTAAGACGCGCTAAGTCTATTTTTGTTTTTTGCAACTCAAATCTCGCATAAGCAGACTGACTAATATTCATTTTTTCTGCCATCATTTCTTGGCTAAAACCAAGTTTTTCCCTAATTTCTTTTACATTAACTTTCATTTTGCAAAATTATTTAATTAATACTCAAATTGTTATTCTATTTGTTTATAAAATAAGTCGTTTTTTGACTAAAAAATTTTGCATTAGTCGATAAAAGACTTATCTTTGTGCGTTCAAAAATGACAATAAAAAATGAAAGTAAAAAATGAAATTATCGAAATGATACGCGAAAACCAATCGCTACGTCGTGAATTGCTCTACCGAATGGAGTGGAGCGAAGCTACTTTGTATCGCAATTTGCGTGAAAATCCCGTAAACGGCGACCTAACTAAAACTTTGGCTTTGAAAATTATTGCCGAAGGTCTTGGAATTAAAGAAAATGAAATTTTAAATGAGAATTAAATCATGGAAAATCTATCATTATTAGACTTGCAAATCATACTGACGGCATTGATGCAGATGCCGGAAAACGACAGCAAAGTCGTTACTAATAGAGTAAAATTACTTATCAGCAATTTTGAAGTATTAATAAAAATAAGAGAAAATAAACAATAAAAAAATAAAATTATGGAAAAAGATAAAATTGAACTGTTAAATAGTATGGAAGATTCGGAAATAGTCGAATATATGCATACGCGAACTTCTGCCGAGCGATTGGACATGGTAAAAATTTTGCTGGGATTGGATGAAATGTCGTCAAATGACGACGTTTTAGATAAACTGGAATTGGACGATACTGAATTAGCCGAATACATGCATGAGCGAATTGATGAAGACAATCTATTGGACATCGTAAAAATTTTGCTTGGATTGAAAGAAACAGCGTCAACATTCGATGTTTTATGGCAACTGAATTTGGATTATTCGGAAATAGCCGAATATATATGTGAGTACACTGATGAAGCCGCGCGACTGGGCGTTATAAAACATTTGCTGGGATTGAACAATATAGCGTCAATAGACGATATTATCGAAGCGCTTTACGAAATCAAAAAAAAATAAAATTATGTGTGATTGTATTGAAAGATTAGAAAAATTGCTCACGGAAAAAATGCTTAACGACAATCCGGGAGCAGAAGTCGAAGAACCTGTTAGTTTTCAAAATACAATGTTCCTGTTTAATGATGAAAAAGGAATAAGTGTTTTTTTGAAAAATCCGGTATTAGGAAAGTATAAAATTGGCAATCGGGTAAGAAAATGGGAAATTAGTTTTATTCCGCTTTATTGCCCGTATTGCGGTGAAAAATTAGGCAAGGAGGAAGAATAACAATGGACGTAAATTCACAAAAAAAAGTAATCGCTGCCGGATTTACAATTATCCGTTGCGATGACTATCCGACACCGCGAATAAAAATAAAAAACAAAATCCACCAGGAATGGGCGACTATGCAAAAATTTGAAACAAAAGCGGAGCGCGACCGACTTTTTAAAACGTTACTTGAACTGGATCATTGGATGATTTATGATTAATATAAACGACATAACAAAATGCAACAATGAAGATTGTCCGCTTTGCTACGACTGCAAGCGGCACATGACTCCGACAAACGAATTTAATCAATCGTGGGCGACATTTACGTTTGATGAAGAAAAAGGCGCATGCCAGTATTTTATTGAAATTTATAAACATACAAAAAAATAAATTATGAAAAAAGAAGAAAATAACAACGCAATCGTTTCGCGCGATGCTCTGTTTAATTTGCTTGACAGCATACAGGGTTCGCACGAGAATTTTAAACCGACAAAGCGGTTTTATATCGCAACGGGAATCAACTGCCGGCGCTGGGCAAAACTCGTGCGCGGCGAAATCTCAATCACAATCGACGAACTGAAACGATTGTGCCATACGCTGAACGTAACATTCACGGCAGAAACTTTTGAACGGCAACTAAAATTATTTGAGTGATGAAAAGAGCAGATACCCAATATCAATTGATATTACAGTCAGAAGACGCAAGGGGAACGTTTCAGTTCCGAGTGCAAAGAAATTGCAGCCAGATACAGTTGGAAGTACATATGGAAGACTTTCCTGATGAAGTTTATATTGACGTCAATAAACGTGAAATAATGGCAATAATAGAGATGTTGAATGAGGCGGTAAAATGACGGTAAAAGAATTGAAAAAAATCCTGCGCAACGTACCTGATGATGCGCAAGTAGAATACGCAGGAGCGTGGTCAAAGTATGGCGAACCTGTCTGGTGGCAGGTTACAGCGGCAGAACACTATATCTCTGATGTGCAGTTTGACGAAGTGTTCCACTATTTGCGCATTTATGGCGAAGAATATCCTGAACAGATACTCAATAATGAAAATTAAAAATTACGAAAATAAACGAAATACAGGCTCTGGAAAACCATTGTATCAGGTGTCCGACAATGTGCGCTGCTACCTGAGACAGCGCACTGTTCGGGCATATTTTCAAATAAAATAACAATCAAATAAGGAATATGTTTGTAATTACCTATAAATAATATAATTAATGTACATATTCTATATAAATTTACTAATTTATCAAATAAAAATCAAATAAAAAATCATGAAAATAGACATTTCAAAATTCAATCCGTGCAGCGAAGGTTTGAATTATTACAAAGAAAAAGAAAGTTTTGAGCAAGCGTGGAACGACTGCCCAAGAGGTGATTGGATGCTGTGGATAGCGGCAAAATTAGGAGTTGACGACAGGATTTTAACACGAGCAAAAGCGATGTGCGCTACTGTAAGGCACTTAATGAAAGATGAGCGCTGCACGGCAGCCATTGATGCCGCTCTGGATTATGCCGATGGCAAAATCAGCAGAGATAAATTAAATGAGTTTGCTGATGCTGCTTATGCTGCTTATGCTGCTTATGCTAATGCTGCTGCTGCTGCTGCTTATGCTGCTTATGCTGCTTATGCTGATGCTGCTGCTAATGCTGCTTATGCTGCTGCTGCTGCTGCTAATGCTTATGCTAATGCTTATGCTGCTGCTGCTGCTGCTAATGCTTATGCTAATGCTAATGCTGCTGCTGCTGCTGCTTATGCTGCTTATGCTAAAACAAAAAACCAACAAGAAACAGCCGACATCTGCCGAAGTGTACTGACAGACGAAGTTTTTAAATTAATTGAAAAATTATAATTATGAAAATAACTTACGAGCAGCACAGAAAAACAGTGCTTGCAACGCAGAAAAAAATGATAGAAAAAGCAATAGAATTAGCTGATACGGGTAATTATGATTTGAAACGCATATATTTTGCTCTTCATGAGATTTTAGGTAATGACAAAAAACAATACAGGATAGGATTGTCATATCACTCGAAAAAAGAAGAACCGTGGTTCAAACAAACAAGTTTGTTCATAAGAACCAATTGTGGCGATTTTACTGTTTTTTCAATGCATGAAGAGGAATGATACAACAGGAAACAATAGATAAAATATTATCAAAGATAAATATTGCAGACATTGTAGGCGACTATGTAAAATTAAGGAAACAAGGCGCTAATTATGTTGGTTGTTGTCCTTTTCATGATGAAAAAACTGCATCTTTTGTTGTTTCGCCGGCGAAAGGGATTTTTAAATGTTTTGGTTGTGGCTGTGCCGGTAATGTGATTAAGTTTATTCAGGAACAGGAACAGGTATCTTTTCCTGAAGCGGTAAAATTACTTGCTGTTCGGGCTAGTATAGTAATTGAGGATGATTATAAGCCATCAGCCGAAGAACAGGCGAAATATGCCCGGCGCGAAAGCCTCAAAGTTGTAACACGATTTGCGGAAATATTTTTTTGGGAAAACCACGACAAACCTTATCATACTTATTTACTTCAAAGAAAATTTAAACCCTCAACGATACAAATGTTCAGGCTTGGTTATGCATCAGATGACTGGCATAAGTTAAGCGAGTCGGCTCAAAAAGCCGGCTTCAAATCGGATATTTTAGCAGATGCCTCGCTCATGGGCGAAGGCGATAAAGGAACTTACGATTATTTTCGCAACAGGATTATATTTCCTATCTGCGACATTATAGGTAATGTTGTGGGTTTTACAGGAAGATCAATTTCAGGAAATGAGCAAGTAAAATATCTTAACAGCAGAGATTCCGAATTATTTTCAAAAGGCAAATGTTTGTACGGTATTCATCTTGCAAAAAAATCAATAATAAAAGAGGATGAATGTATTTTGCTTGAAGGCAACTTTGATGTAATGCGATTTCACGAACTTGGGTTTACAAACTCAGTTGCCGCCTGCGGAACAGCGTTGACAAAAGAACAAATTGCGCTTATTCGCCGATTTACATCAAATGTTTTAATGTGCTACGATGGCGATTCTGCCGGAACAAAAGCGACATTCCGCAACGCAGAACTATTATTGTCCGAAGGTATGAATGTGCGCATTGTTTCGCTTCCATCAGGACATGATCCCGACAGTTTCGGGCTGTCGGTTGGTGCAGATTTGGTAAAAAAATTACTGTCAGAAAAGAAAGATTTTGTTTCGTTTAAATACGAAGTAATGAAGCAAGCCGGACAAAATGATCCTATACAGTTAGCAGCAGCCGTCAAAGAACTTGAACGTACCATTGCGCTTATTCCCGAATCCGTAACACGCGAAATGTACATCAATAATGTTGCAAAAATGTTTGACATCAATAAAAAAAGCATTATTGATGCTGTCAAAAAATCGGCAGTAAAGCCAATCGAGCAAAAAGATGATGGCTGGATTGGTTTGGAACTTGCCAAAGAATCAATCGTGTCAAAAAACAAATGCTACATTGTTGACACAATGGAAATGCTTGTTACATATCACGCCAACGGGAAAGAAAATACAATACTAAGTTCAGGCAATATTCTTTACGCCAATGTACAGGAACTAAACGGACTTACTCAGCGAATTGAATTTGTAAACAACGATACTGATTTCCTTGATAACTTGGGCGCAAATACACAAATATCAAACATTTGTATTTGGATGTTAGATTTTAAGTTTGATATAATTGTTCAAAAGAAATCTTCATTTGACGAAGAAAATACTGTTCCTGAAAATTTTTTATCGGCATATTCATCGTATTGTAGTTTTATTATTTCTGAAAACAGTGGAGATGCAATTATACACAAACGCCTTATTGACCAATGTTGCAATATTCTTGCAAAACTTGATGAAACAACGCTTACAGTTTGTTTTAATAAATTTTGCGACGGATTAAATCTTACATCTGCAGCATTAAATAAAATACTGAAGCCGCACATTTCGGCAAAGAAAACCAAAAGTGTACTCAAACGCGAAGCAAGCAACGTTGGCGGTAAACGTTACGATTTTGATATTAATAATCTTCCGGAATATGTTGATAAAGAATTTTTCTACCGACATGGATATTTCCCTGCACAAGATGAAAAAGGCAGAAAAATATTTTATGTATTTCGCACCCAAGAAGGCGGCTTGCAGATGGTAGGGAATTTTTATATAGAACCGCTTTTTCACGTTTTCGATACAGAAGCAGCACGAAACAAGCGTATTGTCCGAATCAATAATGCTGAGTCAGGAATGACTTTTTACACCGAATTTGTATCCGAAAAATTAGTTGATTTCGGACAATTTAAAAAAGTATTGTTCAACGAGGGTGGCAATGTTTTTACAAGAGGAAAAGCAAGCCATCATGAAGCAATACTGGCAAGTATTGCAAATCAATTTCCAAAGTGTTGGGAAATTAATGAGTTCGGGCAGCAAGATGAAGATTTTTACGCCTTTGCAAATGCAATTTATTCAGATGGAGAAATTAAATATACCGATGAACTCGGACTTGTGCAACATGGCAATAAAACTTATTATTCTCCGGCATTTAGTAAAATATATTCAGATTTACGCAGCAGTAATGACAAATATGGAAACGACAGGTGGTTTATATTTCGCGAAAATAACGATACCGATTTTGCCACGTGGGTACAACTGATGGTTGAAGTTTACAAACAAAACGATAACGGATATTGGGCTGTGCTTTATGCGTTATTGTCTGCATTTCGCAGTGATATTTTTTCTATAAACAGGCTATTTACCGCACCGTTTTTTATTGGTCCTACCGAGTCAGGAAAAACACAAATTGCGGTAAGCATACGTTCTATATTCATGCATCCCGATGCTCCACTATTCAACTTAAATTCAGGAACAGATGCTGCATTTTTCAGCAGTTTGGAACGTTACCGCGATGTTGCTATGGTTTTTGAAGAGTACAACGATTATCAAATTTCCGATATAAAATTTCAAGGGCTTAAAGCAGCAGTATATGACGGTGAAGGCAAGCAGAAAAAGAAAGATGCCACAAGCAAAGATTTAGATATAAGTAAAATAAATTGCGCTGTAATTTTACTTGGACAGGAAGCGCCGGAGCGGGACGATGGTTCGCTTGCCAACCGTTGTATTTTATTGCACGTTCCTAAAAAAGACGACTGGACAGAACATGAACGCGAAATATTTGATAATCTCAAAGCAAGACAAAAGAATGGGTTAAGCGGCGTGTTGCTTCAAATATTAAAACAGAGAGAAACGGTTAAAGCACATTTTGCCGACACGCTTAATAATGTATATAAAGAATTGAAACAAGATTTGTCTGCAAACGGCGACATACATCAAACTCGGTTACTCAATACTGTATCATTATTTTTATCTATTTGCAAACTATGGGAACAATATGTGCCACAACTTAGATTGCCGTTTACATACAAACATTTTTACAATATAGCGCGAGCAAAAGTTATTTCGCAAAGCGAAACTATAAGCAGCACTAACAGATTAAGCGTATTCTTTGAAACGCTTGAAGTGTTGCTAAATAAGCAGCATGATGGACTAATATACGGGCGAGATTTTAAAATTGAATGGCAAAACAAACTTGTTTTACAAATAGATAGAAAAACGACAGTAGAACAAATTCTTGCAAAAGAAACAAGGGTTTTGTTCCTGAGAATTGGACTAATTCATCCGCTGTATCAAAAGATAAGAGGCAGCGAAACTCTCAAAGTGCAGAATTTATTAATGTATCTGAAAGACCATCCCGCATATATTGGTAATGTAAAAAGCACAAGATTTTCATGGAAAGAATACGTTGAAGACAAGGGCGCAATGGAATACTATGTAAGAAAAACAGAGCGCATAAACCAGCAAAATACAAGCGCAATAGCATTAGATTATTTATTGTTAAAAGAATTGACGAATATCAATCTTGACAAAGATGATGACACTGAAGAAACTATTTTTCCCCCTGTTACCCCCCAATGATAAAAAAAGGAAATAAACAGATAAAAAAATTTACGGCAAAAATGCGTTCCAACGTTCCAACGTTCCAACAAAAACGCTTTTCAGCAAGGTTTATCTATAATAATATATTGAAAATTAATAATATATATATAAAGCCGTTTGTTGGTACTTGTTGGAACACCTTGTGTTTTGTTGGAACACCATTTTTTTACTTATTTTTTAGTTGGAACAGCAATTATTTTGTTCCAACTTTAAACGAAAATTATTTTTATCTGATTTTCAATAAATTATATTTTTTTGTTGGAACGTTGGAACGTTGGAACGCAAAAAAGCCGTTTCAAAAAAATAAAAAAAAATCCTTTCAACGCGAAAAATTAGACTTTAATTTTGAATAAAAAATGACAACTTACATACATCTTAAACCGGCGCTTCAGGAATTTGTTGTGTGTGCTTACCTGCACGGAACACATAACGTTTCGGCAGGCGATACTTTCGGCAAACTTATCAAGCCATGGCTGACTTTGCCGCCGAAAAATCATAATGTTATTATACCGGAAGGCAAAGATATATTTGTTTTTGAACTTCCAAATTACGAAAACAAAAACACGGAATATAATTTTTACATCTCTCCAAAAGGAGAAAAATATATATCAATAATGCTTAATGAAATATTCTTAACTCACATGTACATTCATTTAGACAATATTTTACAGAGAATGAATAAAGAAATCAAAGAGGCAATTTATGATTACTGCTACTCTTACAATATTTCATTTGAAAATATAAATTACGAATCTCTGAAGAAATCTTATTACAGGTATCGGCAGAAAAAAAATAAAAAAAAGTCGTCAGGATTTGTCCCTGTGATGTCCCTTTTACTTTAATCAATAAAAACATATTAAAATGACAAAATTAGGAATAAAAAAAATCGAATACCGTCCGCTTGGTTCAGACGAATCGGCTTGGGCGCAGTTGAAAAACGTGAGCCTTTCGGCAACGCTGTCGGAAGAATGGAGCGAAGATCCGGCAGGAAAAATAAGTACGGTAACTGTCAAATGCGAAATCCGCAACAGTAACCAAGCCGGCGATAAAATTTTACGACACTTGAAAGACAGGTATTATCAATACCGCGTTACCGACATGAACGATAAACAGTATATAATCGGTAACGAAGATTATATACCTGTATTCTTATTTTCGCGAACAATAGGAAGCCTTAAAGTAAACGGCTATACTGTGAATATAACATACAAAAGCCCTGACGGAATAACGCCAAACATTTAATAGTCCTTTTGTTCACGTATATATATGTGTAATATTGCAACTTTAATACAAAACGCAATATGCAATTTTCATTTATAAAGGAACTGATAGAATCAAGTTGGGCTATTAATGCAATAACGATGCAAATTTATGCACCTGTATTGCGTGGCGTTTTTAACGGATTACAATTTGAAAGAGAGAATCCTGATGAAAAGTATATGCCTTTTTGTGTTAATAGAAGTGGCGTTAACGTTGTAAATGAAAACGAAGAATGTGTTTTTGTGCAGCCTGTTCGCGGCATACTAATGAAAAATACAACCGAATCGGGAACAATAGGAACTCGCCTAATGGCAGAACGACTTCTAACAGCCGAAAAAAATAAATCTGTTATAGGGCATATTTTAGTTTTTGAATCCGGAGGCGGTCAAACGGCAGCCGTTCCTGAATTGACCGATGCAATTCAAAAATGCAAAAAACCTGTTGTTGCTTGGGTTGATGGTCTGATGTGTTCGGCTGCAATGTATATTGGTTCTTATTGCCAGCAAATAATAGCATCACGCGAAACCGATAACGTAGGATGTATAGGCGTAATGATTGAACTCGGAGGATTTCCGAAATTCAATAAAATGCCTGACGGATACACATCAGTGCGTATTTATGCAGATGGAAGCGAAGAAAAAAATGATGAGTATGAAGCCGCTCTTACAGGCGACTTTAAACTTGTTAAAGAAAGAATACTTAATCCTGCCTGCGTGCAATTCATTAATGATATTAAAACCAACCGCCCGAACGCAAAGGACGAACATTTGAAAGGTAAAACATTTTTTGCTTCGGAGGTTGTTGGAATACTTATCGACGCTATCGGAGATTTTCAAACAGCAGTTGATGCTGTTTGGCAACTTCACGATAAAAATAAAAATCATAATCCTATAAATATGGAAAGACAATTAAACATTGCCGCTTTGCTTGCTGTACTTGCAGTTACCGAACTTGCTTGCGAAGATGGAAACACATCGTTTAACGAGGAACAACTCGAAGCGATTAACGAAGCCCTTGAAGCAGGTAACAGGGCGCAAACCGAACTTGCCACGGCAAATACAAATTTGCAGCAAGTTAATGCTACGCTCGCCGAACGCGATGCTACTATTGCCACTCTGCAACAAAAAATTGCAGAAATGGAAAAGAAGCCGGGAGACAACACGGCTTCTGTTAATAAGGAAACCGACGGTAATTCAACACCAACCGTTAGTATTTACGATGATGTATTAAATACTTTAAAAAGAAAATAAATGGCTTTAACAATTAACGATGCTCTGATACAGGCGGGAATTAAATACAAAAAGGAAATTTTGACCGCGCCTGTTGTCGCTTTTGAGGAAGTAAAACCTTACTTCACAATAAGAAGCGGTTTACAAGGTAAAATCATTGGCGGTATTCTCACTGTTGCCGCTCAATTTCGTCCTTACAGAACAGCAAAAGATGCCGATGGCAACTTTTCTATCATTCCGGAGGAATGGGAAGTTTACCTTGCCGATATGGTGAAGGAATTTGATCCTAATGCTGTGTTAGGTTCGCTTTATACAGAACCAACAGCAACAAAACCCGACCAAATGGCTATTGCAAAACGTATTGCTTTGGAAGTTGCATTGAAAGCAGGCGAAGCATTATACGACAATCTGTTTATCGCTGTTCGTGATGCAGCAGGAAACACAACGACAGATTTATTTAATGGTTTCAGCACGCTTTTTGCAGATGCGGTAACCGCAGGAAAAGCATCTGTCGCAAAGGGCAACTACATCGACATTAGCGCCACTCCAATATCTGCCGATAATGTAGGAGATGCTTTGACGGATACCTTCCGTTCGCTGAACAGAATGCTCAAACGCGGGAAAAAACTTAATTTGTATTGTCCGCCGACTATCGTGGATTTATACGAAAAATGGTATCAGATTGAATTTGGACACGTTCCTTGGAACGCAGGTTATCAACAAAAAGAATTGCACAGTTCGCGCGGTAAATTGCAATTTGTAGAATTGGACAATATGGAAGGACAGGATTACATGTTTATTACTGTAAAGGAAAACATGAACATAGGTTTCGACCGCGAAAGCGATAAGGAACAGGTAGAAATACGCCGTCCCGACAATCCAAAAGTTGTTCAGTTGTTCATGAAAACACATTTTGGTGTTGGATTTGAAACTCTTATGCCGGAATATATGTGCGGTATAAAATTCGCTATTGAAGATGAAAATACCGGCGGAGATGTGGGTTAATTAAATGTTGAATTATAAAAAAAATAAAATATGATATTCGACTCATTAAACTGGCCTGAAGGTAAAGTAAATCCTTCGGGCATCAAACGAATAGGTTATTGGATACCCAAGTCGCACATAGCGGCATTTCCAACCATTCAAAACGAAGATGCAGTAACAATAACCGCAGCTGTGAACTACGCAGGTGATTTTGTTCTTAAAGAGGATAAACACTGGTTTTCGGTCTATACTACACAAGGTAAAGGCAAGGCAACGTTTGAAGGTATCGGCGAAAAGGATTGCAAAATGTTTAACAACAAATGTACGCTCTCTTATCCCGACATAACAGACGAAGCAAAAAATCTTGTTAAGGCAACAATAAACGCATCGTGCATTTTCATCATTCCGTTGCCGCTTAACAGATTTGTTGTTATCGGCAGTGATGATTACGATGTTGAAGCAACCATTACCGGCGATACTGGCGATGCTCCCGGAAGCGCAAAAGGTATAACGATTGAAATTACCGCTCCGGACGTAACTCCGCTGCCGGGATACAAAGGCGAATTGTTATTGGCTGATGGTTCGCTTGATTGCGAAACAGGAGTATTCACTCCTACAGATGACGATGGCGGTATTTAATTTGGTTCTATGAATGATATAAAAAAATGGCTTGAAAGTGAAACACCGGACTATTACGCCGGTATTTCACTTCTTTCCAAATATTCAAAAAACAAAGCGATATTGCACTATCTTAATAGAAAGGTAGTAATGAGCAAACTCCGTTATGAACTTGATAAGATAGCAAGCGGATCGAAATCGATTGTCAAAAAACAGACAATCGTACTCGATGAAAAACATCCTCCCAAAATAGATCAACAGCCAAAGGCGGAACGTGCAATCATTGACATTGAAGGCAAAATAAAATATGAAGATTTGCCTGATAACTTGAAAATTCTGTATGATAAAAATACGGAAAAATACAAGATTTTACGTGGCGCTCATGCCGAGATGAAAGCAGTAAAAGGCAAAACCAAAAGGCAAAAATTACGCAAACAAATAGCCGAACTCGATGATGCTATCGCTAAAAACTGGGATATTATTGACAAATGGGTTGCCGAAGGTAAAGCGTCCGAAGATGATAATATTGATATTACTCTCGAAGGTGAAAATGCCGACTTAACTCCGCAACAGGTGAACGCTATTAGGACCTATATTTCACGCTCGCTCGCCGAACCTGAAAAAATCGACGATAAAAAACGTGAAAAAATACAGGAGCGTATTAATGCCATGCTTGCAAATCAACAAAATTTCGATGATGAAACAATAGCGAAATTAAAGGAACTTGGATTTACAACAGAAAATATTTCTCCGAAAGACTGATGCATGGACGATAGTTAACACTTTAATCAGTAAAGTTGAAAGAGCAGATAAATTAACTATCTGCTCTTTTGCTGTGGCTGAAGCCTTTGCACGCAAATTGCTTCGAGAACGGAGCAAAATCAAACATCTTACATTGATGCTTGATTTTACCATCGCAAAACGACACAGAAGTAATTTATTATTTCTTGAACAGGTTGCAGACGAAATTTATCTTTGTAATACGCACGCAAAACTTGTATTGCTTGAAAGCCCTGATGTGTCAGGTGTTGCGGTTATGAGCGCAAACGCTACCATGAACCTGAGATATGAATGTGGATTTATTTCTTATGAAAAAAATCTTATTGATACTGTTATTAATGATTTAAACAATATGAAACAAAATGCAATCAGACATTGAACTAATAGAAGAATACGCCTCATTGTTTTTTACCGTTGACGAAATTGCAATGATGCTTGATAAGGATATACAAGATTTTCGCAGAGAAATAAAAGCGAACAAATCCGAATCGGCAAAAGCGTATTGGAAAGGTAAACTTAAAACCCAAATAGAATTGCGCAAGCAAACTTTACAGTTTGCGCAAAAAGGCTCGCCGCAAGCCGAAACTGCCATGCTCGATTTTCTTAAAAAACAAACTCAATCGGAACATGGCTAAACAAAATATCATTGATAAAATGAACATAATGCTGTTTGATGCAATTCCGGCAACAGTATCGGAACATGAAAAAGCCATGTTAATACGTTATCGAGCTGCATTTACTTACTGGCTCGAAAATCCTTTATCAAGCGATGCTGAAATTCGCGATTATCTGATTAATAATTATCAGATAGAAAAATCGCAGGCTTATCGCGATATAATCAATATAAAATTATTGCTTGGAAATGTGCGTAATGCAGGTAAAGAATGGCACAGGCATCGCGTGAATTATTTGCTTGAAAAAGCGGCGAAAATGGCAATAGATGGACAAACCAAAGAGGCAACAGCGCTGTCAAAAATAGCAATGGCATTTATAAAAAATAATAAACTCGATATTGAAGATGGCGAACAATTACCGTTCGACGAAATTGTTCCGCCAACATTTGAACCAAGTTCCGATCCAACGACAATCGGACTTAAACCTGTTGAAAATCTACGCGAAAAAATTGAGACCTTAAAAAAGAAATATATCGGCGAAATAGAAATACAAAATATTGAATACGAAATAGACGATGAGCGAGCCGAATAAACTATTGTATTTTAACGATGCACAACTTGAGGCAATGTACACAGGCGCAAATACAGAAGTGATTATTGCCGGGCGCAGGTTTGGCAAATCGCACGGAATTGCCGCGCCTCGTTTGCTTCGCAATATTCATGCCATGCCGCGAAGCGCAGGCGCATTTGTCGCCGCTACATTTCAACAGGCATTAACCAGAACATTGCCGGCAACTTTTGCGGCTTTGCGCGAAATGGGTTGGGTGCGCGATGTTCATTATGTAGTCGGGCATCGTCCATCAAAAAGTATGGGCTTTGCCGAACCAATAATCAAACCTATGCGGTATGACTATGTGATAAGTTGGTATAATGGAGCAATTCAGCATATAATTTCTCAAGATGTAAAAGGTTCGTCAAATTCATTAACTCTTGATTATATTTCCATAGATGAAGCAAAATTTATAGACCACGAAAAACTGAAAGATGAAACACTGCCGGCAAACGGAGCAATAAAAAAATATTTTGGTAATTGTCCGTGGCATCATGGGTTACTTATACTTTCAGATATGCCGACAACAAAAAAAGGCTCGTGGTTTTTCCGTTACCGTGAATTCATGGACACCGAACTGATTGATGCAATTCATGGATTAGTGTACGAAATCTGGCGGCTTAAACAAGAACCTAAAACCGAACATCGCAATAGAGTACTTTGTGAATACAATCAAATACTGTCTGAATTCCGTTCAATCGCTACTTATTATCGCGAATTTTCAACAATAGAGAACATTCAAATTCTGGGCGAAAAATATATCCGCCAAATGAAACGCGACCTTTCGCCGCTTGTATTTCAAACCTCAATATTATGCAGGCGCATCACTCGCTTACTCGATGGTTTTTATCCTTCCTACAATGAAGATATACATACCTATACTGCTTTTAATAACAACTACTTACAAAGTTTAGAATATAATTTATCAAAGATTGCAAAATCCGATTGCCGTCAGGATGGTGATATTGCCCCGAACAAACCTATATGTATTGCTTTTGATTATAACGCAAATATTAATTGGCTGGTTGCGGCACAACAGCAAGGCAGCCAAATGAAAGTTATTAAATCTTTCTATGTGAAGTATGAGCGCAAATTACGTGAGATTGTTAATGACTTCTGCGAATATTATATCTATCATCCAACACGTGAAGTAATTTATTACTATGATAACACAGCTCTCGGAAGTAATTACGCTGTAAATGATGATGATTTCGCATCTGTTATTTGCGACCAATTTTTTAAAAATGGATGGACTATTCAGCGCGTACACATAGGTAACCCATTGAAACATCGTGAAAAATACATTATGATTGACCAAGCCCTGAAAGGTCAAAAGTATTTATTTCCGCAATTCAACAAAGATAATAACGATGCCCTGCTGCTTGCATTAGGACATACAGGAGTAGTTGTTAACAGCAATGGCTTTTCAAAGGATAAATCAGGCGAAAAACTTGCAGAATCAGAAGAGGATAAATTAGAGTACCGTACAGATGGTACAGATGCTTTCGATACATTACTTATAGGTATGAATTTATATCCACAACAATCAACACAGTTTATTTTAGGTTCAGGAATAATTAAATAATTTGGGCGTTCCTGTACTCCTTACTTTATATGCTTTACAAAGTCATATCTAACTTTACGCTTCGCTTGTTATTATGACATTGTTACGCACAAATAGGTATAGAGATATGTAATTACATCGCTACGCTTGTAATTACAAAACTCTATGTCTGTTGTTTAACGGAGTACAGGCGGGCTTTACGCTATTACTCCTCGCTTCGCTGTGGGGTAGCCGCTGCAATCCCTAACGCAAAAAATAGGAATTTTGGTTTTTGAACGGAGCGGCTGAAACTAAAAAATATAGTTAGCATATTCCGTACAAAAAAAATCAAATGTAATTACAAAAAATTTCAGGGCGGTGCGGGGTCTTTCGACAAAAAAAGGGAAATTTATTTCCCTTTTGAACTCTTAAATAAAATCATATCAATATTTTATGATTTTTATTATGGGAATTTAAAAATATTTCCCTTGTATTGTATTGATAATTAGTTAATTGCATATAGTTAAACTTTGTTAAGCGTGTGCAAATAATTGATTATAAATTTGGTAGTGTGAAATGTATTTTGTAACTTTGTAGTGTATTGAGGTAGTCAGACATCGAGATACAATTTATTAATTAAATAAAAAAAGTTAAAATTATGAGTAAAAATGAAAAAGATGTAAATGTTACATCACAGGCGCAAGGCGCACAAACAAAAAATTCCGCACAGGCGGAAAACAAAACCGAACAAAAATCGGTTGAAAAAAAATCAATTACAGATTTGCAGAAGGAACTTGCAGAACGCTTGCAGGAATTGAACTACAAGAAAAAACTTGCTGACAATCGGGAAAAGTTTTTGCATGTAGATGCAAGTTTGCGGGAACTGCAAAAAGAGTTGAAGAGCGAAGAAAAAACAGGAGTTTTTGAAACTTCAAATTCCAGAATCATTTTTCAGGGAATGAAAAACGGTTACAGAAACGAAGACCTTTTTTCTATTTCAAATGTTACTTTGATTTTTAAGTTTATTGAGTTTCTGAGAAGCGAGATAAAAGTGAAAGTTGAAGAAATAGAAGCGGAAATTGTATTTTGAGAGAAAATGACAACAGGCGGGACTATGGTCAGACGCCCGCCTGTTTTCAATCAAATTTTATGAGTAAAATTTAATTACGAGAGGGCAAAGTTATGAAAAATTTTAAAGAAAGCAAATTAAACGAGAAACGTGCAGAATTGAAAGGATTAAGCAAACCGTTACGCAAGTTAATTGACGAAGGACAGATTGAAACTATTAACGAGGGTTTGAAGAAGATTTACCAGAGCGAGGGGCATTTTAGATTGAATACCTTGCGGCAGTGGAACGAGATGGGTAAGATTGTGAAAAAGGGCGAAAAGGCTTTACTGCTTTGGGGACAGCCGAGAAAAGTGCAAAAGCCGAAAGAGGATATAGCCGAAGAATTGGACGAGTTTGATTTTTGGCCTGTTTGTTATGTTTTTTCAAATAAACAGGTTGTTGACAGGGGGGCAAAATAATGTATATTGTGTTATTGTATGCAGGCAAACGCCTTGTAAGGACGGAAGAATTTAGTAATTATGATGATATGGCTAAATTTGTTTTGAAGATTAACCAACTGTACAGTTATTATGTTATTCCTGTATGATGCAGAACGCACGGAACTTTGTTTTCCGTGCCGCTTTAAAAAGGTATTCCGCAATTCGCACAAATGTATTTGTGCGCTTTTTTTTTGACAAAAAAAGATTTGACCTGAAAAGGTCAAATTATGCTTCATGCTCTTTCGAGCTTCGTTGTTTAATTTGTTTCATAATTTACGGAATTGATTGTAAATTTCAAAACAAAAGATTATTTTATTTTTTAAGATTATTTAACCAATAAATATATTAAAATATTTGGATAATGATAAACAAAGCGTTATCTTTGTGTTGTAATCTTAAACGAAATGTATAATGAAGTATTCAGAATTTCACCGATTTATTCGGAAAAGTAAAAAATGGCAATATGTTGAAGCACAAGGAAGCCATTATATTTACGAAAATAAAAATGGCAAACGTTATCCTGTACCTTATCATGGAGCAAAAGAAATGCCGGAGGGATTAAGGAAAAAAATTGAAAAAGAAATGAATTTATAAAAATGAGAAATAATATGAAAAAACTTATTGTAAAAATTGAAAAAAGTAAAAATCATTATGCGGCTTATGCTGAAAATGCAGAGGGATTATATGCGGCAGGTAATACTCCTTACGAAGCAAAAAAGGATTTTTTGGAAGCTATAAGGCTATTGAAAGAATATAATAAGGAAGAAAACATTCCTGAAATACTAAAGGCTGACTATGAAATTGAATATAGAATGGACATTCCTACCTTATTGCAAACATATTCGGGAATATTTACAAAATCGGCGCTGGAAAGGCTTACGGGTATTAACAGGGTTCAGTTTTCACATTATATTTCAGGTTTTAGAAATCCGCGTAAAGATAAAAAACAAAAAATAGAACAGGCGTTGTATTCGCTGGCAGATGATTTAAAACAAGTACATATTGTTTAAGATTACAAATTAATAATGTTTTACTTGTTTGCCCGATACTTTTGTGTCGGGTTTTTTATGTAATTACATTTTTTGTTGAGTTGTTGAGTTGTTGAGTTGTTTGTTTGTTGATTTGTAAGTTAGTGGTTAATGATATAATGGTAAATGATAAATGAGGCTGTCCTAAAAGCCTCAAAAAAGCGATTGTCATTGCGGTACTGAATCAAGTTCAGCATTCCCGCTTATCGAACTTGTTCGCTTGGCTTGCCAAGAATCTCCTAATTATCACATGCGATTTTTCAGGAGGCAGCCTCAAACTAAAAACCGGAGACTGCGTAATATGAGTTACTATATGTTATTTGTTTTTTATGCATTAGCTATATTTAGTCGTTTTCCCTAAAAGGTCGGAAACCTTTCGGTGAAAAGGTCGGAAACCTTTCGGTAAAGAGGTCGGAAACCTTTCGGTTTTGAGAAGATAATCAGTGAATAGCCTATTTTTAAGGAACGTGGAATAAATAAAGTATGCCGGTTTAGCCCGAAGGGCTTGATTTTCATAACCGCAGGTCAACGACCTGCGGGCAACGAAAATCTGTCCTTTCTGGACAATTAACCTGCAAACGATACAGTTATAAGTTATTAATTTTTCATTCCTACGCAAAATAAATAGTTGACAATTGAAAATTTAATGCTATCTTTGCATCGCAAATAAATTAAAATAAGCATACCAATGAAAATATAATTTCTTTCAAAAACAAAATCAATCGGCTAAGTCGTACAACGACTGGCTATTTTTATTCACTTTTTAAAGAAAGAAATGATGCTTATTTTACAAAATATTACTTATATACACCCCAATAAAGACATGCTGTTCAGCCATATCCATCTTGTCGTCAGCCGTGGCGACAAAGCGGCTTTGATCGGCAACAACGGCGCGGGAAAAACCACCCTGCTGCAAATCATCGCGGACTTGAAGCAACCGTCGGAAGGGACGGTTAGCCGGGAAGCTGCGCCTTATTATGTGCCTCAGATTTTCGGTCAGTACAATCATTTGACCATTGCCGAAGCTTTACAAATCGCGGACAAGCTGCACGCACTGAAAGAAATCCTTGACGGGAAAGTAACGGAAGCCAACCTCGCCCTGCTCAACGACGACTGGAATATCGAAGAGCGTTGCCGCGAAGCATTGGATGATTGGAAATTAGACGCGCCGGACTTGCAGCAGAAAATGGATACGCTCAGCGGCGGAGAAAAAACCAAAGTGTTTCTTGCCGGCATTGCCGTCCACCGTCCCGAATTTGTGATGCTGGACGAGCCTACCAACCATTTGGACACAGCAGGCAGACAATTGCTTTACGATTTTATTCAGTCCTGCTCCGCCACGCTGTTGGTGGTCAGCCACGACCGCAAACTGCTGAACCTGCTCCACACGGTCTGCGAATTAAGCCGGCACGGGATAAGGGTTTACGGCGGCAATTACGATTTTTATGCGGCGCAGAAGCTCACGGAAAGCCGGGCGCTGCAACAGGAC
>JAISPX010000091.1 GCA_031274595.1 Prevotellaceae bacterium | reverse complement strand
CAACTTTCCTCATCGGGAAACGTTGTCGTAAAATTTAATAAATTCATATTGCTATTGTTTGTTGTATTTGACTACAAAGATAGTGTTTTTTTATTAGGTGCACGATACGATATTCATTTTTTTTTTTAATATAAATATTGCCTAATTATTACGTCAAATATACGAGTAAACAAAGAATACAAAAATTTAATTGCATTTAACAGTTGAATTTGCCAATCAAAAAATTTGTTAATAATGTTTTTTTCATTATTTTTGCATGCGCAAAAAAGTAAGAAAAAGAATTGAAATTACAAAACAATTAAAATATAAATACAATGAAAAAAACAATTATCTTATTATGTATGCTTGTCCCTTTTGGGATATTTGCACAAACAACAACCGATAGCGTTGTTATTCAATTGCAAAAGAATATACGGCAATTGCAAACAGAATTGAAGAATCAGAAAACCGATTTTGCTAAAAAACTTTCGTTTGCCAACGATAGCATTAACTCGTTGCGTCTGGAAATTGAACGCAATAAAGCTAACATTACAAGTATCAGCAATGATTTACGACTTCAAATTATTGACAACAAAATGCTTGCCGAAAATCAAATCAAAGATGTTGGAAAAGAAGTAAGCAAAAATACCCTGTATTGGATTATCGCCGCTCTTGCAATAGCCTTGTTTTCTATGTTACTTTTTATCTTCCTGCGCAAGCAATTATCACGCGATAAAAATGAAATTAATGAGCATATTAAGAAAACAAAAAAAGAATCGGACGAGGATATCGTAAAATTAGACGAAAAACTGGCAAAGATACTTTCTGCTCACATTCAGCAAACAAAAAAAATACTGGAAGAAGAAAGAATAAAACTCGACAGTAAATTAGTCGATTTTTTCGCTACGCAAATAAAGTTGCTAAAAGTAGAGCCTGATACCAATATCCCTTCAACACCCGAAGATGCCAATCATGAATTGGTTCTGAATATTGCCGATGAAATTATTCGTATCCAGAAAAAACTGCCGAATGTTGATGCTGAAACCAACGGTTTCAAGCAACTTACCGCTTCGATAAAACGTGTCAAAGACAATCTCGCGGCAAAGGGTTACGAAATAGTCGAAATGCTTAATAAGCCATACAACGAAGGCGATAAAATCTCGGCAAATTTCCGTACTGATGAAAATTTGAAATCGGACGAACGGGTTATAACAAGAATTATCAAACCGCAGATAAATTTCAAAGGCGTAACGATACAAGCAGCACAAGTGGAAGTGAGTGTAGGGAAACCGATTGCAAGCACGTAAATTATAGACAGACAACACGAATACATAATTAACATGCGTTATTCCAACGCTGTCGGTTCAATGCTATAATAATCTTAACGGCAGATTGTTTTAGTTATTGTGGTTTGTTTTTGATGCCTGTTTGATTTTTATCTTTTTCTCATTTAATGAATCTTCCATAAACTTTTTAAAAATTAAATTGTTTTGCTGTTTCGTAAAAAAAACATATCTTTAATCGCTCAAATTTAGTATTAGATGTTGAATTTTCTGAAAATAATCATTTCCTTGTTCTATGGCGCAGGTGTTGCCATACGTAATAAATTTTATGATTATGGCATATTCGGGCAAGAAAAAATTGAAGATATTGCAACAATAGTTTTAGGAAATATCACTGTCGGCGGAACAGGAAAAACGCCACATTCGGAATTTATACTTGACATGCTTCAAAAACATTTTAAAGTTGCGCTGCTATCTCGCGGATACAAGAGAAAAACAAAAGGTTTCAGATATGTGGAAACAACAAGTACGGTAAGCGAAACGGGAGATGAACCTTTGCAAATAAAACGCAAATTTCCAGATATTATTGTCGCTGTTGATGCCGACAGAGTGCAAGGTATAAAATGCATGAAAAAAAAATATCCTGACATTGACGTTGTTGTTTTAGACGATGCTTTTCAGCACAGACACCTTAAACCATCTTTGTCGATTCTGCTTTGTGATTATTGGCAACCTGTGTATAAAGACAAAATGCTTCCGCGAGGAACTTTACGAGACGGGAAAAATCAAAAATATCGCGCTGATATCGTATTTGTTACCAAATGTCCGCAAAATATAAATCCTATGGAAATGAGAATTGTAATCAACAATTTAGAATTATTCCCGTATCAGCAACTATTTTTTACAACATTAGAGTACCATGATTTGAAACCTGTTTTTGACGAAAACAAACCTGCCAAAACAGACAAGATTGCAGCCGTTGCAGGTATAGCAAATCCGAGATTATTTGAAGAATACATATCAGCAACCTACGCAAAACCTCAGATATTGACGTTTTCTGACCATCATAACTTTTCGCAAGAAGACATTAATAATATATGCGAACTTATCGACAAAAACGACCTTTTTATAACAACCGAAAAAGATGCGATGCGTTTAATGATGTACAAAGGATTTACTGTCGAACAAAGAGAAAAAATGTTTTATCTTCCCATAAAGGTAAGATTATTAAATAATAAAGACGAAGTATTAACAACATTCATAATTAATCATGTTAGAAAGTATAAAAAAAACAGCAGACTTTATTCAGAATAAAGTTAAAACAAAACCTGAAATAGGAATCATTCTTGGAACAGGTTTAGGCGGATTGGTAAATAAAATCGAAAATCAGGAAATTCTTGAATATTCGGACATTCCCAATTTTCCAGTATCAACAGTGGAAGGACACAGCGGACGCTTGATTTTCGGCAAACTTGGCGGGAAAAACGTAGTGGCTATGCAGGGACGCTTTCATTTTTACGAAGGCTATGATATGAAACAAGTAACGTTTCCTGTGCGAGTGATGAAAGAATTGAGCATTAAGTATTTGTTTGTGTCGAACGCAAGCGGCGGCGTAAATCCCGATTTTGAAATCGGCGACTTAATGGTTCTCTCCGACCATATCAATCTTATGCAAAATCCCTTGTTGGGAAAAAATTACAAGGAACTTGGCGTACGCTTTCCAGATATGAGCGAAGCATACAACAAAAAACTGATTGCACTTGCCGACGAAACAGCATCAACTGTCGGCATAAAATTGCAGCACGGAGTTTACGTAGGCACAACAGGTCCTACATTTGAAACGCCTGCCGAATACAAATATTTTAGAATCATCGGCGGCGATGCAGTTGGCATGTCAACTGTGCCGGAAGTGATTGTTGCGCGACATTCGGGTATTCCTGTTTTTGCTATTTCAATAATTACCGACCTTGGCGTTGAAGGAAAAATTATTGAAGTTTCACATGAGGAAGTACAAAAAGTGGGCGCAGCTGCCGAAGTGAAAATGACTGAATTAATAAAAAAGATGCTTGAAAAACTGTAATATAAAATCATTTTACAGGGCATGAAAAAAGAGGCTGTCTTAAAAGCCCAAAAAAAAAGCGATTGTCATTGCGGGCTTGACCCGCAACGGCGAAGCCCTCAACGAAGTTAATTTCCTAATTATCACATGCAATTTTTCAGGAGATACCGTGTCAAGCACGGTATGACGGGCTTTTAAGACAGCCTCTTTTTGTTCCATCGTTGAATTTATATTTTATAATGCTTCCCGATTGCAGATGATTAAAATCTGCTTATTTTTACTTTATAAATATCTTAAATGCTTTTGAAACAGAAGTCGAAAGTTTTTGTTTTATGCCATTTCTCCACAACACGGCAACAGTTTTGCCCGTATCGTTGGCATGATATTCGCAACCGGCGACATATACGTCATCGCCTGATACGTAAACAGACGCTGCTTCGGCATTTTTTTCTTCTTCGTTCAGTATGTGTTTAGCGCCGTTTTTCCACAGAAATGCATTGGAACCATCATTGCCTGCCACGTACACATCGCTGCCACGCACGCAAACAGAGAACGCTTGGGCATGACTTGTTCCATCTGTGAGCCTTTGTTTTATACCGTTTTTCCATAAAACGGCAATATGTTTTTTCCCGTTTAGTTCCCAGCCTGCCACATACACATCGCTGCCCGATATATAAACCGATTTGGCAAAAGCATCGTGCAGGTCATTTGAAAGTTTTTGCTTAACTCCGTTTTTCCACAACATTGCATTAAATCTATATCCGTTCCATTTCCAACCCGTTGCATATACATCATCGCCCGATACGCAAACCGAAGTTGCTACTGCATCTTTTTCATTTGCATCAAATTTTTGCTTTATGCCGTTTTTCCACAGGGCTGCCGTTTCTCTTTTTTTGCTTTCTTCGTAGCCTGCCACATATACATCGCTGCCTGATACGTAAACAGAATATGCTTTGGCGCTGTTAGTTCCATCCGAAAGTTGCTGTTTTACGCCGTTTTTCCACAGAACGGCAATTTCTATTTGTCCTTTTAATTCATAACTTGCTACATATACATCATTGTTTGAAACATAAACATCGTAGGCTTTGCCGTAATCTATTTTGTCTGCAAACTGTTGTCTTACGCCGTTTGTCCACAGTGCGGCTGAATACATTTCGTCAAATCTATATCCTGCCACATATATATCCTTTTCGTTAGATTCAGGCGAGGGTAACTGTCCGAATGAAATTGTTGAAAGTGCAAATGTTGCTGTTATCAGCGTGCATAACATGAGTTTTGAAATCTTTTTCATTTTTTAATCTTTTTATTGTTAACTAATATTTATATTTTCTAAATATGATACTAAACAGCCGCAAAGAATGTTTTTTTGAGTACCAATATTATGTTATTTACTATTTTATTATTTACGATTTACCATTAACCATTTATTAATGCGGTTTTGGTATTATTTATGTGTAGATAATATTTAAATAATTATTGAAATTGCCAACGAAAAGCCTGCGGCGTTTTCGCAGAATTAAAAGCATACAAAACTATTGGCTATAACAGTTTCAAAACGCTTGTATAATTTCGATATTTGAGTTAAGTTTGACTTAATTGAGGCTGCAAAGGTAGTAAAAAATTCTTAACTGCCAAAATAAAAATACAAAATAGCCAATACCATTTAGTTTTTTAATCACATTAAATTATTATTTTGTACTTTTGCCGAAAATTTCAAAAAATGTATTATACAGGTTTAATTATTGGATTTGCAGTGTTTTTGCTGATAGGAATGTTTCATCCTTTGGTTGTGAAGGCAGAATATTATTTAGGGCAAAAAGCAAAATGGATTTTTGGCATTGTCAGTTTAGTGTCGCTGATAATATCCATTTTTGTTGGTTTGGAGTTGTCAATATTTTTAGGATGTCTTGGTTTTTCGTGCCTGTGGAGCGTATTTGAAATCAACAAACAGAGAAAGCGCAGAACAGAGCGCACGCAAATATAAAATTACAGAGATGGTTGAATTTTCAGGTATAATCGTTGGCGCAGCGCTGCTTATTATAATTTCCGTATTGCGTTGGGCTTGCATCAAGGGCGAATATTATTTTACAAAGAAATTCTGGATTGTGTTTTTAATTACAGGAATTGCAGGAATAGCAGTTTCCGCAGTTGTTGAAAACATTATTGTATCGTCAATTTTCAGCATATTCGGTTTTGTTTCGCTGTGGGGTATAGGCGAAACCATCATGCAGGAGAAGCGTGTCAAAAAAGGCTGGTTTCCCAAACGCCAAAAAAAAGTATAAATATAATTGTGTATTTGTAAATGAATATGGAGGCTGTATAAAAAGTTTTTTAAGTAGCCTCATTTTTTTTGTCCCAAATGTTGCACATATAGTGATAATTTTATAACTTTGCGCCATAATTAAAACAACACAAAGCCATGAAACACAACAAAGATATTGCCGAAGAAAGCATAAATGCAGGCTCTCTGATAATTTACGAGAGCAAAAATCTTATTATAATTCCAAATAAATAATTATTAATATCTAAATTTTAAACGCTATGTTACAGTATCATTTATTAGAAAATTTAATGACGCCAACGCCCGACGACGCTATGGCGCAAGTAGTAAATCTTCGCTCGCACACCGACGAACAGATTGCAGAACAAATGCTCAAACGCGGTACGCTGCTTACAAAAGCCGACATTTTAGCCGTGCTTGAAGTGTATCGCGAAGTAATTCTCGACATTATTGCCGACGGCGGCTCTGTAAACACCCGCCTGTTTAACATTTCGCCAAGTATTTCGGGAGTATTCAACGGCATGAATGACAGTTTCGACCCGCACAGGCACAAAATTCATGTTAATTTCCATCATGGAGTCGCCGTGCGCGAAGCCGCCGCAAAAATTAAAACCGAAAAAATACAGGTAGCCGACCCTATTCCATATATTGTGGAAGTGAAAGACCTGCTAAGCGGCTCGATAAACGAAACGCTTACGCCCGGCGGAGTGGTGCAACTGCGCGGCAGCCGCCTGAAATTTCTCGCCGACGAAGAAACCAACGGAATATTCCTGATACCCGAAAGCGGCAATGAAGTGAAAGTTACGATGAACGTAGAAAAC
>JAISPX010000088.1 GCA_031274595.1 Prevotellaceae bacterium | reverse complement strand
GTTTTCTACGTTCATCGTAACTTTCACTTCATTGCCGCTTTCGGGTATCAGGAATATTCCGTTGGTTTCTTCGTCGGCGAGAAATTTCAGGCGGCTGCCGCGCAGTTGCACCACTCCGCTCTAATGGATAGCAGTTTCTTAAAATTTACTTTTTTACTAATGATAATTGAATGCAGTAATTCGTAAGTTTAATTAAATCCTGCTCGTTTTTAAAATTTGTCTTATGTGTTGCAACATATTTGCTAATATCTTCTTTGTATTTTGGAAATATTTTTATAAATGATTTCACGTTGTTTACTTTCGTGAATTTTCCATCTTTTTCAAGCAGAAATTCATCCTTTATAGTGTAAGTTACATCTCTATATACAGCCAGTTGATTTACATTTATATTTTTTTTATCAAGCAGATATTTCATTTCCGAAATTGCTGCGGTAGCAAGACTTTGTCCATAAGCGCCTTGTGCTTTTGTTTCGTAATATTCACTGTGTCTGCTTACACACAATTTAATATCGTCATTGTTTACTAAAAGTTGGGCAAATCTTTTTCCTGATACATAATAAAACACTTTTTTATCAATTAATACATAAGCGACATCTTGCGGATTGGCGATGGCTAAAATATTATTTTCTTTGTCTAAAAATTGCATCTCGCCTATTAGCGTGTTGTAATTGAGTTTGGCAGTACTTGTAGCCCCATTCTTAAAAAATACTTTTCCTTGTATAAATTCCGGAAATAAATACAATACATTACGTTGTAATGAATCAACAGCAGTTTGAGCGTTTACATCAATATTTTCTATTTTTACTGTTTTTTGTGCAGAGCAAAAACTGCACGCTATTAATAGAATTGCGGTTGTTAAAATTATTTTTTTCATAATAATTCATTTCTTTATTGGTAAATTAATTTTATCTTTGCAAAGATAAATAAAGATATCAAGATGAAACAATTTTTTATAACATTTTTAACAATTATTTTTATATTTGAATATGTTAGCGCACAAAATGTTGATAGCGTAAAATATACTGTTTGTCATAAAACATACGGAAAAATTATTGTAGATGGACATTTTGACGAACCTGCTTGGCAACAAATCGAATGGATTGATGATTTTGAAGATATTCGCGGAGGCGGCTTTCCTGAGTATAAAACACAGGCAAAAATGTTATGGAATAATGATTTTTTGTACTTGGCAATTAAATTTGAAGAACCTCACATTTTCGCAAACATTACCGAAAATGAACAGCAAATTTATCTTGACAATGCTTTTGAATTGTTCATCGACCCTGATGGAGATGCTTGTAATTATTACGAATTTGAAATAAACGCAAATGGCGCAACATGGGATTTGCAAATGAATAAACCATACAGCAAAGGCGGAAAACTTAATACCAATTGGAATATTGACGGTTTGGAGAAAGCAATATTTTTGAACGGAACATTAAATAATCCGACAGATATTGATAATTTTTGGACAATAGAACTCGCTATTCCCTTCTCGGCATTTGATGAATATTCCGACGAAAAATTTTCTGCTAACGGAACAAAATGGCGATTGAATCTTTTACGAGTGCAATGGCATTTTGACATTTTGGACGGAAAATACATTAAAAAAACAGATGCAAAAGGCAAACAGTTAAAGTCTGATTTTTGGGTTTGGTCGCCGCAAAAGCGAATAGATATGCACATTCCCGAACGTTGGGGAATTGTAGAATTTAAAGATTAATACACTATGCGATAAATTAAACAAAACAATAATTTAATATTCTATAAAAATAAATATAAAAATATGATAAATCAAAAACTTTTAAATCCGCAAAGTATTGCTATCATTGGAGCATCGAGCGATGTGCATAAACCGGGAGGAAAATTACTCAAGAATTTGCTTGAAAGCAATTTCAAAGGAAATGTTTATGTCGTAAATCCCAAAGAAACCGAAATTCAAGGAATTAAATGTTTCGAGAAGGTTGAAGATTTGCCAGAAACAGATTGTGCAATATTGGCAATTGCCGCAAAATATTGTGTTGCCGCTGTTGATGCGCTTGCATATAAAAAAAATACACGGGGCTTTATTATTATTTCGGCAGGATTTTCAGAAGAAAATAAAGATGGCGCTGAATTGGAACACAAGATTGTTAAAATCATAAACGAAGTTGGCGGAAGCCTTATAGGACCTAATTGTACAGGATTTTTGAATATAAATTACACAGGCGCATTTGACACTCCTGTTCCTGTTTTGAATCCGCGGGGAGTAGATTTTGTTACAGGTTCGGGAGCAACGGCTGTGTTTATAAAAGAATATGGAATCTCAAACGGATTATCGTTCAACAGCGTGTGGGCTGTTGGAAATTCGGCTCAAATCGGCATTGAAGATGTACTCGAATATTGGGACGAAACATTTACCGACAAAAGTTCTCGTGTGAAAATGATTTATATGGAAAAAGTAGGCAATCCCAATAAATTATTAAAACACGCTTCGTCGCTTGTGCGCAAAGGCTGTAAAATTGCAGCAATAAAATCGGGAAATTCAAAAGCGGGAAGTCGTGCAGCATCTTCGCATACAGGCGCTTTGGCTACATCGGATGTTGCCGTGAACGCTTTATTCCGCAAAGCTGGAATTGTTCGATGTTACAATCGCGAAGAACTTGCTACGGTTTGCGCCGTATTCATGCATCCTGATGTTAAAGGGAAAAATATTGCGGTGATAACTCATGCGGGAGGACCTGCTGTTATGCTGACCGATGTTTTATCGGATAACGGACTGGAAATTCCACAAATAAGCGGAGAAGCGGCAAAAGAATTATTATCTCATTTGTATGCAGGTTCTTCGGTTGCCAATCCTATTGATTTTTTGGCTACAGGCACAGCCGAACAACTTGGTAAAATAATTGATTATTGCGAAACAAAATTTGATAATATCGATGCGATGTGTGTGATTTTCGGAAGTCCAGGACTTTTCCCGAATTGGGATGTTTACAATGTTTTGGACGAGAAAATGAAAATATGCAAAAAACCTATTTTTCCTGTTCTTCCGTCAATCATAAACGTAAAAGATGAAATTCATGATTTCATTTTCAATAAAAAACGAATAAATTTTCCCGAAGAGTGTGTATTCGGAAATGCATTGGCAAAAGTTGTGAATGTGCCTAAACCACAAGCGGAAAATGCAAAATTGCCTGAAATTGATATTGCCGCAATTCGTAATGTTATCGAAAATTGTGAAAACGGATATTTGGGATTAACGGAAATTCGCACATTACTTGATGCTGCAAATATTCCGCGTAAACAGGAAGTAGGAGTAAAAACGGAAACAGATGCTGTAAATTTTGCCCGAAAAGTTGGTTATCCGCTTGTGATGAAAGTTGTGGGACCTGTTCATAAATCTGATGTTGGCGGCGTTGTTCTCGATGTCAATGATGAAGAAACTGTTGTTAGAGAATTTAATCGTCTTATAAAAATTCAAGAAACTACGGCTGTTGAAATATATCCGATGCTGTCGGGGACGGAAATATTTATCGGCGCAAGTCGTGACGCAAATTTTGGACATCTGATTTTATGCGGACTTGGCGGTATTTTTGTGGAAATACTGAAAGATGTTCAATCGTCGCTATCGCCCGTAAATATTGACGAAGCGCATGAAATGATTAGTCGCTTGCGGGGATATAAAATTATTAAGGGAATACGAGGAAAAGAGCCTGTGAATGAAAATTTATTTGCCGAAATTATCACGAAAGTATCGGCGCTTGTACAGGCAGCACCCGAAATTGCCGAAATGGATTTAAATCCTTTGCTTGGTTCTGCTGCAAATGTTGTTGCAGTTGATGCCCGCATAAGAATTGAAAAATGATAGTATAGAAATATAAAAATGAGGTTATGAAATTCTCAGAACGTTCAAATACGGAAAAAACGTTTATAATAATTATAATTATTGTTGTTATCGGAATTATTTTGCGATGGGGATTTATAAAGTCGGAAGTCAAACGCGCTTTGAAATTTTTTGACAAAGATAAAACGGAACAAACAGTCGAGCGATGAAAATATTTATAAATACTTAAAAATTTCCGCTCTTTAAAATATCAAATTTATGAAATGTAATATAGGTGATAAAGTACGGTTTTTGAATGATACAGGCGGCGGAACTGTTGTAAATTTTGCCAATAAAACAACAGCAATTGTGCGCGACAGCGATGGTTTTGATATTCCTACGCTAATATCCAATATTGTTGTTGTTTCGGAATACAATGAAAATAAATTAATCGATGAAAACATAACTCAATCGCCTGAAACTCACAAAAAATCGGATATAAATATAAAACCGATAAAAGAAAAAAACATCAATAATATTACAAATATTAACGATACGGTTACGAAAGACAGCGATGGTATTGATTTTGAAATTGTTCTCGGATTTTTGCCTGTTGCGGTCGATAATCCCACAAACAGCGATTTGCAGATTTATATAATAAATGACAGCAGTTATAGAATATTTTATACTATTGGAAAGTGGAAACAATCACTGATTGAACCTCTTGGTAAAGGCGAATTAGAAAGCGACTGCAAAGAGTTTGTCGGGATATTGAATAAAGATGAAATTACGGAATCGCCTGTTTTTCAAATTAATTTCATTCTATTCAAAAACCGTGATTATGCAGCGCAGACAGTTCAACAAATTGATTTCAAATTGAATCCTGTAAAACTGTTAAATGCTAAAATTTTTACTGAAAATGATTTTTTTGAACAAGATGCTTACATATATGTTTTGGCAAGCAGCCGTAAAATGCTGAAAGACTATATCAACAATATTTCTGACAGCGACATGGAAAAATCATTAAAGGATAAAAAAGACAATCGCCACAAAAACACAAAACCGACAAATGAAACGGAAATTGAAGAAGTTGATTTGCATATTGAATCGTTGATTGGCAATAAAGAAAATCTTAGCAACGGCGAAATTCTTAAATTACAAATCGACAGATTTACGATAGCGCTGGATTTGGGAATATCGGCGCATACAAAGCGAATGGTTTTTATACACGGAATCGGCAACGGCAAACTGAAATACGAAATTCGCCGCCTGCTTGATACTCAATACGCCGACAAAGTTCGTTATCAGGATGCTTCATTTAAAGAGTACGGCTACGGCGCAACAATGGTTTATATAAAATGAAATTGTCACGTCCTGAAAAAAATTGTGTTTTGTTTCTTGTGGGCTACTTATTCCTGCCGTCCTGTTCGTGTTTCATCTTTACATAAATAATTTCTGTTAAGAAATAATCCTGTCCCAATTGCTTTATCCAATTCCGTACGGTGTTCGACCCGCGTATCCCATACTTACGGCTTACCGCTTGCAATCTTTCGCCTTGTTTAATCTCTTCTACTATTTTCTGTTTGAAGCAAATACTGTACCGATAACATTTTCTTACCTGTTTTGCCATATCTTTGTCTTTTTTTGGTTGTCAACCTATAGCAGGACATGACAGTTGTTTTTTTACAATTCAATTCTGCAAATTATTTTCAAAATATTTGCAATATTTGTTTATTCCGCAGTCAGAGCAATGCGGAGCGCGTGCTGTGCAAACGTATCTGCCGTGCAAAATCAACCAATGATGAGATATTGCACGAAATTTTTCGGGAATGTTTTTTTCTAATTGTTTTCCTGTTTTTTCGGGAGTTTTGGCTGATTCATCTACTAAACCTATGCGATGCGCAACTCTGAAAACATGAGTATCTACGGCAATTACAGGTTTTTTGTAAATTATGGAAGCCACAACATTTGCCGTTTTTATGCCGACTCCGGGTAATTTTTGCAAGTCGCAAATATTATCGGGAACGATGCCGTCAAAATCATTTTCCAGCATTTGCGCCATTGCTATCAAATGTTTGGTTTTGCTGTTTGGATACGATATTGAACGAATCAACTCAAAAACATCTTCGTCATTTGCGTTTGCCAATAGTTTTGAATTGGGATATTTTCTGAAAAATTCGGGAGTTACAATATTCACACGCACATCGGTACATTGTGCCGACAATATCACGGCAACCAGCAATTCATAAGGTTCTTTGTAATGTAATTCAGATTCTGCGAAAGCCATATTTTTCTGAAACCATTCTATTATATTACCGTATCTTTCTTTGAGTTTCATCTGCTTTTTGGGATTTACATTTCGGACAAAGCCCGTAAAAATATAAAACATGATAACTTACTTCAAAACCTGTGGAATCGGCTGCTGTTTCCTGTATTTTTTCGACAACAGGATTCCAAAATTCAACAACCGCGCCGCAACTTGTACAAATCAAATGGTCGTGATTATTACATTCAAGCGATTTTTCGTATCTCGAAGTATTTTCGCCGAACTGATGTTTTTTAATCAGATTACAGTCGAGTAAAAGTTCAATGGTATTGTAAACGGTAGCAATGCTTATGGCGTATTTTTTTTTCAGCGTTTCATAAAGCGACTCAACATCAAAATGTCCGCATATAGAATAAATCTCATCAATGACGGCAAAACGTTCGCGGGTTTTTCTATAACCTTTATGTTCGAGATAAGATGTAAAGATACGCATCACCGAATCTTTTTCTTTACTATATTTCATGTTTTGGTTTTATTGTTTATACGTCGAATTTTTGCAATCGTTTTACATTTTCCATTCCTTTTATTTCGGATATTTTTTTAATCAGGCTATTTAAATTGTCTATACTGTGAACATAAAGTTCTATTGTGCCTTCAAAAATTCCGTCGTGGCTTTCTACATTCAACTTTCTCATGTTTACGTTCATTTCACCTGTAATTATTTTTGTAGTATCGTTCAAAATTCCTATTCTGTCTATGCCGCGCATGTTTATAAATGTAAGAAATGACTGAACTTTGTGGGTAGTCCATTTTACGTTGATAATTTTATCTCCATGTTCTGCGGCAAGTTTATTTGCTTCGGGACATTCCTGTCGGTGAACTACAACATTTCCATCGTCAATTTCAAAACCTATGATATTGTCGCCCGGTATAGGATTGCAACAACTTGCCGCTTTGTATGTGAGTTTTTTTTCAAACGTTTCTTTAAGCAAAAATGGTCTGTTTTTATCAATTTTAGCAGTTTCGTTTATTATAATTTCTTCCGTATTTTTTTCATCTTCTTTTGTCGTTTTTTTCGTTCCCGGAATTATTTTTTTTATCAAATCAAAACCCCAATATACGGCAGATTTTTGCGGAGGATTTTTTTTCAGTTGTTTTTCAAAATCATCGAGTTGAATAATTCCCGCACCTACTTTGCTGTAAAGTTCGCGTTTGGTTGCCACTCCGTAAGCGACACATAATTTATTGAAAACCCGCGCTTGCGGTTCTACATTAAACTGCGCCAATTTTTCTTTAATAAGTTCTCTCCCACATTCTATGTGCCCTTGTACTTCGGCTTTCAAGGCTGCTTCGATGCGTATTTTTGTTCTTGGCAATTTGGCATAATCAAGCCATTCGCGTAGTGGTTTTGCATTTTCGGCGGTAAGCACTTCTACCTGATCTCCGTTGTTTAATATATAACTTAATGATACAAGTTTGTGATTTACCTTTGCTCCTATTGCTTTTTCGCCTATTCCCGAATGAATTGTATATGCAAAATCTATAACCGTTACGCCTTTGGGCAATATAATTGTTTTGCCTTTCGGAGTAAACAAAGTTATTTCCGACGAGTACAGGTTTAATCTGAACTGGTCTAAATATTCTACGGCGTTAACGTCAGGATTTATAAGTACATCTCGGATTTTAGCAAGCCATTTGTCAAGTTCTTCTTCCTGAGCAGTGTCATCTTTGTAACGCCAATGAGCGGCAAATCCACGTTCAGCGATTTCTTCCATTCGCTTTGTTCTGATTTGTATCTCAACCCAAACTCCAAATGCCATTACAGTACAATGCAACGCTTCGTATCCGTTTGTTTTCGGAGTATTAATCCAATCGCGCAGACGTTCGTTTTTAGATTGATAACTTTCGGTAATTATCGAATAAACATGCCAACATTGCGTTCGCTCGGGAATAAAGTCGATAGGTTCAAAAATTATACGGACAGCAAACAAATCATAGATTTCTTCAAAACTCACCGATTTTGTACGCATTTTATTCCAAACAGAATATACCGATTTAGTGCGTGCGCTTGTATTGAATTTTATATTGCTTTCTTTTAATTTTTTTTCTATCGGTTCAATAAATTTGTCTAAAAAATCCTGTCGTCCCGCTTCGGTAGCCTTTATTTTTGCGTCTATTTCTTCAAATTCTTTAGGCGATAAATATTTGAGGCTTAAATCTTCAAGTTCGCTTTTTATTTTGAAAAACCCGAGACGATATGCAAGCGGAGCAAAAAGAAAAAGAGTTTCGTTGGATATTTTTTGTTGCTTTTCGACAGGCATCGAATCAAGAGTGCGCATGTTGTGAAGACGGTCGGCAATTTTTATGATTATAACGCGAATATCATCGTTCATTGTCAATAATATTCGCTTAAAATTTTCTGCCTGACCTGATTTATCTTTGTCAAAAGCGACATCTATTTTTGTAAGTCCATCTACGATATAAGAAATAGTTTCGCCAAACACACTTTTTACCAAATCTATTGTAAAATTCTGATTATCTTCTACAACGTCATGCATAAGCGCTGCGCATATTGATTTATAGCCGAGACCTATTTCCTGCACAACAATTTTTGCAACAGCAATGGGATGCAATATATACGGAACTCCCGAACGCCGTTTTATGCCTTTATGCGCTTCATTGGCAATTTCAAAGGCTTTTTTTATCAAAACAATACCATCTTCGTTTGTATTGTTGCGACACAATTCTATAAGCTCTTCAAACTCGTGTTGAATAAGTATTTCATCATGTGTCTGAAGTTCGTCCATATTCTTTATTGATAAATTAAATTTACTGTGCCTTTTTGTTCGAATACTTGATTTGAATTTTTAAATGTAATTTTTACATAATACAAATAAGTTTCTTCGGGAAGCACATTGCCGTTTGCAGACGCTCCGTACCAGAAGTGTTCTTTTGACAGAGGAACATCCATTGGCTTTGTTGTTTCAAATATTACACTGTTCCAGCGATTAAATATTATCATGTGATATTCATAATCTTTTTCGTCGCCGCCAACAATGGGCGCAAATTGATTTCGCTGACGATGAGTTTCTATATTGTTTGTAAACGTGCTTGTCGGGTCAATTGCATTCGGCATTGTTACAGGTTTTTCAAGGCTTCGGCAATATTCGCGTGAAATGCTTGTATAGTTTGTAATTCTGTCAACGGCTACAATTTTGTAGCAAAAATCATATATGTTGCTAAGAAAATCACTTTGAACATCAATATCTGTATATTGCGTAACGTGCAACATTACCCAAAATAAACCGTTTCTATGCAGATAATAAACAGAATCCTGAATAAAATCATCCCACGATACCAATATATTGGGCTTCGTATATTTTACGCTTGCGATTATGCTATTGAGCGTATCGCTGATTGTTGCAGGGATTCCATCGCAATACGGAATATTATTTAAGGCTGTTATTCTGTAAAAATATTTTTTGTTTACATCGCATGTATTATCGTCGTATGTGGTCGTATTTTTATCAGAAAATGTATGTATTACATTGAAAGCGCTGTCAAGAGTCGTGCAGCGTTCTACCTGAAATTTAGTCATCTGCGTTGAACTTTCTATTTCAAAATGAAGATGATTGTGCGTGTCGAACGATACCAGCGAGTCGAGTTTTATGTGCAGAGGAGCGGCATGAATATCGCTTCCTGCAATAATTCCTTCGCGCACATTTGAATAACTTATATCGCCATTAGGTAAAAATGTTTTTACGCAAAATAAATAATTTTGATTTACAATCATCTTAAAATCAATGGTTGTATCTGCGGTAATCTCGCTCAGCGCTACGGCGCTCATCGGATTAAAAGGCGAACCTGAAGGCGCAATATAACCTACAATTTGATATTTTATGGAATCGTTGAATTTTTTGTCAATTTGCCTGATTTCAAATCCATCTCTGTATGATGTTTTGTATGGTCGCCACAGCACGGTTGCAGTCATTGTGCATGGTCCGTATTGCAGTACGGGATTTAGAAAAACCGAATGATGATTTTCGGAATGTTCGTTGCCTGCCGCTCCTGCTTTGGTTGTCATTCTGTATATTTGCGGACGCGTATTTGCTCCTGCATTTATCTCCGTGTAACTTGTTGTTCCGGCTGCAACCAATACCAAAAAATCAAATTGATTTGTAAGATAATTATATTTATATATTTCGTATCCTGTTGTGGTACAATTATTATCCGGATTATCATGCCATCTGATAGTTATGTTTCCGTTAGTGTTTGGCACAACCGTTACGCTTTCGATTATTGGCGGCGGCGGCAGGCATTGCGATTCGGCGATTGTCATTCCGACAATCATACACGTTAATATTAATACAATCTTAATTCTATTTTTCATTTCAGCATCTCCCTGATATTACTGTTGTTAATGTATTCGTATCCAAATATTTATTTGCCAAGTCCAACATGCGGTTTGGCGTTATTTTTAATATTTCATCAAATATCTTTTCTATATATTCAAATCCTGTTCCAATTTGTCGTACATCAATGTACATATCAGCAATTTTCCATGCTCCATCAATTGAGCGAAGCATATCTCCGATTATGTAATTTTTCACCAAAGATAATTCATCTTTTGTAATTTTTTGCTGTTGAAGGCGTAAAATTTCATTTTTTATTTCTTTTAATGCCAATTCAACATATTCGTTGGCAACTTCGGTTGAAATTGTAAAATAGCCTGAATCCCGCATACACACTATGTTTGAGTAGATTCCGTAAGTATATCCTTTTTCTTCGCGAATGTTTTTCATAAGACGCGACCCGAAATATCCTCCCAAAACAGTGTTAAGAAAAAGCATGCCGCAATAATCATCATGATTTTTGTTGAATAATATTTTTCCGATACGGATAGCCGATTGCACACTGTCGTTTTTTGGAACATGAATTGTTTTTTCAGGCGAACTGACGATTTTTTGTTGCTCCGATTCTGTTTTTTGCGTATTTCCCCATACATTTCCGCCAAAAAAATCGGATATTATTTTTATTTCTTTTTCCGAAACTTTTCCTGATACAACAATAAATGCATTGTCGGCTGAATAATATTTTTCGTGAAATTTATTTAGCAGCGAACAGTTTAATTTATCATAATCGTCGGGATGTGCAAAAGCGCCGTAATGATGAGTTTTGCCGAATAATGCCGATACAAATGCTTCGCGAGCAATTGTTGCAACTTTTTCACGTTCGATAATCAATTGTTGTTTTTGATTTTGTTTATAAATATCCAATTCCTTTTCGGGAAATGCTGGGTATTTTATAATTTGTTCGGCAATTTCCATAACTTTTTCAAAATGCCGCGTAAGCGAATAAAACGTAATGCACGACCAATCTCTGTCAATATCAAAATCTACGGATGCGCCGTAAAAATCAAGTTGTTCGGAAATTTCGGTCGGCGTATATTTTTTTGTTCCTTCGGCTAACATGTTCAGCGTTGAACTTGCAACAAGAAATTGCGATTGGTAGCGTGTTCCGGCATCGAATACAATGCTAAAACGTAAAACATCGGCATCACCTGTATTTATTACCGAAAGCGGTAATCCGTTTTGTAAACAAATATCTGTTACGGCGGGTAATGGTATTTTATGAGGTAATTTAAATTCAGGAGCAATCGTTCTGTTTAATTTCATAATGTCTTGTTAATTCAATTTATAAAAAATCATTTTGATACTGCGCTTTTGTAATAAAGAGTTGAGCATTTTTCTTTTACAAATACATCTTTCGACACACGTAAAATATCATCGGCAGTAATTGCGCGATAATAATCAAGTTCGGTATTCATCAATTCAATATTGCCAAGCATTTCATAATAACAAAGAATCATCGCTTTATTCATAATGCTTGTTTCGGAATATATTTGAGACGATTCTATTTTATTTTTCACTTTTTTAAGTTCGTATTCGCTTACTTTTGTCGTGCGCATTTTTTCTATTTCATTATCAATCGCCGCTTCTGCTTTTTCAATATCCGTATTGGGAAGCAAACGAGCCGATACTATCAATAATCCTTCGTCAATATCGCCGGAAATAAACGCATTTGCGCCGGCAAATAAATTCGTATCTTTAACCAAATTTTGATATAACCGAGACGATTTTCCGCTTGAAAGAATATCTGTGAGCAAATCGCAAACATAATAATCGGAATTTTCGCGATTACACATTTTATAAGCCTTGTACAAACATGTTAACGGAACATTGCGTTCTACCGTAAGCGCACGCGATTCTGTCTGCTGCGGTTCTTTCGGTATTTCATGACGAATGTTTGGTCTGTCGGGAATTTCTCCAAACCATTTTTCAACAAGTTCATAAATTTTTTCATGTTCAATATCCGCAACTATACTTATAACTGCGTTGCTTGGAGAATAATACAAATCGAAAAAACATTTTACATCATCAAGAGTCGCATTTTTTATATGTTCAATATTTTTGCCGATAGTAGCCCACATGTAAGGATGAACTTTGTAAGCCAGCGGTCGCAACAACAGCCAAACATCTCCATAAGGTTGATTTAAATATCTTTGATTAAATTCTTCAATAACAACACTTCGCTGTATATCGATATTTTGTTGTGTAATATTGGGATATAACATTCTATCCGACTCTATCCAAAGCGCAGTTTCGATATTTTCTTTGGGCAGTGTAATGTAATAATTTGTATAATCGTTACATGTAAAAGCATTGTTTTCGCCTCCTACAATTTGCAATTCACCGTCGAATGATTTTACATTTTTCGATCCGCTGAACATTAGATGTTCAAACAAATGAGCAAATCCTGTTTTCTCAGGATTTTCATCTCGTGCGCCAACTTTATAAAGCACATTAACTATAGCCATAGGACTTGATGAGTCGCGATGCGTAAGTAATGTTAAGCCGTTTTTTAATGTAAATTTTTTATATTCAATCATGAAACAAAGGTACTAATTTTATTCGACAGATAATTTTTGTTTTCATAATTTTATTTCATAATGATTAATGATATAATGGTAAATGATAAATCGTAAATAATAAAGTGGTCGTTATTCTGTTGCTACTAAGGTTTCTTTATACGGGATGGTTCTCGCGGTGTACAGGATAACTCTCGCGGTGTACAGGATAACTCTCGCGGTCGACAGGATAACTCTCACTGTCGACAGGATAACTCTCACTGTCGACAGGATACTCTATCCCGAAGACAGGATACTCTATCCCGAAGACAGGATACTCTATCCCGAAGACAGGATAACTCTCACTGTCGACAGGATACTCTATCCCGAAGACAGGATAACTCTCACTGTCGACAGGATACTCTATCCCGAAGACAGGATAACTCTCGCGGTGTACCGTATGTCGCTCCGAGCGGGTAATTATAAAAACGTTTTTAGATAGGAAGCAGTGCGGTCGTTTCTAATTCGTTAGGAAACGAGTGGTAGCAAAAAGACTTTTTATTTACCATTATATCATTAACCATTTTTTAGTAGCGGTTTGGTATTAAATGTCGTAAGGATATTTAATATCAACCAAAAACAATCCTTTGGCGGCAACTGATTTTCCTGCGCCGCATCTGTTTTTTTGCTCAATTATTTTGCAAAAATCATTAACTGTGATACGGTTTTTCCCAACATCCAGCAGCGTTCCGACAATTGCCCGCACCATGTTTCGCAAAAAACGGTTTGCCGTGATTGTAAAAATCAGTTTTTCGTTTTCTTCATGCCATGCGGCTTCGGTAACAATACAATTATTTGTTTTCACGTCCGTATGTAATTTGCTGAAACTTGTAAAATCGCTATAATCGAAAAGTTTTTTTGCCGCTTCATTCATTAAGTCAATATCAACGTTTCCCGTTAATAGCGCTGAGTAGCGGAGATTGAACGGATTTTTTGAGCGATGCATGTAATAACAATACGTTCGCGATATTGCATCAAATCGCGCATTTGCATCATCGTGAACCTTTTTGATTTTTTGCACGGCAATGCTTTTGGGTAAAATAGAATTTAGTTTGTGCAAATGTGTAGATTGTTTCTTTTCCAAATCATCGTCGGGACAATCAAAATGCGCAACAAAAAAACTTGCATGAACGCCTGTATCTGTTCGTCCTGCTCCGACAGTCTCGGTTTTTCTGCGAAAATAAGTTGTCAAAGCCTTATCAATTTCAGCCTGCACCGTATTTGCGTTGCGCTGAATCTGCCAGCCGTGAAACTCGCTTCCGTCGTATGAAAGTTGCAAAAAATATCTGGACATTTTGAATACAGGCTGTTAAAATTATTTCACGTTTGCAATTTTCCTTAAATCTCTTTATCTATAAAATATTTGTTGCGTTCGTTTGAATTGCGAGAAATAAGTTCTCCCAAAAATCCAGCCAAAAACAATTGTACTCCTATGATTATTGTTAACATAGCAATATAAAACATGGGCTGAGATGTTACATCTCTGAAAAGAATTCCGTTGGATATGCAATAAAGTTTGCGTGCAATAAGCCATATTGTTATTCCGCCGCCGAACAAAAACATTAGCGTGCCAACAATTCCGAAAAAGTGCATTGGTTTTTTACCGAATTTCGTTATAAACGTTATCGTCATCAAATCAAGAAATCCATTTATAAATCGAGACATGCCGAATTTTGTAGTTCCGTATTTGCGTACGCGATGCTGAACAACTTTTTCGCCGATTTTTTTGAAACCCGCCTGTTTTGCAAGCACAGGAATATAACGATGCATTTCGCCGTAAACTTCTATACTTTTTATAACTTTCGACCTGTATGCTTTTAGTCCGCAGTTGAAATCGTGTAACTTTATTCCTGATATAAATCTCGTAATTCCGTTGAAAAATTTTGATGGAATATTTTTTGCCAGTTTCGAGTCATAGCGTTTCTTTTTCCAGCCCGAAACCAAATCATAGCCATCGATTTTAATCATTTCGTAAAGTTCGGGAATTTCATCAGGACTGTCTTGTAAATCGGCATCCATTGTTATTACTACTTCGCCTTTTGCCAAATTAAATCCGCAGTACAAAGCCGCCGATTTTCCATAATTTCTGCGAAAATTTATACCGCGTATAAAATTTTTGCTTGATGCAAGCGTTTCTATAACATTCCACGAGTTGTCTATGCTGCCGTCATCAACCAAAATAATTTCAAACGAAAATTTATTTTCGTTCATCACATGTTCAATCCACTCAACAAGTTCGGGTAACGATTCTTCTTCGTTGTACAGCGGAATTACGACTGAAATATCCATATTAAAAAAGTTTATAGTTTAACAATATTATGATTCATCTATTATAGGTTTATTTTTTTTAAGAAATGCCGACGAAATCAGACAGAGAATTGCACCTAATATCAAATTCCAAACATATAATATGAAAAGAATTTCTGCTAAATGCGCTAATTGATAATCGATTAGTTTCCTTTTTTCTTCCATAATTTCTTTTATTTTTGATTCTGAAAATCCAGCATTCAGCATATATTCATTGTCTCTTTCCAATTCACGATATGAATATTCAGTATCAATTTTTGTGAATACATACGAATAGGCAAAACACACTATACATGCAAAAAAAATAGTTGTAAAACCAAATCGGAAAGTGTTAAAATATGAAAGATAACCGCCTTGAATATTACGAAATTTTATTGTTGCAAATGACAGTATTGCAACGATGGCGATAAGCAACAATAGAGATTCTGCAAACGGTTGGTAAATTCTTTTTTCCAATAAATAAAATCCTAATTCGATAATAATAATTGCCAAACCCATTATAAGCCCAAATGTTGATGCCATTCTGTAAAAATCGGTGTTTCCTTTCACTTTGTTTGTCTTAAATTTTTTACAAATATACAAAATAGAATTGTATTAAATATTTTTTTATTACTTTTGCAGTCGGGTAAGTCTTATACGACCAGCTCCTGTCGAATCCCCCAGGATCGGAAGGTAGCAAGGGTAGATGGTTGTAGCGGTGCGATATAAATAGCTTACCCTTTTTTATTTTAATGAAATTAAATATTTTTTTCATAAAACATTTATTATTATCACATCTTAAAAATTATATAAATCATGCGAATTGCAGTAGGTCTTTCCGGCGGTGTTGATTCAAGCGTTGCAGCATATATTCTGAAAAAGCAGGGCTACGATGTGATTGCCGTATTTATGCAAAATTGGCACGACACAACAGGCACGCTTCATGGCGATTGCCCTTGGAAAGATGACTTGGATATAGCCCGACTTGTTGCAAAAAAACTTGATATTCCTTTTTTTACTGTTGATTTAAGCGAAATTTACAAAAAGCGGGTTGTAGATTATATGTTTTCGGAATATGAAAAAGGTCGTACTCCAAATCCTGATGTGCTTTGTAACCGCGAGATAAAATTTGATGTTTTTTTGAATGAATCCTTAAAATTAGGCGCAGATTTTGTTGCAACAGGTCATTATTGCCGAAAATCCGAAAAAATTATTGACGGAAAAATAGTGTACAGTCTGCTCGCAGGAGTTGATACTAACAAAGACCAGAGTTATTTTCTTTGCCAGCTTTCGCAACAGCAACTTGAAAAAGCCTTGTTTCCAGTCGGCGATATAACAAAACCCGAAGTGCGCCGAATTGCCGCCGAACAAAACCTACCGACAGCAGAACGCAAAGATTCGCAGGGAATTTGTTTTGTCGGCAAAGTTGATTTGCCTGTTTTTTTGCAACAGCAACTATCAGCCAAACAAGGCAATATTGTTGAAGTTTTGCCTGATTATTATGAAAAATCGCATCAAAACGCAAACGACAAAACAATTGAACAACTTGCAAAACCATATATTTATCGACCAAATTCAGGAAAAAAAATAGGAACTCACAATGGCGCTCACTTTTTTACAATAGGACAGCGCAAAGGTATAAACATTGGCGGACGCATTGAGCCGCTTTTTGTTATCGGCATTGATGTTGTTACAAATACGCTTTACGTTGGCGAAGGCTTTAATCATCAGGGATTATTTCGTAAAGCCTTGTTTATTTGTAGCAGCGAAATTCATTATGTTCGTAATGATTTAGCCATGCAAACGGGAGAAGAACGCGATTACCTTGTGCGTATTCGTTATCGCCAGCCGTTGCAAAAAGCAAAACTTGTGAAAAAAGAAAACGGATTGTACATTGTGTTTGATGAGTTTCAGCGTGGAATTACTTCGGGACAGTTTGCCGCATGGTACGATGACGAAGAACTAATCGGTTCGGGAGTTATATCTGAATAATTTATTGTTGAGTTAATTTTGTTTGTATCATAACGTTTTTTATTTTTTTCTCGTGATTGTGTGAAGCACAACATTACTTAGTCGCTATTTAGACTTAAGTATGCATAAGATTTGTTCTTAAATATGCATAAGATTTGTTCTTAAGTATGCATAAGATTTGTTCTTATACCAAACGCTATAATGATTAATTATAAATCGTAAATAATAAAACAGTAAATGATAATAGGTGAAGCGACAACGCAACCAATCTCCCGCCTGCTTTTTCCTAAAAGCACGCC
>JAISPX010000086.1 GCA_031274595.1 Prevotellaceae bacterium | reverse complement strand
TCCGCTTCAGAGGTCTTCGCATTACCTATCCTACAAGAAATAAGCCCGCATTATGCGAGCGTTACTCTTATTCTTGTAAGATTCTGAAATTTGCGAAGTTTCTGAAGCAAGAATATAGCGTTAAACGCTTTTTTATATGTCTTAAAATGTACGTATTATCTGCGTTTTGATATCAAAACGCATACAATATTTACATTTATTAACGCAAAGTTATAAATAAATTTTTCAAACAGTCAAAAAATTTTCTAAAATGTTAAAAAAACATTTTTTGGCATCGTTTTCATAAGAAAAATCATCTAATAATAAAATGATAATTTTTATTCAAAATATATGAAAACGAAGTTTATTAAATATCAGATTTTAGGTTGCTTGATATTATTTGTTTCCTGCTCTCATCATGTAAGACTCAAGTTAAAAAGCAATTATCCGCCTGTTAATTCCGATTCGACTGTTGTAATATACAGCAAAAAATCAAATGATGTTCCTTCGCAATTTGAAAAATTAGGAGAGTTAAAAGTTACTTGTGAAAAATCATATTTTGTAAATTGTGATTCTACTTCAATTTTATCAACCGCTAAAAACGAAGCGCGTAAGGCAGGTGGAAATGCCATGTTTATTTCATTACGCAAAAAGCATTTATTATCGTTTAAATTGATTTTAGATGCAGATATATTAAGAATTTCCGATTTTTCATCAAATACGATAGAATACATCAAGCCGCCAAGACAAAGTCGTTTTGACTCACACAAAAAAGGAACTTTTGACTTGAGATTATCTCTTCCTTATATAAATTTTTTTACAATAAAGTTCAAAGGTGAAAAAACAGTAAATACATCAGGTTTTCTGGGAGCGTTAATAGGATTTGATTATTATCACAAAGACAATCAATATTTGAGCTTGTTTGTCGGAGGAGGAATGAATTTTATTGTACCTATGCCTGCGCCGGTAGATTATTTTAGCGGCGAATATGATTTTGTTTATACTGCATATTTGGGACTGACAAAAAATCATGTAATATTTAAAAAACTTGTTTGCGGATACGGACTTTCGCTTACCCGTAACATTTGGCTGCAAAGACATTATTATGATGAGTATGATGATATTACCGATATTCTTCCCGATAAAGATTTTATGACACATCATTAGGTTTGATGTTAAGCACATATTGGTCGTATAAAAATTTTAGTGCGGGAATAATATATCGTCCTGATATTGTAGCATTAAATTCAAAACACAAATTTCAATACAAACACGTGATAAGCATTGATTTTGTCTGGAAAATACGATTGATATCTAAAATGTAATATTTTATTATGTTGTTATGTCGTATTTATTATTTGCCTTGTAATCTACATCACAAACGTAGAACTTATTGCTCCGCAATTATAAATTTTGTTTATAATATCGGCAAATAAATCAGCCGTTGACAGAACATTGAATTTGCTTGTATCTGCATTTTTACGTAATGGTATTGTGTCTGTAACAATAACTTCTTCCAGTTTTGATTCTGCTATTCGCTCGTATGCAGGTCCCGAAAGCACTGGATGCGCGGCAAATGCTCTTACGCTCAAAGCGCCTTTTTCAATCATCATGTCTGCAATTTTTGTTATTGTTCCTGCCGTATCAATCATATCGTCAAGCACAACAATATTTCGACCTTCCACTTCGCCTATTGCCGTCATCGATGTTACTTCATTGGCTCGTTCGCGCGATTTATGGCAAATTATCATTGGCGATTTCAATATTTTGGAATATGCATTTGCACGTTTTGCTCCGCCCATATCAGGCGCTGCGATTGACAGATTTTCGAGTTTCAGATTTTTTATATAAGGTAAAAACAACGAACTTGAATAGATATGGTCAACAGGAATATCAAAAAATCCCTGAATCTGGTCGGCATGTAAATCCATTGTCAACACACGGTCGACATGTGCAGCACAAAGAAGGTTTGCCACTAATTTTGCACCTATCGAAACGCGAGGCTTATCCTTGCGGTCTTGACGCGCCCAGCCGAAATAAGGAATCACCGCTACAATTTTATATGCCGATGCACGCCGCGCAGCATCTATCATCAAAAGAAGTTCAAATAAATTATCTACCGGCGGAAAAGTTGACTGAATAATGAATACTGTCGCTCCACGCACCGATTCGTCGAAACATGGTTGAAATTCACCATCGCTAAATTCTGTAACACTTGATCTGCCAAGTTCTATGTTGAAACTTTTTGCTATAGCTTCAGCGAGATAACGTGTACCTCTGCCTGCGAAAAATTTTACTTGATTTGTAGGATGCATTTACTGTTTTTTTTACAAAGGTAAGGTTTTCCACATTTATAAGGAAAAAATAATATGAACAAATTTTGTTGATAAATGCATAAACGCTGTATCTTGTTTGTTTTGTCATTGTCATAGTGCGCAGGTTCGCAATGCCTACAAATCACTTTCAACGTTATCATGATAAATATGAAATCCCGTCAGGGATTTAAGTTCGGTAGAAAATAAGGATAAAAGCATGTTGCGCACGGAGCATTGTCGGTTTTTCATGGAACGGACGGCAACCCGTGCGCCACGTATTGGCGTTGTATTTTTCTACCGAACTTTCATACCTATGGCATGTCCCGCTATCCTTGTTAAAGAGACGAGCGGGAGCGAGCGAATCTCTTTCTACTTTATAAATTTTATAACTTTCAACTAAAAAATACCCAAACAGCAAAGAATTTTAACACTTTCAAAAAAAATTTGTCCCATAATTTACATTATGTTAAGTTTTAAATACTGTAATATCAGCAAAATAAGCATTTTGGCACGGAAAAAATTGAAAAGTTAAAATTTGCAACTTATTGAAAAATAAATTACTTTTGTAGCCAAAATTAACATAATGTAAATTATAGGACAAACTTATTTAATGTAAAACAAAATCAGTATGAAGAAATTTTTAATTCTTTTTGTAGTTTGTTTATTGTTTGATGTTTCGGCATTTGCTCAAACTAAAACGGTAACAGGCAAAGTAATTGGAGGGGATGATAATCAAGGTATCCCCGGTGCGACTGTTTTGGTTAAAGAAACCAAAAAAGGAATCGCGTCTGACATTGATGGCAATTATTCTATTCAGGTAGCCAAAGGTCAGACGCTACAGTTTTCAGCAATTGGCTATGCAGAGCAAGAAATTGTTGTAGGCGACGGTAATCAGATAAACGTTACATTGTTGGTAAATACGACAATATTAGACGAAGCTGTGGTTGTCGGTTATGGCGTTCAGAGAAAGGAAAATCTAACAGGCGCTGTGGCTTCTGTTAACGTAGAAAAAACTTTGGGAAGCCGTCCCATTGCCGACGTAGGTAGAGGCTTGCAAGGTGCAGTGCCTGGGCTTACTATAAGAATTGGAAGCGGAGAAGTTGGTTCTGATCCGTTGATGAGAATTAGAGGATACAGCAACTCTCCTAATGGAGAAAAGGACAGCCCTCTTTTGCTTGTTGATAACGTAGAAATACCAAGTATTCAAATATTGAATCCTGATGATATAGAATCAATATCAGTATTGAAAGATGCAGCATCAGCTTCAATTTATGGTTCAAAAGCTGCTTTTGGTGTTATATTGATAACCACAAAGAAAGGTGCGAAAACAGAATCTGTAACAGTTAATTTTAACACTAACATAGGATGGGAAAATCCTTCTAAAAAGATGGAAATGGGAGGCATTGATGCCTTGGAATATGCTTTAGAAGCGGTTAAACGTTCCGGTGGAACTCTTACAGGTACATTTTGGCGTGTTAACGAAGAAAGTTACAATAGATCAAAAGAATGGCTTGAAAAATATGGTAATACGATTAAAGCGACTGACCCTATGGTTTACAATAGAGATTGGTATATGGATGGAGCGTATATAATGGGCGTACGTTTATACAATCCTTATGAAACTATGGTAAGAGAATGGGCGCCATCTACCAACAATGGGCTTACAATAAGTGGATTAAGCGGAAAAACATCTTATAATCTAAGTGTAGGTTATGTTTACCAAAACGGAATGATGAAACCTGCGAAAAAAGATGATTTTACACGTTATAATGTAAATGTAAACTTTTCAACCGAAGTAAATAAATTACTTACAATACGCGGAGGAGCAATGTATTCCGACAGAAATAAACAATATCCTGCATCAGCGGCTACTACATCCGATCCATGGTATTATATGTACAGGTGGAATCCTATAACACCGATAGGAGTTGAAGAACACGGAAAACCTATGAGAGGTCCTGTATATGAAACCGCAAATACTATTACAGCAAATATGAGAAACCTTTATTATAGTGTAAATTTAGGAGCAACACTTAATTTTACAAAAAATTGGGATTTGAAGGTAGATTATACTCACTATACACAACAAAATACCGAGAATTTTGCATTACCAATGTTTACAGCATTAGATGCATGGGGAAGTACGTCTGCTCCTGTGATATGGCAAAATGAAAACGGAGATGCTATATATGTTGACGATGAAGGAAATCCTGTTGATGACGGAGGTGTTATTGCATATAGGTTAGCAGAAATTACATATAACCCTCCCGGAGGTGCAGGTAATATTATGAATCATATCACAACTACCCGAAGAACAATAGATGATAATACATTTAATGCTTATTCTACTTACAACTTGAATTTAGGTTCAGAACAACAACATGCATTTAAGTTTATGTTAGGTGCAAACGTTAATACAAATGAATGGGATGAAGTAACGATTAAAAAAGGTGGGTTGGATGACTATGAAAATCCTCAATATAATTTTGCGTCAGGTACCGAAAATGCAAGCGGGAAAGCCAATTGGAGTTCTGACATTGGTTTCTTTGGACGTGTTAATTATGCATTTAATGATAAATATTTAGTTGAATTTAATTTAAGGCGAGATGGAGCATCTGTTTTTCCAATAAATCTGAAATGGAATTGGTATCCTTCGTTTTCGGCAGGCTGGGTTATTACCAATGAAAGTTTTATGGAAAAAGTTAAACCAATATTGAATTTTGCCAAGATAAGAGTGTCGTGGGGATCTTTAGGAGATAGAAATTTACCAAATAAAATATACGTACCAACATTAGATTACGCCAAATCACAATGGTTAAGCGACCAAGGAGTGCAATATCCTGTATATGGAACACCAGGTAGTGTTGATAAAAATATAACATGGCAAAGTATAGAAACATTAAACTTTGGAGTTGATTTGCGATTTTTCAACAAAATCGGACTAACTCTTGACTTATTCCAAAAATACACTCGCGATATGATTATTGGTAGTGATACGCGGACATATACATTCGGAACTACTGTTCCACTTGGAAACCACGGCGAAATGCGTACCCGCGGATGGGAAATTATATTGGACTTTAATCATCGTTTTGCTAATGGACTTGGTATTAGCGCATCTGCATCTTTGGCTGATGCAACAGCTGTTTGTACCAAAGGTGCGGATTATTTAACGCCTTGGGAAAACAGATCTATTGGATCTAATTGGAGCACAGGCGCTCATTATGGAGATATATGGGGATATGCAACCGATAGGCTATACCAAAAAAACGATTTTGTGTATAATCCTGATGGAACTATAAAACAGGTAGTTATAGTTATAGATGGAGTGCCAAAAACTACCAATATGCAATCAGGAACGAATCCTAATTATCAGTCGTACCTTGAATCCGGTAGTTTTTTGTTTGGACCAGGTGATGTAAAATACATTGATTTGAATGGAGATGGAAATATCACACCAGGAACAGGAACATTCGGCAACCATGGAGATAGAACGGTTATTGGAAATACAACACCGCGCTATGAGTATGGTTTTACACTGAATGTAGATTGGAAGGGGTTCGATTTTAAAGTATTTATACAAGGCATAGGAAGTCGTGATGCCGTTGGAGCAGGGCATCTTGCTGTGCCAGGATTTAATACAGGTGAAGGCGCTATGCCTCAGGCAATAGCAGGAAATTTCTGGAGAGAAGATCGCACGGATGCATTCTATCCTCGTCCGTGGAACAATAGTGGTACTGCTGATCATTTCAATACTTTGACACAAACACGCTACTTGCTTGACATGTCATACACGAGAATAAAAAATATAACACTTGGCTATACCTTACCTGCAGACTTATTGAAGAAGATACATATAAACAAGGTTCGTTGTTATGTTTCTCTTGAAAATTTCTTTACATTTGATAATTTGAACGGTTTACCTATTGATCCTGAAGAAATATCAGGTAATTCAATGTTCAATTCATCAAACTATAATACAAGCCGCACGGGTATGGGAACACCGACGTTTAAAACAGCATCAATAGGAGTTCAATTAACGTTTTAATAAATTTAAAAATAAAATAAAATGAAATCAAAAATAATAATATTTTTATCCGCAATCTTGTTTCTTTTTTCAAGTTGCGATGATTTGCTCGACCGTCCATTATTAACTGAAAAAAATGATGAAAATTATTGGAAAACTGAAGCAGATTTACGTACTTATTGTAATGAGTATTATACACACTATTTTATTGGATATGGTTATTTATGGGGTGGTACCTATATAGATCTTATGCCAATGTTTGGCTTTCTCACCAACGATGATATTGTCGTTAATGGTTACCAACGCGATTTGGAAACTACAGTTCCAAGTAGCAGAGGTGTTACGACTTTAACAGGTTCGGACATTTTTATATCGTCTTACACTGGTCCCAACTGGAATTTTGCTTGGGTACGCAAAACAAATATATTGATAGAACGTATTAATACTCGAATGGGATTTTTATCTGACGAAGTAAGAAACCATTGGTTGGGTATAGGACGTTTTTTCAAAGGGATGGAATATGCAAATTTGGTTAGAGTTTTTGGCGACGTTCCTTTTTATAACAAAGAACTTGACTATAACGACATGGATGACATTTACAAGCCGCGTACTCCTCGTAACGAAGTAATGGACTCTGTCTATAACGATTTACAATTTGCTCTTGCAAACGTAAGATTAAACGATGGTACGCAAAATGTTAATCGTTATATCGTAGCGGCTTATATTTGTCGCTTGATGCTTTACGAAGGAACATGGCAAAAATATTACTACAATAATAATGAACGTGCTAAAAAATTTCTTGAATTAGCAGTATCAGCAGGTAATTTAGTGATAAGCAGTAATAAATATGATATAGACACAGATTTTCGTACTTTATTTGGAAGTGAAGATTTAAAAGGAAACAAAGAATGTATTTTATATCGCCATTATGATGCAGCAGCTAGCGTAACTCACCCAGTTGCCACATATTGCAATATGAATGAAACTCTATCTCCTAATGCTAATTTGGATTTTGTAAAATCATTTATATGTAAAGATGGACAACCTTATTCAACATCTGCGTTGGCTGATGCAAATGAATTTGATATTGAAAATCTAATTAAAACACGCGACCCGCGTTTTGAAGCAACATTTTGGAATAAAGCAACTCCAAAAGCAACTTCTTCTGCTTTATATACATGCAAATTTATTGACAGAATAGGTCCTGAATTAGGAGCCGCAGGTGCAACATTATTGCCAAAATACATTAGTAGCACTAATACCAATGATGCTCCTGTAATGCGTTATGCAGAATTATTGTTAAATTGGATTGAAGCAAAGGCAGAGTTAGAGACCCTTGGTGGCGCTGCAGTAAATCAAAGCGATATAGAAACATCTATAAATAAAATACGAAATAGACCACTTGCACCCGAAGCTATAAGTAAAGGAATAACCAAAACCACTCCAATGGATATTGGAAACATTCCTAATGATCCTCGTCGTGATGCAGATGTTCCTGCTTTGATTTGGGAAATTCGCAGAGAACGCCGCATGGAACTTTTCTTTGAGCATGCAAGACTTATTGACTTGAGACGTTGGAAAAAAATACATTACCTTAATGATGTAGAAAATCCCGACTTATTAATGGGTATATGGGTAGATATACCGACAGAATTGCCTGACGAGATTAAAGATTCGAATAAAGATAAATTAGCTGTGATTAATAATTCTGGAACAAAAATTATATATGATGGTACTAATAGTACGCAAATGGTCGGCTATTATAGTCCCGTTACCGTCAGAGGACGTCAAAGAGCATTCTGGAATATACCTGGAATTAACGTTTATCTGGCACCTGTAGGAACAAATCAAATAGCAGACTACAAAAACAGAGGTTATAATTTGGATCAGACAGAAGGCTGGCCACAATAATTATAAAAATTAATTTATTTAAATATACAAATAGATATGAAAAATATAAAAAAATACATAATATTATTTATCATTCCGCTTTGTTCAATGATGATTTCATGTAATGAAGATAAATATGATACATCAGAATCTCCCGATTTAACATATATCAGAAACATCAGAATATTGAATGTTGCTGATACGGTAATATACGGTAAAGTTGATGAATTAAAGAAAGAAATTAAATTTCCAAAACTTGATTCATTATCTGATTTAAGAGCAGTTAGATTTGAAGCCGACTTGCCGCAAGGAGCGCACTTCGACCAAGAAACTTACGACTTCTCTATTCCTAAGGGAGAAACGCAAAATCGTCGCATTGTATCTGTTGTTAACGGTAAAAGAAAACGTGAATATTATGTTACAATACGTTTAAGCGTTCCTGTTTTTGGGGCGGATTTTGCAAAAGCAAAAGTTTACGACCATTCAGGTAATACAACATGTTATCCTGACTTTACAGGCGCCAATACCCGAAATGCAGATATGGATACTACTCATGTTTTAATAGTTTCGCGAGATGCAACAGGTCCTCATTTGCTTAAAATATTAGATTTAAAAGAGAACAGGGTCGAACCCATCAAACTTGATTTAACAGGAGTTTCAGGAGGTACTTTTGCTTATAGTTCAGGTCATTTATCACATGGACATATATATATCGTGAATTTACAAGGTGTCGCAGGCGAATTGAGCATTTATCATTGGGATTCTCCATCGGCTACTCCCACAAAAATATTTGCTCAGATACCAAATACTTTTGGAGCTACGGCAGGTCGTTTCGGCGATGATATGTCAATGGACATTGACGAAAACGGTAACGGATATATTTATTTGGGTAATAACCAAAGTACTACCACAGGCTTAGGTGTTTTACGCATAAAAGTAACTGGATTTACAACGTTAACAGAACCGACTCTTCTTACATTGCCTGTAGCTGGTGGTATGTGGATAAATTATAATCTTGTAGATGGCTCGGATGCTGAATATACCTTTACAGGACCATCCGGTCCAGTAGTATTAGTTGGTAATAGTGGAAATTCAATATACCAAATGGCAAATGACGCTGTTCCATTAAGAAGCGCTGACGCTCATATAATAAATTATAATGATGAACGTTATTTGGCGATGACAACAGGAAATCCGACCGGTGCAGAAACAGAAAATGCTATTTATATTTATGATATTACTAAAGGAGAGACCTCAAAAGAAGCTCTTGAGTTATTTGAAGCAGGTAACAGATCTGCTAAATATAAATTCAACCTTAAAGGCTCAGGTAATACAAGTGTTTATACGGCAAGTTTTGCCTATGGCAAAACAGAAAATGCTTTGTATTTGCTGGGAGCTGCTCCTTATGGCGGTGGATTTGTTGTTATTGAAGTACCAAAAGCATCGGAAATAGATGATTTTTATGAAGAAGATGATATTGACTGGCAATAAATTTATAAATATTTCACTTAATTAATAAAGATTAAATTATGACAAAAAAAATAAAATACTTATCAATTTTGGCAATCGTGCTGCTTTTTGCAGCTTGCAATGATGACAAACCCGTTATTGAGCCGCCTGTTGTTGAAGAGAACATTATACCCAAACCTGAATTACGCGGAGTTTGGATGGCTACAACTTGGGATATAGACTGGCCTCTTGGAAGATATGGTGAAGCCGAGCAAAAACAACTGTATAAAGATTATTTGGATAAATTTGTAGAAGCCAATATCAATGCAATATTTTTCCAAGTACGTCCTAATGCAGATGCATTCTATGATTCGCCTTATGAATCGTGGAGCAGATGGATAACAGGCACCGCAGGTCAAGACCCCGGTTACGATGTTTTACAGTTTCTTATAGACGAAGCACATGCCCACGATATAGAATTTCATGCATGGATAAATCCGTACCGCATTACAACGAGAGCAAACAAAGATGTGGCATTTCCCGCTCTTGACCCGAAAATAAATCCTGAATGGATAAAAGATTATACTGAAATAAGAATATATAATCCTGCTTTACCTGAAGTACAAGACCGCATTGTTGATATTGTGAAAGATATAGTAACAAAATATGATGTGGATGGGATTCATATCGACGATTATTTCTATCCTTATTCCAGTCAGTATGCTGGAATGACACTTAACGATACGGCTGAATACAGAATTTACGGTGGAGATTATGCAACAATAGAAGATTTCAGACGCGGAAATGTTAACAAGGTTATACAAAGAATACATGATGTAATAGTTCAGTTGAAACCAGATGCTGTATTTTCAGCATCTCCAATGTCAAATATTCAAGAAAATTACGATGTCCTTTATGCTGATATAGTGAAGTGGTATAATGAAGAATGGGTAGATGCTCTAATACCTCAGGTATATTCGGCAACAGGCAGTTTAACAAGTACATCATCATTCAACCGTCTTGTAAACGATTGGAATCAATATTATAAAACAAAAGCATCCTTGCTTATAGGACATGCTCTTTATAAAATAGGAGATGGTTCATCTTCTGGATTTCAGACTGCACAAGAACTTGTTGAGCAATTTAAAATTGCAAATAGGCAAAAAGGAGTAAAAGGAAGTATATTGTACAATGCCAGCAGTTTTTTGGCTAATGGAGGACACGGAAACCTTGGAGTAATAGATGTTCTTAAAACAGATATTTTCAAAAATCCTGCAGTGCGTCCGTTCATGGGTCGCAAGATAGAAGCAGACCCAACGCCTGCAACAAATGTTGTACTGAACGGAACAACATTGGCTTGGACAGCAGCAACAGGATTAAGTTCTGTTGTTTATGTTATTCCCGAAAATGAAACAAAAGCGCAAGTGGCAACAATAACCACAGGCAATAACTATCAGATAAGTATAAAGGGGAAATATTTTGTAACAACAGTAAACAAAGATAACGTAGAAAGCGAAAAATCCAACGAAGTGGAATATAATTAAGACTTTCTTTTAACACAAAGAGAGGCTGTTCGTAAATGAGCAGTCTCTTTTTGTTTATATAGTAAACTACCAAATTACCAAATTAATTTTCCTGTGGCATTCCCGTTTTCGGCAATTCCTGTGATTTCAACATCTGTAATTTTTCCTGTAAACTCTTTTATGTAGGGAATTTCAACTTTTACGTAATTTTCCGAAAATCCCGACATCATTTCGCCGTGTCGTGTGTTTTCAAACAAAACTTTTGCTTTTTTTCCGATATTGAGTTTGTAAAAACTGCGGTGAAGAGTTTCGCACAAAATTTTCAATTTGTTTGCCCGTTCTGCTTTTATGTTGTTTGCGATTTTTCCTTCCATTGCCCAAGTTACTGTATTTGCTCTGTCGGAATATGGAAAAATGTGAATGAAGGCAGGATTTATTTCCTCCAAAAAAGTATATGTTGTATTAAAATCTTCGTCAGTTTCGGTTGGAAATCCGACAATGACGTCAATTCCTATAAAAGCGTCAGGTATAAGTTTGAAAATATGTTTTATGCGCTGGGCAAAAAATTTTGTATTGTAGCGACGACGCATGAGCGCAAGAATTTTGTCGCATCCCGATTGCAAAGGTATATGAAAATGCGGCAGAAATTTTCTTGATTCTTTAACAAATTCGATAATTTCATCTGTCAGCAAGTTTGGTTCTATCGACGATATTCTGTAGCGTTCGATGCCGTCTATTTTTTCCAGATTTTTAAGTAAATCAAAAAATGATTCTCCTGTTGTTTTGCCAAAATCGCCTGTATTTACGCCTGTGATAATAATTTCTTTTACTCCCGAATCGGCAATAATTTTTGCCTCTTTGCAGATTTCAGCGACAGGAATATTTCGGCTTTTTCCGCGCGCCATTGGAATTGTACAGTAAGAGCAATTATAATCGCAACCGTCTTGAATTTTAAGAAACGAACGCGTACGGTCGCCTAACGAAAATGCCTTGAAAAAACTGTTTGTTTCGTTTATTTCGCACGAAAATATTTTTGCTGTTTTTTTCTCGGTAATAGAATTAACATACTCAAAAATGTTTCCTTTTTGGTCGACGCCGACAATAATATCAATACCTTCGATTGCCGCCAGTTCGTTAGGTTTAAGTTGAGCATAACATCCTGTTGCTACAATAATTGCCTGCGGGGCTTGCTTGATAAGTTTACGAAGCAGTTGCCGACATTTTTTGTCGGCATTTTCGGTTACCGAACATGTATTTACGACATACACATCCGCAATTTGGTTTGATGGTACGCGTACAAAATCATTTTCGAGAAACTTACGTGCAAGCATTGATGTTTCCGAAAAATTAAGTTTGCACCCGAGCGTACAAAATGCTATTTTGCGTTTTTCATTCATAATAATCGACACAAAAATAATCAAAATTTGAATAATCCGAATAACTGCAAAAATGAATATCCGAAAACCTTATTGCTTGCACAACAATTTATTTTTCATTTCCTACAAATAATTATGTAGATAAATGTAATTGAGAAAAATTATGTATATTTGTGGAAATTTAAGAAACATTTTATTTTTACTAAAAAGAAAATATAATATGAAAAAATTGAATTTATTTATTGCTGTTGCAGCAATGATTGTACTTTTTGAAAGTTGTAAAAGTACGGGTATGCAGGCGCTTACGCAAGGCGATTATTACACCGCCTGCTTGCAGGCAATTGATAAATTGCGTTCATCGCCGGAAAATGAAAAAGCGTCAACCGCTTTGTCGCAAGGCTACCAAATGGCAGTAAATTATACCGAAAAAGAAACAGAACGTTTATTGGCGTCAACATCTGACAATAGTCGTTATCAGAAAATCTTTGACTTGTACGGAAAAATGAATAACATTGCCATACAGATTTCACGTTGTCCAGCAGCCTTGCAAATTATTCCAAATGCCGATTATTACAATTCGCAACTCGAAACGGCGCGTAACATGGCAGCCGAAGAATGTTACAGGCAGGCTGTTGCCAATCTTAATATCGGAACCCGCTCTGCTGCAAAACAAGCTTATTTGCAATTTCAAAGAGCAAATTCAATAATTGCAGGTTACAAAGATGTTGTAAATAAATTGCAAGAAGCCAAATGGATGGCGACTCTCAAAGTTGTGCTGGAACAAATACCTGTGGAAGGACAATACAAGATAAGCGCCGACTTTTTTCAAAATAAAGTTTTTGAATATTTTTCAACTGCCATACGGAATGAATATATCAACATATTTTCGCCCGAAGAAGCCGAAAGCATCAATCTGCAACCCGACCAGATAATTCGTTTGCGTTTTCTTGATTTTGTTGTAGGACAAATGCGTGAAAGCCGAGATTCGTATGAAGTGAAACGCGACAGCGTAAAAACAGGAACATACAAAGATGATAAAGGCGTATCGCATGATATATACGGAACGGTGAAAGCCAAGATTACGAAACGGAAAGTCGAAATTTCATCAAGCGGTATTCTTGATGCATTTATCGTTGATTATAGAACAAACACAATAATTTCGCAGCAACGTTTTTCCGGAACTTACGTATGGACGGATTATTATGCTTCATTTAACGGAGATGAACGCGCATTGACTAAAAAAGAATTGGATTTGTGCAGACGCACGGAATTCTCAACCCCGCCTCCGCCGCAAGAAATGTTTATTCAGTTCACAATTCCTATTTACAATAATTTGACGAGATTTATTCAAAATTTTTATCGCAACTATTAAATCTGTTTCTTTGTATGTTTGTTGATTTGCCGTCATTGCGGACTGCGGCACGATGCAATCTGATTATTTACTATTTTATTATTTACGATTTACTATTATATTATTAGCCATTATATTCACATTAATTTTTGTAATTTTGCACTGTATATAAATTAAATTTTTGAATGATGAAAACAAAGTTTGCTATTGTATTATCAGGTTGCGGAGTGTATGATGGAAGCGAGATACACGAAGCCGTAGCCTCAATGTTGGCTGTTGATAAAAACGGCAGCTCATACCAAATTTTTGCTCCCGATATGGAACAACTGCATGTGATAAACCATTTTGCAGGTAAAGAAATAAAACCAAATCGGAATGTGTTGGAAGAATCGGCTCGAATTGCTCGAGGCAACATAAAATCTTTGGCTGAATTTAATGCCGATGATTTTGATGTTTTGCTTTTTCCTGGCGGTTTCGGAGCAATGAAAAATTTATGCAATTATGCTGTTGCGGGAGATAATTGCAAGGTAAATTCTGACGTAGAACACGCAATAAAATCGATGTACGCAAAGAAAAAAATCATTGCAGCGGCATGTATTGCGCCAATGCTTCTTGCACGTGTTATCGGCAACATCAGTGTTACGCTTGGAAATCCGAGTGAAAGTGAACGCGCTTCGCTGGAATATTTCGGCGCAAATCATGTAGATAAAAACACGACAGAAGTCTGCATAGATACCGAAAACAAAATATTTACGACACCTGCATACATGTCGGCATCAAATATTTCAGACGTTTTTGCAGGTATTGATAATCTGATAAAAGAAATTTTGAAAGCAGGAGGGTTGTTATACTAAACAGCCATCAAAGTTCGCTTAATATTTTTTTGGTATTTGTATTCTGTTTTAATTGTTTCGCCTTGCAGAGGTTATTTTAGTTACAAAGTTCATAAAGTCGAAAATGATTTGTCATTAACCATTATAACATTAATCATTACATCATTACAATACCTGTGCTTTTGCGTCCATCTATTTTTATTGTCAAAGGCTTGTTGAAATGAACCAGTCGCAGAAATTCGGTTTCAATTACTGGCGGTTGCGAATTTAAGTAGTCTTCGTCGAAAAATCCATCGTTGCACGGAGGATTTATTGTGAAATAGCCTGCGCCGCACGATGTAAGATTTTGGAAAAAATGAGTTCCCTGACTTGGACCTATTTGGTAATTTTGCAAACTGCATTCTGTAATAAGGCGGGCATTGCAAATATGCGCCCATTTAATTGGGATGCCAAGCCAAGGGTCGCTGCTGCCCCAACGTCCGGGGCCTATGAGTATATAATATTTTTTGCTTTTTATAAATTCGCTGTTTATTTTTTCTATTTCATCTGCAATCTGTCGTGTTTTAGCCGAATCGAATGAAGCGCTTTTCACATACAGCACATCATGTACATCGTTTGAAATTCCATGTCCCAATGCGAGATTGGAAATCATCAAACAATTTTTCTTCGAGATATTTGTCAAATCTTCTTCAATCATTTCTTTTTGGTCAACAATAGGGCGTATTTGCAAAAGGTACAAAGTTGCCTTATCGCGATTGTTGGGATGTATATTCACGGCAAATTCAATTTCTATCGGGCGTCCCATTTCTTTTTGACCAATTTCCAAAAGTATTTTTAATGTTTCGGCAAGTGGAAACAAATCGTGTTCGAGAATATTGGCAAATGAAATAATTTTGCGTCCTTTCGGATAATATCCGGGGCGTATTATTTCGTTTTGATAATCGTATGTTGATGCAATAAAATTCAATGCTCCATCTTTGTCGGCATCTTCTACATCTAATTTCAAAAGATTGAACGCATCGTTTGCCGAGAATTTTGTGGACATATTTTCCAAATCAAGAGCGAAAAATGTTGACTGTGTATCGCGTAAAGCAAATTTTACCGAACTTAACTGCAAGATATTTCGCGGATAAAAGGGTGAAAATCTTATGGTATTTCCTCCATCAACAATATATTTTCCAAGACCCAAAGCAATGTTTACGATTCCTTCTTCGGGTTTTTCGTTGCCTATGGGATAAAAATTGAGCGAGCGGGCAACGCCGCTTATCAACGGATACAGCCGCTTATCGAATTTTATGCCGACAACTTCCTGAAGCACTATTGCCATTTTTTCCTGATCAATAATGTTGCTTGTTGCCGTCATATATGTTTTACTTTCTTTGAAAAAAACCGAAGCATATACGCCTTTTATTGCATCGCCGACAATATTCAGCATGTCGTTTTTGTTGTCCAGATTTGGCAACATATATGTTGAATATACGCCTGCAAACGGCTGGTAGTAGGCGTCTTCAAGTAAACTTGACGAGCGAACTGCAACAGGACGCTTTATTACATTCAAAAATGCTATTATATCTTCAAATAATGTTTCGGGTAATTTTGCTTCAATAAAACTTTTAAATATTTCTTCATCGGGAATATCGCTAAGCGCTATGGGATACAGATTGTTTGTTTCCATAAATTCATCGAAAATATCGGTACACAGCACAACTGTTTTTGGAATGTTTACCGAAAAATTTTCTTTATACAGTTCAGGATAGCGTTTAATCATTGCGCCGACAAATGCCAAACCGCGACCTTTTCCGCCTAACGAACCTTCGCCTATACGTGCAAAATTGCTGTATTCATCAAATCGCTCGCGCTGATAAATTGCAACAATTCCCGAATTTTTCACAAGCCTGTACTGAACTATAACGTCAAAAATAAACTGACGCGCTTCGTCCATATCTTTATATACGCTTACATCTACGGGGCGCAACAGTTCTGCCGGCGGAAACATTGCACGTGAATAGAAAAACCGTGAAAAATGATTTTGCGACAAATGATATTTCAACGAATCATCAGGAATTTGAAATATTTTGTTTTGCAAATCTTTTAAATCCGTTATGCGCATTATTTCCTGTTTGGTATCGGGATTTATTATCACAAAGTCGCCGAAACCAAATTGCTCCATTACATTTTTTTTCAAATCCTGAGGATAGCTTTTGGAATTTTTATCAATAAACGAAGCGTTTAGTTCTTTGGCATATTTTATATTTACGCTTTCTGACGATTCTATTATAATGGGCGTAGTGCTTCCGCTTTTTTTGCGCACATATTTTCCAAATTTATAACCTGCTGTCGGGTCTTTTTTTTCGTTGTTAAAAAAACTCATATCCGAGATTATTCCGAGAATATTATTGCTGTACTCGTCGTATATTTGTACGGCTTCTTCGTAAGTACGCGCAAGCAAAATTTTCGGACGACCGCGCATGCGCAGGGTTTGCTGATGTGCGTTCAACGCTTCTTTGGCAAATTGTTTGCTTTGCTCAAGCACAAATTTATACAAATGCGATAGCGCCGACGAATAAAAACGAACCGAATCTTCGACAAGCAAAATTATTTGCACGCCAACGCTTGCCGTATCGTCAGGCGCATTCATTTTGTCTTCTATAAGTTTGATGATAGCAAGCAGCAGTTCCGAATTTCCAAGCCATCCGAATATATAATCAATTGCGCTCAAATCCTCGTTTGCAACGCGCTTCGACACTTCTTTTGAAAACGGAGTAAGCACAACAATAGGTATCGAAGGATGTTTTTGTTTTATATCTTTTGCCGCGCTGAAAATATCGGAATCAACCAGATTGGGCATGAAAATTATCAGTTCAAAAGTGCGTTCCGACAGTTCTTTCAAAGCGTCTTCTTCGGTTGACACTTCCGTAAATCGAGGCGGATAACGTAAACTCAATGCCGTATATTCGTTAAAAATCTGCTCGTCAACGCGACCATCATCTTCAAGCATAAATGCATCATATTTAGATGCAATAAGCAATACGTTGAAAATACGTTTGTTCATTAAATCAGCAAACGAGGTATCTTTGAATGCTACTTTTTTGAAATCATGCTTTCCGCTCATCGATTTTGTTTTTATAATTATATATGCAATTCCGTACAAATATATATTATTTTTTTTGAAATACAACAAAATAATGGTTAATGATAAAATTATCTGGGTTTGTGGTGAATTTGCGCTTGCGATAAAAAATAAAAGCCGTGCAGAGCATCCGAAAATAGACGATTATAAAAAACAACCAAAACATTGTTTTGCTTCGGTTGAAAAACGAAAGTTTTATTAAAAATTAATTACTAATAATTTATGAAAACATAAATTCTGAAAAAAATTTATCACGCAAAGTTAACTTTATTTTTTATATTTTCACAAAAGAAATGTTTTTGTTCAGGGTCAACGCACGAAAAATTTACTAAATGAGGGGTTGTTAACAAAAGGATCCCTCACCTGTTAATAACTATCTGTTTTACAGATATATAATGTCATTTTTTTCTTGTACCTTTGC
>JAISPX010000030.1 GCA_031274595.1 Prevotellaceae bacterium | reverse complement strand
TTTTTCTATGGCGACAGCGTTAATGCCATTCAAACACAAACATGGGTTGTGCTTATCGCTAATTTGCTTTGTACCATTATATCTCACAAAATAAAACGACATTGCTCTTTTTCGCAAATTGTTACCATGATACGTTTAATGCTAATGTATTATATTGATTTTATCTCTTTTATGGAAAATCCTGATAAAACATGGAATTTGATATCTTTTCATAGCGATTCTTCGCCACCAAATGCTGTCCAATTAGCATTCAATTTTTAACAGGGGGGCTTACTTTTTTAATTATAAGTCTGATTTGCCTTTGTATAGGCGTTTCAGATAGGTGATTTGTTTGTTTTTATCTTTTAGCGGACAGCAATGAAAATAATCTGTGTTATCTGCGTTATTTCAAATCACCAAAAAATCATTTACCATTTCTTAACAGCGGTTTGGCATCAATATTTTTCATGGATACTTTTAAATCCATCGCCTATTACTTCGTTGGCATCAATCACAGTAACAAAAGCGGCAGGGTCGATATGTCGAATATATCGGCGCACGGTTGCAACTTCGCGAATACTTATGTTGGTGAAAATTATTTTTTTATCCTTACCCGAAAAAACGCCTTGTGCGCTGATAAGCGTTGCGCCGCGTTCCATGTCATCGATAATTTTTTTTGAAATTTCTTCATACTTATCGGAAATTATAAGCACTGTTTGAGTAGTATTGAAACCTTTTACAATCTTGTCGGCAACCGTGCTGCTCACATAAATAACTATCCACGAATAAAGAGGAATTGTCCAGTCGCTGAACGCAATGAGAGCCGCAAGCACAACAATAGAATCTACTATTATAAGAGCCGAGCCGATAGACAAATGTATATATCGTTTCAATATCGTGGCAATAATATCAGTACCGCCCGAAGTTGCTTTGGTTTTAAATATTATTCCAAGCCCTATTCCGATAATCACTCCGCCAAAAACCGCCTGAACAAAAAATGTAGATGGGTCGTTGATTAACGGTTCATATTTGTATATATATTCCATTATCGAAATCGAACCCGACAGCGATATTATTCCTATTAACGTTTTTGCTCCAAATTTTGAACCTAACACCAAAGTTCCTATCAGCAACAAGGGCAAATCAAGACAAATACCAGAAAGCCCGATAGGAAAATTGAAGTGATGATGTAAAATTATGGCAATACCATAAACGCCTCCGGGCGCAAGTTTTAATGGCGAAACAAACACTACAAATCCCACCGACATTATAAACGAGCCTGTGATTATTAAAATATATGGGATTAAATTTTCTTTTGATAAACTAATTTTCGGCATATTTTGTATTTTGATGCAAAATTAATAATTTTGCCCAAATTATTAAAATTAATAAAAATGAAAACAAACTCTATTGTAAGAAATATTCTCTTTATCTGCGTGTGCGCTTGCGCAATCGCCTTTTTGTCATGCGAAAAAAGCGATGTTAATAAATCCGACAACAATTATGTCAACAGTTGGATTTTTACAAACATGAAACATTATTATTTTTGGAACGAGCAAATACCTTCAAGTCCCAATATGGAACAATTTCCCAGTGATTTTTTTTATTCGTTACTGTACAAATACCGCGAACTCGATGGCGACCGTTTCTCGTGGATACAGGAAAATTACGTGGATTTGCTGGAAAGTTTGAGCGGCGTAAATTCAGGCGATTTAGGATTTGAATATGTTTTTCACAGATATAACAATGACAAGGCTTTTGGCGAAGTTCTTTATGTAAAACCGGGTACAAGTGCGCAAACGCAAGGCATAAAACGCGGAGATGTATTTCTTGCCATTGACGGTACGGAAATAACTGTAAACAATTATTCATCGTTGCTGCAAAAAGAGTCGATGACAATAACGTTTGTTGACCCTTTGCTTGTTGGCAATACCGTAAGTTTCAGCAACGAAAGAAATATTTCGATTACTAAAATCAAATATACGGAAAATCCTGTTTTTTTAGACTCTATTTATGAAATAAACGGTAAAAAAGTCGGCTATCTGGTTTATAATTTTTTTGCAAGCGATGCAGGCAACAATTCGGCAGTATATGATAAACAACTCAATTCGGTATTTCAAAACTTTCAATCGGCGGGAGTAAACAATATAATTGTCGATTTACGATATAATTCGGGAGGTTCTGCGCTTTCAGCGGCGCGTTTGGCAAGTATGATTGTTAATCCGTTAAACGCTGCGAATATTTTTTATATATTGACATTTAACAGTAATACAGAAGAGGAAAAGCAGCCTTTTTTATTGAAAATTGAAAATGAAAGAAATAATAGTATAAGCGAAAATATAAACAATATCGGCGGCAATTTGCAAAAAGTGTGTTTTATAACAGGTAGATGGTCGGCATCGGCAAGCGAAATGCTTATAAACGGATTGGAACCATTTATGTCGAATAAGATAATAATTGTCGGCGACACAACTGTCGGAAAATCTTATGCTTCTTACAGTTTTTATGAATCAAACAATCCGCGAAACAAATGGGGAATGCAACCATTGATAGCAATGTTCACAAACGGTAGCGGTGCGGAAATTCCTGCAACGGGTATTATTCCTGACTATCCTTTAAACGAAATTTTAATAATGCCCAAAAAACAACTTGGCGATACCAACGAAGAATTGCTTAAATCGGCATTAGCGGCAATATCAGGTCAACCTGTAACACAAAAAATGGAGAAAAATTCAATGCTTGAAGAAAATGTTATCGGCACGTCCATCAACAAAAAAGCGTACAGCAATCAGGCGGTTTTAGATGACATAAAATAATTGTAAAATTTGGATAAATGTGCAAAAGAATTGATTTCTTCTTCGCTACGCTAATAGCAATGACTAAAGATAGTAAATCGTAAATAATAAAACAACGTCCCATGCAAGGACGAGGTATTAACCGTTTACCATTTCTTAACAGCGGTTTGGAATAAATAGCAAATCAACAAACATGTTGTTAAATTCTAAAAATCACTCATTAAGATAAAAATCAACCAGTCCTTTGGGTAAATTAAAATTTATGGTTTTTGATTTTGTGTCGATTGATTCTATAAAATCCTCGTTTACAGGCACAAGTATTTCTTTTCCGTTGCATATTATCCGAAAACAAGGATTGTTGGGAAAATCAAGAAATTCGTTTATCGTTCCTATTTTTCCTGCAAGCGTGTCGGTTGCAAAAAATCCGACAAAACTGTTCAGGTTAAAGTCATTTTCTCCGATTTGTTTTTTATAAGGCATCAACATTTTCATTCCAACCAATTGAGATGCAAGTTTTTCGGTTTCAATATTTTCGAGTATCACAACAGCGCGATTATTGGCGCGTTCATCAAATAATTTAAAATAAAAAGGAACCGATAATCCATCTATTATAATGAATATCGGTTCTTTTAAATTAATTTCCGAAGGCGCTTGATTGCCAAGTTTAACAATCAATTCTCCGTTCTCGCCGAAAGTTTTAAGAATGTCGCCAAAGAGCAGATATTTTTCTGCTGTTTTCATTCTTGAAAATTTAAGCGTTAGCTTCTTCTGCTGTTGCCGATGGCGTTTCTGTTGCAGAATCAATTTCCGTATCTGCTTCTTCTGCAGCCTTTGCTTCGGCTTCTTTTTGAGCTGCTTCTATGCGTTTTTTTGCAATTATTGCAGCTTTTGCTTCGCTAACTTTAGCTTCTCTTTCGAGGAGATTTTTTTTGCCTGCTTTTTTCTCTTGCTGTATTTTGTCTTTCTTTTCCTGAATTTTAGCATTTTTTTCTTCAAGCCATGCGTTCAGGCGTTGTTCGGCGATTTCTTCGGTTATTGCACCTTTTTTAACGCCGCCCAACAAATGTTTTTTCAGCAATACGCCTGTGTACGACAATATTGCGCGACATGTATCTGTCGGTTGTGCTCCATTGTTTAGCCATTTCAAAGCTTTGTCGCTGTCAAGGTCTATTGTTGCAGGATTTGTGTTTGGATTGTATGTTCCAATTTTTTCAATAAAACGTCCATCGCGTGGACTGCGGCTATCGGCAACTATAATATGATAGAATGCATAGCCTTTTTTTCCGTGTCTAGATAGTCTGATTTTTACAGCCATTTTTTATTTTTATTATTTGTTAGACTTATTCCTTAACTCGTAAGGAGGCGCAAAGGTAGAAATTTTTTATAATTTACAAGCCATATTTATGAATATTTTAAAATATTTTTCCGATTTTTTTTGTGAAAAACGAAAAAATGTTTACCTTTGCAGCCCCTTAACGGGGAAAATATTTTGTATTTATTTTGAAAATCATAAAAATTAAAAATATAAAGCAATGAAAAGAACATTCCAGCCATCGCGTAGAAAAAGAGTGAACAAACACGGTTTCAGAGAAAGAATGTCAACGCCCAACGGACGGCGTGTACTTGCTGCACGGCGCGCTCGCGGCAGAAAAAAACTGACAGTTTCTGATGAACCCCGTTTTTAATTAACGGTTTCTAATTAAGCAATACAGAGGGTAACGGTTCACAACTGTTATCCTTTTTTTGATGTAAAAAAGAAATCGAACTAAACAAAATTATTATTACCTTTGTCGGCAGCATAATATAAAACAGAAAAAATGAGAACACTTTTAACAATTTTATTTTTCATATTGCTTATAAGTTATATTTTTCGTTTGTTGTCGCCTTACATTATGCGTTGGGCTATACGGCGAATGGAAAAGAAAATTACCGAACAGTTTAATAATGCAAAAACTCAAAAACGAACAAAATCCGAAGGACGTGTCAGTGTAAATCAAACCGATAAAAAAGAGAAAAAAGTTGACAAAAATGTTGGAGATTATATAGATTTTGAAGAAGAAAATTAAAATTACATTGCAAATTATTGATTACAATCTACACGAACTTGTATGAACAAAACATTAAAACGATTACTCGGATACGCAAAACCATACAGCAAATTTGTCCCGAAGTATATTCTGGTAACCATTCCAGGATTTATTTTCAGCGCATTGAATTTTCTTTTGATAATTCCGCTGCTGACAATTATTTTTAATCCCGAAGCATACGAAATTCCAATACAGGTTCATTCGTTTGAATTTTCAAAAGATTATTTTATAGATACTTTCGGTTTGATGATGTATAATCTTGTACAGAATTACGGAAGAGTAACAACATTGATTTTTGTATGTATTTTTGTCGTTATAACATCATTTTTGACAAACCTTTTCAGATACTGGCTGCAGCGGATTCTTGCCTCGATGCGCACGTATGTAATGCGTGGAATGAGAAAAGAACTTTTTGAAAAAATCACAAAACTTGATGTGGGATATTTTACCGACCAGCGTAAAGGTAACCTTTTGTCGTGCATGTCAAATGATATTACCGAAGTTCAAAATACAACAGTAACATCGTTTCAGGTAATTTTCAAAGATCCTGTTTACATTGCAGGATATCTTACCGTATTGTTTTTAATGTCGTATCAACTCACGCTTATAACTGTTGTGGCTTTGCCTTTGTCGGGATTGCTCATAACCCGTATGGTGAAACGTTTGAAACGCAGAGCCGCCGAAGCGCAGGAACTGCAAGGCGATATTTTAAGCACGATGGAAGAGTCGGTTTCGGGAATAAGAATTATAAAGGCATTTAACGCTCAGAAACACCAAAATAAACGTTTTGATGAACTCAATGAACGGCACAGGCAAGTAACAAAAAAGATGTTTTATCGTCAGGAATTAGCATCGCCGATGTCTGAATTTTTGGGCGTAACGGTTGCCGCTGTCGTATTGCTTGTTGGCGGAATTTTTATTCTTAACGGAAAATTTGAATTTGGAATAGAATCTCTGATTGCTTATTTCGGCTTGTATTACAGCGTTCTTAATCCTGTTAAAGAAGTATCAAAAGCCTACAGCAATGTTCAGCGAGGAACTGCCGCCGCCGAAAGAATTTTTAAGATTATTGATACTCCCGTTACAATAAAAAAATCGGAAAATCCGATACATGTCAAAGAATTTAACAGCGAAATACGATTTAATAACGTATCATTTAAATATGAATCCGAACCTGTACTTACGAATATCAATTTCACAATTCCCAAAGGAAAAATGTACGCTCTTGTCGGTCATTCGGGCGCAGGGAAATCGACCATTGCCGACCTTATTCCGCGTTTTTACGATGTTACTTCGGGCGAAATTCTGATTGATGGAATCAATGTAAAAAATCTTGAACCCAAAGATTTGATTTCGCTAATGGGAATAGTTACTCAGGAAGCAATTTTGTTTAACGACACGGTTATAAATAATATTGCTTACGGCATGGAAAATATTTGCGAACAGGATGTGATTAATGCCGCAAAAATTGCTAATGCTCACGAATTTATTGTGAATCTTGAATACGGATATTACACAAATATAGGCGACCGCGGCGGAAAACTTTCGGGCGGACAGCGTCAGCGATTAGCCATAGCGCGCGCCGTGCTTAAAAATCCGCCGATACTTATTTTGGATGAAGCCACTTCGGCGCTCGATACAGAATCGGAACGTCTTGTTCAGGATGCGCTGACAAATCTGATGAAAAATAGAACGTCGATTGTTATTGCTCACCGTTTGTCAACAATTCGCAATGCCGACTGCATCATTGTTCTTGATTCGGGAAAAATTGCAGAACAGGGAACACATGACGAACTAACCGCCAAAAACGGAATCTACAGACATCTCTGCGATTTGCAGCTTTTGAATAAATAAAAAGATTATCTGCGAAAAATCTACACAATTATTGCGCTATTTCCTGATATTGTTCTGCGCTAAGCAAATTATTCAATTCGCCGGCATCCGACATTTCTATTTTTATCATCCAGCCTTCACCGTAAGAATCGTTGTTTACCAACTCAGGAGCGCTCTCCAAAGATTGATTTATTTCGATAATCTTTCCCGAAACAGGCATTAATGCATCCGAAACTGTTTTCACCGCCTCAATTGCTCCAAATACTTCGCCTGCGGAAAGCGTTTCGCCTTCGGTTTGTATGTCAACAAAAACTATATCGCCCAACTGACTTTGAGCAAAATCGGTAATGCCCACAACGGCGATGTTGCCTTCAACGCGAACCCACTCATGGTCGCTTGAATACTTTAAATTTGATGGTATATTCATTGTTTTTGATTTGATATTATTTTTTATTTGTTGCAAAGGTAAAAATAAATTACGAATTATCAATTACAAATTAATAATTAGTCGCTCGTATATTTAACTGCCAAATGTAAGTTTTTTATTTGGGATTAGTAAATTTATATAGGAATATGTGCATTAATTATATTATTTATAGATAATTACAAATATAATATCTCTGTAATATTACCAATTTCAATTTAATTTCTATACAAACTTACTAATTTCAACATTAAATGTACTCTGATGTCTGTTTGGTATAAATTGATTATTATACCAATAAAAAAGAAAATAAATTAACAATCAAGTGTTAAAAAAATAATCGGTTTAATTTGGCATTTTAACCGCTAATACTACAATACAGAAAGAACAGTTATAGCAATTATTTTATAGTTTTTTTGTGAATTTATCATAAAAAATTTGTTTATAAAATAAATTTTTATAACTTTACCCGTTAACCTTAATATTAAAAATCATGGAGAAAATTATAAAAACATATTCGCTGCATAATTTTAAGAGAATTTCGCAATCATCACTTTTAAACAACGAACTGATTAAAGATATAGAAATTGTAGGACGAGTTTTACCTTTTAAGACAAACAATTATGTCGTAGATGAACTGATTGACTGGGAAAATGTGGATACCGATCCGATATTTACTCTTAATTTTCCTCGCCGTAACATGCTGAGGAAACGACATTATGATATTGTGAAAAAACTTTTGGATGAAAATGCCGATAAACATGTAATTGACGAAGTAATTAAAAAAATACGTCTGATGCTTAATCCTAATCCGGCAGGACAGGAACATAATGTTCCGTATCTTGGCGAGATAAAGTTGAAAGGAATTCAGCACAAATATCCTGAAACAATATTATTTTTCCCGAGTCAGGGACAAACATGTCATGCTTATTGTACATTTTGTTTTCGCTGGCCTCAGTTTTCGGGAATGAACGAACTTAAATTTGCCATGAAAGAAACCGATTTGTTGCTGAAATATCTTAAAGTGCATAAAGAAGTAACCGATATTTTATTCACCGGCGGCGACCCAATGGTGATGTCGGCAGAGATGCTGGCAATGTATATCCAACCTTTGCTGCAAGAGGAATTCAGACATATTCATACTATACGAATCGGGACAAAATCGCTCAGTTACTGGCCTTATCGTTATCTTATCGATAAAGACAGCGACGATATAATTCGGTTGTTTGAGCAGATAAACAAAGCGGGTAAAAACCTTTCGATTCAGGCTCATTTTAATCATCCTGTTGAATTATCTACAAGCGCCGTTCAGCAGGCTATCAAGCGTATCAGAGCCACAGGAGCGCAAATAAGAACACAATCGCCTGTTCTGAATCATATCAACGATAAACCCGAACTTTGGTCGCAACTTTGGCGCAAACAAGTTGATTTGGGATGTATTCCCTATTACATGTTTATTCCGCGCGATACGGGCGCTAAACGTTATTTTGAATTGCCTTTGGAAAAGTGTTGGGAAATATACAGAAAGGCTTATCGTCAGGTTAGCGGAATTTGCAGAACAGTGCGCGGACCAAGCATGAGCGATGCGGCTGGAAAAATACAGGTTTTGGGAATTCAGGAAATAAACGGCAAAAAAGTTTTCGTTCTTCGCTTTTTACAAGGACGTAATCCCAAGTGGGTTGATATTCCGTTTTTTGCCGAATATGATGCAAAAGCCACATGGTTCAATCAATTGAAACCTGCATTTGGCGAAGAAAAATTCTTTTTTGAAAATCAACGCTATGATTTGACGTCAAAAAACGATTTGTTGTTTGAATGAAGTTTAATTATAAAGTTTGTAAAGTAATCCAATGGTTAATGATATAATGGTTAATCATTTTTTTGCTCATTCTCTCTGTTTATTATTTACCATTTACTCGTCTCCAATCGGATACGGTAGCGGATTAATCATTCTACCATTAATCGTTAATCAATTTTTTTCCGTTTTTTTCTCTTTTTGCAGAAAAAATAATATCCTGTGATTGGCAGGCTTGCGCCTGTGAGGGCTGCGATGAATGTTATAATTTTTGAAAATAATCCGCCCCATGCGCCTACGTGCAAAGTATATATCCAGCCGCGTATTTTTGTCGCTTTTTCTTGTTTTGAGTAAGGCAAATAATCTTTTATAACGCCTGTTTTTGCATCGAATGCATATCTGTCGGAGGCTCTTGCATTGCCCCAGATGCGTTTCTGCGAAACGGATGCCGACTCGTTTTGAATACTAATGGATTTGAAATCGGGGTTCTGCTTTTTTATTTCCTCAAAAACTTCTTGCCAATGAGAAAAATCTGTCGTTTGCCTGTTTTTTTCGCTTATGCTGTCTCTTTGTTCGGCTTGTTGATTTTGGGCGTTTCTTTCGCCTCTGCTGTTTCTTTGTTCGGCTTGTTGATTTTGAGCAGGTCTTTCGCCTCTGTTGTTTCTTTGTTCGGCTTGTTGATTTTGGGAGGTTCTTTCGCCTCTGTTGTTTCTTTGCTCGGTTTGTTGATTTTGGGAGGTTCTTTCGCCTCTGCTGTTTCCGTGATTAGGATTCATTGCGGGCAATTCAACTCCGAAAAGATTGTAAACTCCCGCGCTGTACCAGCGAAACGACCATGTTAATCCTGAGAGAGCCAATACCAGAAGAATCAAAACAACATAAACGCCTGCCGAGATATGCATATCGTACCAAAATCGTGTCCAGCCTTTGTTTATGTGTATTGTAAAGATGCGCTTCAGGCTTTTTCGGGTTTTCGGGAAAATTATAATAATGCCTGTAATCAATATAATTACAAACAAAAGCGTTGAATATCCGACAACAGGTTTGCCTATTTTTCTTGTATCGTCGAGCAGCCAGCGGTGAAGTTGCATTATTTTGGTAAAAAAGCCGCCTTCGGGTTTGGTGATTTCAATCAATTTTCCTGTGTATGGATTTACGTATGCTGCAGCCCGAAATCCTTCGGTAAGATTAATTATGTAATTGCGTTTGGGATTATTGGGAATAGTTACGCCTGCAATGGAATTGTTTTCCAATTGTGAATTTACAAGAGGTATCAGTTCCGTCAAACTCATTGGTTTGTCATGTGTTTCCTTTGCAAAAAAACGTTCGGGATGCAAAGATTCTTCTATCTCGGGACGAAATACAAGAATTGCGCCTGTGAGACATATTATTGTTATAATAATTCCGATTGGGAATGCAATCCAAAGATGGATTTTACGAATAATTTTTTTCATTGAAATATGATTTTTAATGCGTCCGACATGCCGGGTACAGGAATTGTACCGTGACTTTCGTCAGAAAATATTTTATAATTAACCTGTAATCCGTTTTTTATTGCTTTCGGAAGCGTTTTTTCTATAAAATTATGTGCGACATCCGAGTTGATGTTATTTACATCGGGTCGTATTTTTGTCGCAATTCCTACATAAAATTTTATATTTTTAAATTGTTTCGTTTCAAGTAATTTATCGGCTTCTTGTTGCAATTTTCCATTATCCCACCAAAAACTCGGGTCTAAAGCGACGTATATGTCGAATAATTGTGAATGGCGCAATAATGTATTCACAACAAACAGCCCGCCGAAAGAATGTCCGATAATGACATTGGTAGTGTTTGTGCGGTAAGTTTTATTTATTTTGGGTTTAAGCTCGTTGGTCAAGAAATCCGTAAATAATTCGCTTCCGCCTCCTGTTTCTTCATCATCGGCGTATTTTTTCCCGTCTCGGCGATAAGATGATTTTGAAGGCGTAAGGTCGCGAGTTCTGTCGGTATTCAAAATTCCTACAATAATACATTCGGGCATGACAGGTTGCCGTCCGCGCGAATATGAACGCTGCAAGGCAACAAGAGCGTGAAAAAACAAATCTCCGTCAAGCAAATATATGACGGGATATTTTTTTTGAATACTGTCGCTGTAATTTTCGGGAAGATGCACCCAATAAGTTCGCTCTTCGCGTAAAATATCGGAAAAAACCGTGTCTCTGCTACCTATGCAAATGTTTGTTTGAGCGGAGAGGCTTGCAGAGAATATTGTTAATCCCAGAATGACAGATAAAATGTTGTTACGCATGAAGCGGGAATGTTTATTTTTTATTTAAGTAATTAAAAGAACAGCAATATAATTGAATATATTACTGTTCCTTATTTGTATAAATACTATTGATAAATCAATCTTCCTATTGCATTTAAAGTTTTTGCACCCGTTATGCTTATGCCTTTTTTTGCAGATGCTGTTGCAGGGTCAATGATATATATTGCAGGGTCGTTTCCTTGTGTAACTATCGGGAAATACATTTTGCCGTCGTGAGCCATAGGCAAGCCTGTGGCTGTTATCTGATTTTTGGCAGGGAAACCGTTGCTTAACCATGAAAACTTTTGTGTTCCCATGTTTACTATTCCGTATTGAGTTGCCGCAGTTTCGGTAGTAATAGTAAAGTCGTTGTACAGTTCAAGCAAGAAATAATTTCCTGTAATATGCCAAACTTTTCTGAACCTGTAACCGCCTGTTTCTTGCTCTATATTGAAATAGTAAGAAGGATCGAACTCAGTTGCATTTTTGTTTATTTTCAAAGCACCGCAGGGTTTTGTTGTTGCGCTTTCATACGAGCCTGAAAATACATAAACGCTTCCATCGTCGGCTTTTCCGATTTGGGAATAATATTGAGAACGGAAGCGTCCCGACGAGTAACTTATTCTGTCGTCTCTGTAAATGCGTTTAAGGTTTAGAATGGCATCGAAAGCCGCAACCCACACGCTGTCGGGATAAGTTATCGTTCCAGAGCTTGCGCCTCCTCCTGCTCCCGCAGCTTTGGGTTGAGAAACAACCATGCCTGTAAGAAATTCGCCGTTGCCCATATCCACTATGCCTGAAAAAGTTGCCTGATCGCCATTACCTGTAATATTCAATGTGGTAATTGTTTTTGAAGTCAAAACAAGATTTTTCAAATCAAAGAAGTTGAAAGTAGCGCCATCCGAACGAACGTTTCCGCTGCCATCAACAAGAGCGTTTCCGCTTTCATCTACGGGAGTTACTCCACCAACGCTGGTTAGTGCGTATTTGTCAAAGAAACCGTAGGATGTAAAACGCGATTCGATTTGGAATTGTTTTAATTCAGTCAGTGTTGTGTCTGATTTAATTCCATAAGCCAAACATACACCCGGGTCTCCCTGATTGTAAATTAATCCGACTGCAACCGATGGATTTTCGTTAAATATCCATGTGTAGCCTGATTTTTCAAGCGCTCCGTTATTGTCGGAGATAGACAGATTGCCTGTTTCCAGATTATTAGTTTGGATAATGTATTCTGCCGTTTCGCCTGAAACCGACAGAAAAAATGAACCTATAGTAGGAGTCGGATTGTATTCGTTACTGTCGCATGATGCGAAAGATAAGGCTAAACATCCGATAAATCCTGCTAAAAATGCTTTTTTAATTTGTTTTTTTGTCATCATTTTAATATTATTTTAAGATTTATTATTAAAGAAAAAATATCTGAATTTTACCAGAAAACTGCGTCCTGGTTTTTGTAAACTATAATTATCGTATAACATCGCATCGGCAATGTTTTTAATTTCAAAAGAAACATTATATTTTCCGTTTTTGAGCGAGCAGGTTAGATTAATATCGTGCGACAATTGCGCGGGAATAGTAATATAGCCGCCTTTGCTTTCGCTTTGCCAGTCGCGGAAAAATGAATGTACATATCGCATGTTGTATCCTATCGAAAAAACATTTCCTTTGCCCAACAGATTGTGTATGTTGCAGGCTGCATCTATGTTTCCGAAAAGATACGGAACATTGGGCATACGGTCTTTGTAATAAACCAATTTGCGACCGTCAATGCTGTATTGTTCCATATTTCTTATGTCCTGATAGGTTATGTTTCCTCCTGCCGAAAAAATGTTTTTATAAAAATATCTTGCTTCACAGTCAACACCCAAGTTAAGCACTTTTCCGTGATTTGCATAAGATGCTCCTCCATATCGTTGGTCTATCTGCCGCCTGATATAATCTCTTGTATCTCGGTATATCAATCCTGCATCAAAATATACCGAATGAGTATTGTTCCATACGTTGCTGTAACTGATGTTAAGATTAATATTGCTGCTGTTTTCTGGTTTCAGCGCCACGTCTCCTGTTTCCAAAACTTCGTCGCCAAACAGTTCGCGCTCCGAAGGCAGTCGGTATGCTTTTTCAAACGAGGTTTTGATTTGAAGCGCAGAGGTTAAAAAATAAGTCATAACCAAACCATATCCTGTTGTGCTGAATGATTTTTCTCTTTCTTCGTATTCGGCGGTGGTTGAGGTGGAAACATTAACGGGTCCTTTCACGTTTACTTCGTAATATTTGAAAAAAGCCGAAGTATTCCATCGTTTGCTTGGTTCAAACAGGTACGAAAATCCCAAAACGTTTTTTGAGTTCACGCGTTTCATAAAAGTTGCCTCAGTGCTGTTTTCGGAATTGGCTACCGCATCTGTGGCTTTGCGTGTGTAGTTGCTGTATAGATTGTTGACGGCAAAGTAATGTTTATCGCTTAGTTTGTAATTCAGATTTGCGGTTACGTATGCAGTTTGAGCATCAAATTCGCTTAGCGAATATTGACCTTCGCCTTTTGCTCCTTTTGTTCTGTATTCGCCTTTCCAGTTGTATTGACGCGCAAGAGTATCAATATTGTTGTTTCTGACATTGGTGTAAGTTGCATTTAACGAAAAATTCAGATTTTGCACTATAAGATTTCTTTTTTCGTAGGTCAATGAAGGTATAATACTTCGGGCTTTACGTTCTTTGCCTCCGAAAACAATTTGCATGATATTGGCATTTTGTATGTCTGCCTTTTCCTGACTTAAAGTAATTCCTATCAAAAGTCTGTCAGCCCACGGTTTATTTACAATTCCCGCTTTTGCAATCAATGCTTCGTTGTGATAATTGTCGTGAAATCTTTTGAACCAAAATTCTTCGTTGGAATATGTGCCATTGTTCACATCAAGCAGTTTTGTTTTAACCTTGTAATTGTTATCCGAATAATTCTGATATGCGTTTAACTGAAATGTAAATCCGTTTTTCGTTGTATGACCGAAACTCACGTTTGATTTGTGAGTATTGAACGAGCCGTAAGCATAAGATACATCTGCGTATGTGCTTCTTGTTCGTTTGGTAACTATGTTAATAGCGCCGCCCAATGCATCAGAGCCAAACTCAACAGGAACAACTCCCTTGTAAACTTCTATGCGTTCTGACAGATTAACAGGCATGTTGTTTAACTGAAACGAAGAACCGAGACCTTCCATCGGTATTCCGTCAAAAAATATTTTGATATGCCGTCCGCTAAAGCCGTTGATTGAAATTTGAGAGTCTGAGCCTACTCCGCCTGTTTCTCTTATCTTCACTCCCGAAATACGGTCGAGCGTTTGTGTTAAACTCAATGTAGTATTATGTAATGGTCTGGTGTCGATGCTTACCACATTGTAAGCCGATTCGTTAATCTCTTTAACCTTGCTTTTCCCGATAACAAAAACGGATTCTAAATTTACGCTGTTTGCCGTATCAATTTCGGATGAAATGGTTTGAGTATTTTGCGAAAACGCAGGAGTGAAAACCAAAATAAATAATAAACAATAATAAAATCTCAACTTAATCATTTTAATAAATTCTTCAATAAACTAAATTCGCAGTTTTTTAGATAATTATAAAAAACCGCATTTGTTGTTTCGGGTTTGTTTATAATTGAATTAAAAACAGACTGCAAAAGTATTCACTGTTGATGACGTAGGAAATCCCTATTTGTAGGTATTTTTGCACGCAAATACACTTATTATTGGTTATTGACAGGCATTAGAAATGCGTCATAATTTGTAAAATGTTGAAAAACACATAAAAATAAATAACGGGTAACGAATAATGAAACGCCAGCGGCGTTTTTCAGCGTTTTTGCCCGTTATGCAAAAGTTTGCCTCGCAGTGTGCGTGATATAGAGGCTGTCTCAAAAGCATCCCTTCGCCAACTGCGAAGTACAAGGCAGGAAATAATCTGTTGAAGATATCATAAATAGCACAACAGATTTATAAAAAATACTCAAAACTTATTAACAAATCAAGCCAAATCTGATAGTTTTAGTATTTTTGCATAAAAATAATACAATGAATTTTACGGAAGCAAAAATACGATGCGAAAATTTACGCAAAATCATTGAACAACACAATCGTAGTTATTATGTTGATGCAAATCCTACAATCAGTGATTTTGAATACGATTTGCTTATAAAGGAACTCGAAGCGATTGAAAAAGAATTTACCGAGTTGCAAACAGCAGATTCTCCCACGCAACGGATAGGCAATGATATAAACAACGAATTTGTTCAAATAAAACATAAATATCCAATGTTGTCGCTCGGAAACACTTATTCCGAAAGCGATTTGAACGACTTTGACCAGCGTGTGCGTAAAATTGTAAGCGATTTTGAATATGTTTGCGAACTTAAATTCGATGGTGTATCAATAAGTTTGATTTATAAAAACGGAATTTTGCAACAGGCGGTAACTCGCGGCGATGGCGAAAAAGGCGATGATGTTACCGCAAATATACGAACAATACGAACCATTCCATTAAAAATATATGGCGATTATCCCGATGAATTTGAAATTCGCGGCGAAATATTTATGCCTCGCTCGTCTTTTGAACGTTTGAATAAAGAACGCTTGGATAAAGACGAAACGCCATTTGCAAATCCTCGAAACGCAACGGCAGGAACTATAAAACTGCAAAATTCGTCTCAGGTTGCAAAACGCGGATTGGATTGTTTTTTATATTATTTGCTCGGCGAAAATCTGCCTCATGCAAATCATTACGATAATCTGCACGAAGCAAAAAAATGGGGATTTCCAATATCGCAACATACAAAAAAATGCCAAACAATCAGGCAAGTTATTGATTATATAAATTATTGGGACGAAGCGCGAAAGACATTGCCGTACGATACCGACGGAGTTGTAATAAAAGTGAATAATATTGAGCAGCAGGAAGAATTGGGCGTTACCGCAAAATCGCCGCGCTGGGCAATTGCATACAAATTCAAAGCCGACCAAGCCGTTACAAAATTATTGTCGGTGGATTTTCAGGTTGGACGCACGGGAGCAATCACGCCTGTTGCAAACCTGCAACCGGTACAACTTGCAGGAACAACAGTAAAACGCGCATCATTGCACAATCAGGAACAAATAAATATTCTTGATATTCGCATTGGCGATATGGTGATTGTTGAAAAAGGCGGAGAAATAATTCCCAAAATAGTCGGAGTTGATAAATCATACAGAACAGACGACAGCAAAGCGTTTGAATATATTACTCATTGTCCCGAATGTGGAACAAAACTTGAGCGCGAAGAAAGCGAAGCAAAACATTTTTGCCCTAACGAAAACGGATGTCATCCGCAGATAATAGGAAAAATAGAACACTTTATATCGCGAAAAGCAATGGCTATTGACGGCTTGGGAGTGGAAACAATAGAACTTCTGTACAAAAATAATTTGATAAACAATATCGCCGATTTGTACGATTTGAAAAAAGAACAACTTTTGCCGCTTGAACGTATAGCCGAAAAATCTGCCGAAAACATAATAAAAAGTATAGAAGATTCAAAAAACGTAGAATTTCAGAGAGTTCTGTTTGCAATAGGAATTCGTTTTGTAGGCGAAACAACAGCAAAAAAAATTGTAGAAACATTACATTCCGTTGATAAAATTATGACGGCAGACGAAAATGAATTATTGCAAGTTGACGAAATAGGAGAACGAATTGCTCAAAGCATAATTAAATATTTTGCAAATCCCAAAAATCAGGAAATACTGCAACGATTGCGCAATGCGGGATTGCAGTTTGAAGCAAAAGAAACGAATAAAAAAATTTCGGATAAACTTAAAGGTATGAGTTTTGTTGTTTCGGGAACATTTACTTCGTATTCGCGCGAAGAGTTGAAACAAATTATAGAGCAGCACGGCGGTAAAAACGTTTCGGCAATTTCGGCATCAACGACATATTTGCTTGCAGGAGAAAAAAGCGGACAAATGAAAACAGAAAAAGCCGAAAAACTGAAAGTTAAAATTATTGATGAAAATCAATTTAACATGCTAATAAACAAATAGAATATGCTTAATATTATAAAAAAAATAGTAGGAAACAAAATTCTGGAAAATCGCATATCGAAAATTAAGCGACAAAAAGGATTTTGTAATATCAGTACAATGAAAAGCGTAGGTATTTTGTTTGAAAATACAGGAAGTACGTATCTAATGGCAAATAAGATGATGAAATTCTTTTTGGCGCGAAAAATTAAAATATCTGCCATAGCATTTGAAGATACAAAAGATGTTGAAGTAGAAAGCAGAAAACATGTTCCTTCATACATAAAAATATTTACAAAATCGGATTTAACATGGTATGGAAAACCAAATTGCGAAGATGTAAACAAGTTTATGACGCAAAAGTTTGATGTGCTGATTGACATGTCGCGCAGTTCCGAATACGTTTACAGGTACATATCAACATTATCGACTGCAAAATTCAAAATCGGAGGATTACAATATAAAAACGACCCTTTTGATTTGATACTTCTTGAACACTCGAATGAAACGACAAAATTTGTGAGTTTAATAATAAATTTTTTATCAACAATAAAAGTACAAAACTAATGTCCGAAAATAAAAATTACATACTGCAATCTGAACAACTGGCAAAACGATATGAAAACGACAGGCAACATTATTTTAAATTAGAAGAATTTATCGCTATTTCGGATTATTATGTACTGATAAATAATTATAAAAACGCACTTGAAGTTAATAATACAGCCCAAATTTTTTATCCATCGTCGTTTGAACTTAAAACAATAAAAGCCGATTTATATATAAGAAACAATGAATTTGAAAAAGCCGAAAAAGTAATCAAAAACATAGAACACAACAGCGATGTAATTACAGACGTCTTCGTTTTAAGAGGCGAGATATGCATAAAAAAAAATCAGTACAAATCAGCCGAAAAATTCTTTGATAAAGCCATAGAATTGTCGGATGACAAAGATATTACAATAGAAATGATCTGCGATTTTTTGATGATAATGCATCAAATCTCACTTGCAAAAAAATATCTTGAACTCGCACAAAAAATAATTCGCGACATTAACCCTGACTTGATGTACTGGCTTGCCAAATGCTACGAATGTGAATTGGAATATCGCAAAGCCGCAAACATATATGAAAAAATGACGGAAATTAACCCTTTCGACGAAAATATATGGGACGAGTTAGGCGATATTTACATGTTGTTGTCCGAATACGAAAAAGCAATCAAAGCGTTTGATTTGCGACTTGCAGTAAGCAGCGAAAACGCGCAGGAAACATTAATCAACAAAGCCGAATGTATCAGCGTGCTTGGCAAAAACAACGAAGCAATAAAAATATACAACAAGATTTTAGATTTTGAAAAAGAAAATATAGACGCACTGTTTGGAATAGCAAAGTGTTACGAACGCGAAAAAATATACGACATAGCCGAAAAACTGTATCTGGATATTGTATCGCAAAATCCCGATTATGTAGATGCATATTACAGCCTTGCAACTATATATTCACAGCGAAACGAGTTTAAAATAGCAGAACAGTTTATGCGTAAAACTTTGAACGATATTGAAATTATTCCTGCATTTCTAACTCAAATGGGCAAAATTCTGCTTCAGCAAAATAAAATTAAAGAAGCCGAACAAACAATGGAAAAATTTATTCACAGTGATTCCTGTAAATACGATTATCAGGCTTGGCTATTGTATGCCGAAATTATCGCCCTCGATGATATTGATAAAGGAATAGAAATTCTTGAAACAAAATACAACGAAAGTTTTTATTCGATTGCCGAAGTTTGTTATCATTTGGCGTATTATCATTTTCTAAACAACAACTTATCGCAAAGCGTGATTTATATTGAACGAAGTCTCGAACTTGACGCCGATATGATGAAATCGTTTTTTGAATTATGCCCCGAAGCAATGCTCAACGAACAAATAATGAATGTTTACTTATCCTATAAAACAAAAAAATGATGAAAAAAACAAATTATATCCTTACCTTTTTCAAAGGAATGGCAATGGGAGCGGCTGATGTTATTCCGGGCGTTTCGGGCGGAACTATTGCTTTCATAACAGGAATTTACGAACGCTTTATAAACGCAATTAAAAGCATAAATATTGCAAATATAAAATTATTGATAAAAGGAGAATTTAGAAACTTCTGGACAAATATTGATGGAACATTTATTGCTTTTTTGTTGAGCGGAATTGCGGTAAGTTTTCTCAGCCTTGCAAAATTAATGACATATTTGATTGCAAATCATCCTATTTTTGTGTGGTCGTTTTTTTCGGGTTTGATAGTTGCATCAACAATATTTATTGCGCGTGATGTTAAATGGAATATTAAGGCAATTGCCGCTTTTCTTGTTTTTACCATTATCGCATTTTTCATTACTTCGCCCGAAAATTCGCCGTTAAATTCAAGCGGAGACTACTGGTACATTTTTATATGCGGAGCGATTGCCATTTGCGCAATGATTTTACCGGGAATTTCAGGAAGTTTCATTCTCGTGCTTTTGGGTCAATATTTCTTCATGATGAAATCGCTTGCCGAATTAAATTTTACTATAATCGGGATTTTCTTATGCGGCGCAGGCGTTGGTATTGTTGTATTTTCGCGAGTTTTATCGTGGCTTTTCCGATATTTCAAAACCATAACGCTGGCTTCGCTTACAGGATTTATGTTTGGCTCGCTGAATAAAATCTGGCCTTGGAAAAACACTCTCACAACATTTACCGACAGGCACGGAATAGAACAACCTTTGTCGCAAAAAAACATTTTGCCGACTGCTTACAGCGAGTTAACAAACAGCGATTCGCAATTAATGTTTGCCGTAATATTCGCACTAATCGGCTTTTTGCTGATTTTTACAATAGAATTTATCGCAAAAAAAATAAGGAAGTAAAATTATTACAGCCTTATTTGTTAAGGGAGCCTTTCCAGTGTTGTTCGGTGAGCCTTTCCAGTGTTGTTAATGGTGTCTTAACAATATTGTTTATACTAAACAGCCATCAAAGTAGGCTTCTTGCTATTTGCTATTTTATTATTTACGATTTACTATTTCATCGTTGCGTTTGCAAGACGGCGATGCCGCACACTCAACACGGCGGTGTTGCATTTGCAAGACGGCGGTGTTACATTTGTAAGACGGCGGTGTTGAAAAAGCAAGATGGCGGTGTTGCAGCAGCAGTACAATGACATTGTAAATCATTAGCCATTTATTAATTAACCATTAATTAAAATTCCACGTCATCTGCTATATTGCCGCCTTGCATTGCCGCAAAATGTTGGGCATATTCTTCTTTTTTTTCGTCATGATATTGGGCATAGTGCAACATCTCTTCAGAGTTGTTGATATCTCTGTTATCCGTGTACTGCATAGCCACTGTCTGGAAATCGGCAAGATTGATGCCAAAATTATCCTTTATCCACTGAACACCGTCTATGCCGTATTCGTATGCAGCGTCTTTTGCGGCAGCCAGTTCTTCATAAAAATAACGGTCGCTTTTCAGCAGCGCCAGATTATCCGCGCCTTCTTGAGATGTTTCAGCCGTTAAGCCTTCAAGGTTAGGATGTGTAGATTCGTCGGCATTGTATTGTCCGAAGAGCGTTATCAACTCAAAAGTTTCATCTTGTGTCATTCGTTGTACCCAAAGCGTATTGATTTCATCCCATGTTGATTTGTCCAAACTCATAGCCTGCAAAATTTTTTCTTCGTTTATGCCTGCCATAAGTTTTTTGCTTATCGCAACATAAGTCTTCAAATCGATGCCGTGTATCGGCTCTAAAATTTCTTTACCCATTTGTTTTTTCCTTTTTCTGAAATGTTTTATTTAATTTTTCTATATAATTAAGTCGTTTTTGTGTAAATTTATTATACCTTTCTTCACAACTGCTTCTGAAATCATACAGCCTGTCAAAAAGAGCGTCTCCCATCTTGATATGATTTCCATGTCTATAGTAGTTATCAATGATTTCTTCTTCATAGACAGTATGCGCTCTATTGTGAATGTTTTGCAGTTGACCTGCGATTTTGCGGCTATACAAACGCGCCTTTTCAATATTCTCAATTGCGGTAAGTTTAGGCAATTCTTCATCGCACAGTTGCTCCATCTTCGCTTCCATTTTTTCTAAAAACACAAACCATCTGCTGCGAAGTTCATTAGGATTACACACCAGCGAGCTAAGGCGACATGCAAGCATTAGCCATGCTTCTTCTACCTGTAACTCGTAGCCGTTTTCAATTGCGTCTTCAATTTGGTCTTGAATCAATTCTTCTTTAAATATATCAAAACCGCTTTGCGCAAGGCACTGAAGTCTTTTATCCGTCCGTTCCCACGCTGCATCCTTGTCGCCGTTTTCCCATATATCTTTTACCAAATCATACGCCAATCGTTTGCCCGTATCTGCCATATTAAATTCCTCTTATAACTTACTGTATGCGATTCATATTGTTGTAACATGCAACAAAAGTAATTATTTTCAGTAAAAATTTACATTAATTTTATATTTTTCTTATTAGGTAGATAACGCAGATTGTTTTATTATTTACTATTTTGTTTTTTCTCGTCGTTGCGTTTGCAAGACGGCGATGCCGTACACTCAACACGGCGGTGTTGCCGCAGCAGTACAATGACATTGTAAACCATTAATCATTAATCATTAATTTTTCGCTCTTCATTATTCATTTTTTAATAACGATTTGGTATCATTTAAATTCCAGCATAAAAAGATTTAGATTTTGTTCGGTTGAGAGTTGCAGTTTCTTACGCAGACGATAACGCGCAACCTCAACGCCGCGTATCGAATTGCCTGTGAGTTGAGCAATTTCTTTGGTAGAAAGATTAAGACGCAGATAAGCGCATAATTTCAAATCGTGAGATGTAAGTTGCGGTGAACGTTTTTTCAGATTACGAAAAAAACTGTCGTGAATCAGGTCAAAGTTTACTTCAAACATTTCCCATTCCTTTTGCGATGAAAGATTTTTATTAATCAGTTTAACAATGTTTTTCATGCTTTTATCGCTATTTTCTTTCTGCAATTCCTGTTTCAGAGTTTGCAATACATTATTTTTTTGAATAATAGCCATAGCGCTGCTTGCAAGTTCTTTTGCCTTAAACAGCACCTCCGATTCTAATTTTTCGTTTTTCAGGCGAATGATTTTTTGTTCTTTTTGAGCCAATTCTTCCTGACGTCTTTTCTCTCCCGCCTGCATGGCTTTCTGATGTCGAAGATGCAATCGAAATTCGCCTATTTTGTATGAAAACACAAGCAACAGTATTCCAAACACAACATACCCGATAATAGCAACTTTACTCGCATACCATGGAGGACTTATTACAAAATTATACGAAGTTTGAGATATTTCATCTCCATTATTATCAACCGCTTTTACAATAAATCTATAATTGCCGGCAGGTATTCGAGAATATTCTTTTTCATAATTTTCGGCTACCGGCGACCATATTTTCTCTAATCCTTCAAGTTTATAAAACAATTGTACATTAGTCGAGCAAAATGAAGGATAAGCAAATACAAATTTTACATTACAATAAGCCGAAGGCAGCACGTTTTTAGGTATCTTCGGGTCTAATTTTAATGATTGCTGCTTTTGCGTTGTTGCATCTATTTTACGCAATAAAATATCTGCTTTGGGCGTTGATGATGATTTATATTCGGAATCAAGTATGGCAAATCCGTTTATCAATCCTATGAACGAGTATCTGTTATTGTTGGTAAGGATACATTCGTTATCAAGCATTATTTGATTTTTTAACAATTTGTGAGAAATTCTTTGCAACATTCTGCATGTATCGGTATTCTCAAACACAAAGCAAGCAAGTTCGTCGTTACAGCAAAACCAGTAATGTTTGTCGTCTGTTGAAATGATTTTATGTGCAGCGGCAAATTTTCCGACCATCTTATTCAGTCGCTCATACGGCACAATACTGTCGTTTATATCATCATAGGTAAACAGTGAGTTACCTGTTGTAAAAACTATATGATTATTTACTTTGAAAACACCTGTTCGGCTTGATTTATTATTGCCCACAGATGTATAGCAACGCTTATCGCTAATGTCGGTAAATGTTTGGTTTAACCGTATTCTGAAGATATTTTTTTCAATATGACCAGCCCAAATATTACCATGATGGTCTATTTCGATGTAACGTATAGGCTCTATAAAATTTGGAATAAAATGACTCATTTGCCATAAACCTTGTTTATTTTGTTTATAAACGACCAAATGAGTATAAGTGCTTTGTATCAACACATCGCCATCTTTTGTATTATATCTGCGAATACAATAGCCGCCTGTAATATCAGAAACAGGGATAACCTTGTCGCCTTCAATGCGAGCCGTACCTTTATTATGCCCGCAAATCAACTGATTATTCCATACCGATAAACTCCACACCTGTCCGCGAATTTCGGGTAAAATCTTAAAATGCTCATTATCCTCAGTACTGCGAAACAGCCCTTTGTTGGTTGCCATATACAACGATCCTTTATATTTGCAAATGTCATAAACCGCTTCTACATTATCATGATTGCCGCGATAGAAATACAGCGGCGATTTGATGTTGATGTAATCTATTCCATTATCGAGCGCTACCCACAAATTACCTTCATGGTCTTCGTGCAAACCAAGTACTGTATTGTTCTGCAAACCATTTGACTTATGCAAATGCCACAGCAAACGACCATGACAGTCAATAGCAATTACTCCGCTCAAAATAGTTCCAAACACAAACATGGAATCGCGCATAGCCAACGCACGATTAAGATGATTTTGCGACAAAAATCCATCTACTTCTGTTTTCCATCGTGATAACGATTGTCCATCGTACAGCCAAAGACCGCTGCTTTGCGTGGCTATTAAAATGTTTTGTTCATCAAAAGGCAATAATGCGCTTATTTGTTTGTCGTCGATAAATTGTTCTCCGTTACGAATAAATCTGAATTCATTATCGCTAAAAACATATAATCCCTTAACAGTTGCAGCATACAGATGGTTGTTAATTCTTTTTATAGTAAGGCAAGATGAAGGAAATTCAGCATAACTAATGCGGTTGTTGCCATACAAAAAATATTTTGCAAACGAATGAAAAATAACAGTATCTCCCAAGATTATTTCCCACACATCATCATTGTGTAAAATGTCAGCCGGCAGGCTGTCGCTTATGGAATAATATTCCATCTCGTTGAAGTCATTGCGTTTCCAATAGCCGAATTCCTCAAACGAACCGCAATAAATACGTTGCGATACGGAATCATATTCTACCGTGCGAACAATTCTATTATTAGGTGATTTGTACGATAGCCAATGTATCCCGTCAAATTCCAACATTTCGTCGCTACAGGCAAAATAGAGTATTCCTTGTTTGTCTTGTGTTATCGACCATGTTCTGTTCGCAGGATAATTAACAACATTAGGGTTGCTTCCATATTGTTCGCCCGCAGTAGCATTTGCTACTGCTAAAAAATATGAAATTAAAAGATATACAATTGTGTGAATTTTATTATACTGCTTCATTTCATTATTTTTGAAGCACAAATGTAATAATATTTTAACAAAAGACAATTTTTATTTGCATGAAATTACAAAATAAATATGCTTATTTATAATACATTTGTTTTTAATAATATAAATACATAAAATAAGCGTAATGACGTATTTTAATAGCATTGTTATTTTTAATATGAAGTAGTATAATGAATGATGTTTTTTTTGAATATTAAAAACCATTAGCCTAAATTTGCAATGTAAAATTATCTTAAATGAAAAATAAAAAAAGTATTATTTAATCTAAAAATGGAGATATGTTATGCAATTAAAATTAAAAAGAACATTTTTCAAAAAAGGCGGAAATCAGGTCTTGTTAGTACCTGTTTTGCTATTGTTTTGTTTATTGTTGACAAGCGTAACGCTTGAAGCGCAAAACAAAAACATTTCAGGAAAAGTTACCGACAAGTCTTTCTATCCGCTTGTCGGAGTAACTGTACGAGTACAGGGAACTCCGCTTGTAGTTGCCACCGATTTGTCGGGACAATACACAATTTCCGCTGCACTCGGGAATATATTGGAATTTTCATACATTGGTATGGAAACTCAATTAATCACCGTAGGTTCATCGAGTATTATTGATGTAGTATTGGAAGAAGATGCGGTGGCATTGGACGAAACGGTAGTTATTGGTTACGGTAGCGCAAAGAAACGCGACTTAACCGGTTCTATTGTAAGTATTAAAGGAGAAACGGTAGCCGATAAACCATCGACAAATCCGTTAGCTTCTATTCAGGGCAGAATTGCCGGGGTGCAGGTAACCAATACAGGGCGTGCCGGACAAGATCCCGAAATACGTATTAGAGGCACAAACTCTATTAATGGTTATACGCCTTTATATGTAGTTGATGGACTATTTTCTGATAATATTAATTATCTGAACTCCGCAGATGTGGAATCTATGGAGATTCTCAAAGATGCTTCTTCGCTGGCTATCTTTGGAGTACGCGGCGCTAACGGCGTAATTATTATTACAACAAAAAAGGCAAAAGAAGGGCAAACTGTGGTAAATGTTAATTCTTCAATAGGATTTAAGTATATTGCAGAAAGATTACCTATGACAAATGCAGCACAATTCAAGGAATTGTACAATGAGCAAAGAGTTAATCAGGGGGTTGGACCATTTGATTACACTAACTGGAACGCTGATACCGACTGGCAGGATGAAATATTCCAAACAGGATTTATCAACAACAACAATATCAGTATCACAAGCGCTACGGCTAAAAGCAAGTTTTATGCAGGAATTGGTTATACTACGGAACAAGGTTCTATAAAAACAGAAAAGATGACGAAAATAACCTTGAACCTTAACAGCGAACATAAAGTGAAAGATTACTTAAAAGTAGGATTTCAGGTAAACGGTTCGCGCACTCTGCCTCCCGATGCAAAAGGCGTTACGGGTGTTCTGAAAGCGGCGCCGATTTCTCCGACACATTTTGATTACATCGACCCGATTACAGGCGTAAGCGAACGGTTGCTTCATACGCTGCCCGATTTTCAACGGGCGCAAGCCTCAAATCCATTGCGGGATATTGAATTGCTGGGACAACACAATATAGGCGTAAACCATCGCATTGCAGGAAATATATTCGGAGAAGTAAACTTCTTGCAGCATTTCACTTTCAAGGTAACTTATTCCGCTAACTACTCTACGGGAGAATCGCGCAGTTTCTCGCCTATTATCTGGGAATACAATCCCGATATAGCAGGAACCGATAAAAAAACGCATGTAAACGACCGTGAATCTGTTAGCCAAAGCAAAAATACGAGCCTTACGGTACAGCAGGATTATATCCTCACATACGATAATACATTCGGGAAACACGGACTTACTGCCATGTTTGGCGTTACGACCAATTACAGAGAATATTCTTCATTAAGCGGCGGACGTTCGCAACTGCTTGACGATATATATTTCTCGCCGGACGGTAATCAGGATAAATGGTGGCTTTCTGCATTGCCTAATACTGCACAGACAAACGGCAGCAGTCAGTGGAAACGATTTACGATGTCGTATCTGGCAAGAGCGTTGTACAACTATGACAACCGCTATCTGCTGAACGTGTCATATCGTAGAGACGGCTCGTCGGTATTCAGCGGAGTGGGCAACACATGGGACGATTTCTATTCATTAGGCGCAGGATGGATTGTGTCGGGAGAGGAATTTATGCAGACGCAGAATATTATCAATTATCTTAAATTAAAAGGCTCGTGGGGAGTATTGGGTTCGGAAAATACAGGCGGCAACAATTATCCTACTTATCCGACTCTTACAAGTTCAGGGTCTGCGGTTTTTGGCGATGAAATTATTCCGGGCTATACTTATTCATATTTGGTACAGAATTTACACTGGGAAAAAACATATTCATGGGAACTTGGATTTGAAATGCGATTGCTGCAAAACAGATTGAGCGTAGAACCTGTGTATTACAGCAAAACAACAAAGGATATTATTGTTTCGTTGGCTTCGCGTACGGGAGCGCGCAATTCGCTGGAAAATCTCGGTGAAATAAATAATAAAGGATTTGAGTTAGCCGCTTCGTGGAGCGATAAACTCGCCAACGGCGATTTCCGTTACTCTATAGGCGCTAATCTTACAACCATAAAGAACAATGTAATTTCGTTGGGACGAGATGAAGCAGATGCCAAATACGAACACGAAAACGTGTCGCGTACTTTAAGCGGCTACCCGATAGCTCATTTCTACGGATATACGGTGGAAGGAGTTTATCAGAACCAGTCGGATATAAGGCAGTCGCCAATAAATACGTTAGCAAATGTGAAACCCGGCGACCTGAAATTTAAGGATATTGACGGAGACGGCAGAATCACCGACAAAGACCGCTCAATGATAGGCAATCCGACTCCCGACTGTTTGTACGGTTTCAACATTAACTTAGGTTACAAGAACTTTGATTTGACTATTGATATGATGGGCGTATATGGCAATGAAATTTACCGCGACTGGGGCGCTTCAACTTATGCGCAACTGAATTATAAGCAACGCCAACTAAACCGCTGGCACGGCGAAGGAACTTCCAATTGGGAACCTATTCTTGACCCGTCGAGAAGTATCAACAATCTTCCTTCTACATATTTTATCGAAGACGGCAGTTTCTTCCGTATCCGCAATATTCAGTTGAGTTATACATTCAACAAAGAAACGTTGAGTAAGATTCATCTGAATACAGTGCGTATTTTCGCCAATGTGCAAAATCTTAAGACATGGCATAAAAATTCGGGCTATACGCCTGAAGTAGGCGGAGGCTCATTGTCGTTTGGTATCGACAGCGGAGGCTATCCAATGCCTGTGGTTTACACTATGGGAATAAACATTTCATTCTAAACTTTATAAATTTCACATAAATATGAAACATAAATTATTAAACACAAAATATTTTGCAGCAATAGTATTATTGCTGACGATGGTTGCCTGCAACGACATGCTGATGCAAGAACCTCAAGGCGAATGGACAGCCAAAGACAACAAAGGCGGTTCGTTTGCAGCAGATATATTTTCAATGTATGCCAAAGTTCGCGGTTTTCACGTAACCACAGGCAACACGGCGCTATTCATTCACAACGTGAGGTGTGAAGATGTAGAAAAAGGCTCTACCGCTTCTGATGGCGCTGCCAATGCCGTAATGTACGATGATTTCAATTACACTGCTTCAAACGGTATGATTGGAACTTACTGGACGAATAATTATGACATTGCGCATATTGCAAATAATGTGCTGAACGATGTCAACGAAGCCGAAGCGGCAGGAACTGCTACCGAAGGCGACCTTGTGAACAAAGCCGAAGCCCTGTTTTTCCGCGCATTTGTTTACTTTAATCTGGTACGCGCTTTCGGCGAAGTGCCGCTGATTGATTTCAAGATTACCGATGCTGTCGAAGCCAATGTGCCTAAATCTTCGGTTGATAATATATACAAACTTATTGACGACGATTTGACCGAAGCGGCAACATTGCCCATTCCTCGCTCATGGGGAACGCAATATCCGGGACGCCTGACATGGGGAGCGGTGAAAGCGTTGCACGCCAAAACTCACATGCAGCGCAACAACTGGGGACAGGTGCAGTCGCTAACAGCAGAAGTTATCGGTTCTGCTATTTATAACCTGAATACGCCTTTCAACAAAATATTCCGCGAAGACGGCGAAAATTGCAGCGAATCTGTTTGGGAACTGCAATGCACTTCTACCGCTGCTTTGCCCGGCTCAAATGAGATTGGAAGCCAGTATGCGGCTGTACAAGGAGTACGCGGCGCAGGCGACTGGAATTTCGGATGGGGACAGCACACGCCTACCCAAGTATTGGCGGATGCTTTTGAAGCAGGCGACCCGCGCAAGGACGAAACTCTGTTGTATTTTTACAGAACAGGCGAAGACCCTGCTACCTGCCCTGCCAATACCCCTTGGGGCGAAAAACCCATATCCAATGCAGATGTTATAGCCAAATTCTTCAATAAAAAAGCATACGGCGACCCTGCATTAAGAGCGCAATATACGAAAGGCTGTTACTGGATAAATATCCGCATGATTCGCTATTCCGATGTGTTGCTTATGGCTGCCGAAGCCGCCAATGAATTAGACAATGCAGGTGCGGCTCTCGGCTATTTGGAACAAGTGCGCGGACGCGCAAGAAGAGATGCCGCCGACCCTGCAACTGCGCTGCCGCAGGTAACCACTACCAATAAAGACCTGTTGCGCGCTGCCATTAAACATGAACGGCGTGTGGAACTTGCTATGGAATGGGACCGCTTCTACGACCTTGTGCGCTGGGGCGATGCGCAAGCCATATTGGGCGGACTTGGGTATCAACCCAAACACCAGTATTTGCCGCTGCCGCAAGCCGAAGTTGATAAATCAAACGGCGTATTAGTTCAGAATCCTAACTATTAAAATTAATGTATTATGAAACGACTAAAAATAATATTTTCGATAACGATAATAAGCAGTTTTCTTTTAGCAACTGCATCCTGCTTTCAGGATTTGAATCAAGACCCTTCGTTTGATTATCCCGAAGGCGGCGGACAGCAATACGCGGCACAATATGATGAAACCTTTTACATGTCATACGAAGCCGACCCTTATTACGTTGACAGCATAAGCCTGAATAACGTGCTGGCTGTGGGTACTCCCTCGTTTGCCGATGGAAAAATAGGCAAGGCATATCTTGGCGCGGCTAACAGTTACCTGAGCGTGAATGTAGCCGACCTGAAAACGCCGCTTACGACCGCATTCAGCGCTACGCTCTGGTACAAAATGGGAACGGCGACACGCGCAGGTATTCTTACCTGCGGTAAAAATAATGCCGCCCATGACGAACGAAAATTCGGCTTTCGCTTCTTCCGCGAAGGAAGCGCTACGGCACAACGCTTTAAACTCAACATGGGCAACGGCAGCGCCGAAGTGTATGCTGACGGCGGCGTTGCGGCAGACCTTGACCCTGCCGTAGGCTGGGTATTTCTTACCTTTACCATTGCCGAAGGACGTTGCGCCGTTTATTTCAACGGAACATTGGTAAAAGAAACCGCATTTACCGGCGCAGTCGATTGGGATGGCTGCGAAAGTATTTCAATTGGTTCGGGCGCTCCTACATTCACTGTGTGGAGTCACCTTTCGGATACAGACCTGATTGACGAATTAAGGTTCTTCAATAAGGAACTGACAGTTGCTGAAATTACCGAACTAATGAACGCTACACATTGAATTAATAATGGTTAATAATGAAACGCTATGCTCCCCCTTGTTTCCTAACAAGGGGGGAAATGGCAGAACGTTTAACAACGGCACACAAAATTAATGGTTAATGATAAAATGATTAATAGGAAATCCCGCAGGGACGACACTAACTGCTAACACTCGTTTCCTAACGAGTGAGAAGCAGGGCTATACGACGAGCGGATACGAGGCTATACGATGAACGTATGCGAGGCTATACGATGAACGTATACGAGGCTATACGATGAACGCATACGAGGCTATATGATGAACGTATACGAGGCTATCGACCGAACCGATACGAGGCTATCGGACGAACTGATTAAATGAGGAATGAAAAATTAATGATATAAAAGTTAATGATAAATCACTTTTACCTTTACAAACTTTATAACTAAATAGTCGGATTGCTTCCTGCTTCGCAGTTTGCAATGACGAAAAAACAATAAAACAATAATGAATAGCAAACACAACACTCGAAACACAAATTCAGGTAAGGCAATCAGCCTTGCCTTGGTTTGTGTTCTTTTATGCACAGGATTATTCTTATCGGCAGGATGCAAATCGTCATCAGAACCTGCGCCGTCGGCTTCCGACTTTAAGTTGGAAGAAATCGACATAAACGGAATAAAAAATCAGAATAAATATACGGACGTACCCACCGATGCAACCGTAACGTTAACTTTCTCCGAAAAAGTTGCTGTCGGCAGTATTGCAGGTAACATTATCCTGAAAAAATCGGGTGAAACAATACCGATAAACCTCGCTCACAACGATAATCCTGCGTTGAAAATCACCTTTAACGGACTGGTTTCTTACGCCGATTATGAACTGGTAATTAATACGGGACTTAAATCGGAAGCGGGAGCGGCAATATTTACAGGAAAAGTTTTCAATATAACAACAGGAATAGACATGTCCGACAAGTTTCCGCGCATCCCTGACGACGAACTGCTTGATTTGGCGCAACGCCAAACCTTCCGTTACTTTTGGGATTTTGGGCATCCCGTATCGGGAATGGCGCCAGAACGTACCGCCACAGCCAATACCGTAACCACAGGCGGAACAGGATTTGGCATTATGGCTATGCTTGCAGCAGCCCAAAGAAATTTTGTTTCGCGTATCGAAGCGTTAAACAGAGTGCAGAAAATAGTTACTTTTCTTGATACCAAATGTACCAAATATCACGGCGTATTTTCGCACTGGATAAACGGCGAAACAGGCGCTACCATCCCGTTCAGCGCCAACGACAACGGAGGCGATTTGGTCGAAACCGCTTTCCTTATGCAGGGATTATTGACTGCTCAGCGTTACTTTAACGGCGCAGATGCAGCCGAAACAAAACTACGCAACGATATTACCCGCTTATGGGAAGATGTGGAATGGACATGGTACAGTAAAGGCGGCGAAAACGTACTCTACTGGCACTGGAGTCCCGACAAAGGCTGGGTGATGAATCACCGTATCGGCGGCTGGAACGAATGTCTGATTGTGTATGTGCTGGCAGCATCATCGCCTACGCATCCCATAGCCAAAGCCGTGTATGACGAAGGCTGGGCGCGCAGCGGCGCTTTTGCCAACGGCAAATCTTACTACGGATATACATTGCCCTTAGGCTCGGATTACGGAGGTCCGCTATTCTTTACGCATTACTCGTTTTTGGGTCTCAACCCGCACGACCTATCAGATGCTTATGCCGACTACTGGGAACAAAACAGAAATCACAGCCTTATAAATTATAATTACTGCATTGAAAATCCACGAAAATACGGCGGCTATAGTGCCGACTGCTGGGGACTTACAGCCAGCGATGGCAACAACGGCTATTCGGCTCACAGCCCAACCAACGACAAAGGAGTGATTGCCCCAACGGCAGCATTATCGGCTATGCCATATACACCCGAAGAATCAATGCGTGCGTTAAGATTTTTCTATTATAAACTCGGCGATAAATTATGGGGCGAATACGGATTTAAGGATGCCTTCAATTTAAGCGAACAATGGTTTGCCTCGTCATATCTGGCAATTGACCAAGCGCCTATAATTGTAATGATTGAAAACCATCGCAGCGGCTTGTTGTGGAATTTGTTTATGAGTCATACGGATGTGCAAAACGGATTAAAGAAATTGGAATTTACAAGCCCGCATATTCAATAATTTATGAAAGAAAGGTTTTATGTGTTGATATTATGCCTGCCCTTGCATGCTTATGCGCAAAGGGAAGCCGCGTCAATTAACGAAAATCGGAAACTTTCCGTTACCGATATTCCCGAAGTTTTCGGACAAATTAACTTCTTATAATTAATATTATCAGAAGTTACGCAAAAACTTGCCATCAATCGTAATGATACGCTCAAATTTATATCAAGCCAAAATTAAAAAATGATTAATAATTAAAAATAAATGGCAAAAATGAACAACAATAAACTGATTATTATACTGTGCATTTTCTCCCTGCTGCCGTTCCGGTCAAAAGGGCAAACGGCAACGTTTGTATTACTTCCCGACACGCAAACTTATTTGGAATCCTGTCCTGAAATACTGGAAAAGCAAGTACATGTCATTGCCGAAAACAGTAATCAATATGCCGCTCTGATACATTTAGGCGATATTACGCAGGATAATCATCCGCTGGAATGGTATGTTGCAGGCAAATTGTTTCAATCATTCGACAAGGTTAAACTTCCATTTACTTTTTCATTGGGCAATCACGATATCGGCAGCGCCCCGCGCAAAGCAGCCGACACAATGAACACTACATTAGCCAATCAATATTTCCCGTTGGAAGTGATGAAGA
>JAISPX010000188.1 GCA_031274595.1 Prevotellaceae bacterium | reverse complement strand
AACTTTAAGATACAACTGGCTTCGTCTGGATAATGTTCGCTAAAATTTAGTAGATTCATCGCTCTTTTTTTTACAAAGATAATTATTATTTAGGATATCAAAGGGATAATCATTTAAATTTTTTAAAAGGGATTTTGAAATAATAATAAATATTTGTTTTTCGCTAACTTTTGAAATATTCTTTCTAAATAAAACAGGCAGCCACATTTTATTTTATGTAACTGCCTGCGTAATTTTGTGGGCCCAGTAGGGCTTGAACCTACGACCCCCTGATTATGAGTCAGGTGCTGCTAACCAACTGAGCTATGGGCCCGAAAAAAAACATTATTTTTTTCCTTTTGTGCCGCAAAATTACAATCTTTGTAGTCGATTTCCAAATTTAAATTAAAATAAAATGAAAAAAAATAATTTTTTAAATCGTTTTAATAATGATATTCGTAACATTATCTTTGACTTAGGAGGAGTTATAATAAATGTTGATTATCGTAAAACCGAAAGCGCCTTTAGAAATTTAGGAATTTCGGATTTTGATAAAGTATTTTCTCAAGTTCAGCAAGCAAAAATTGTTGACAAACTCGAAGTTGGCGATATTTCGCCTGCCGAATTTCGCAAAAGTCTGCGCGAAATGTGCGGAATAAATATAGCAGATAATATTATCGATGATGCTTGGAATGCAATGATATTGGATTTTCCAAGCGACAGAATTGCTGTTCTCAATAAATTACGGTCGAGTTACAAAATATTTTTGCTTAGCAACACCAACGAAATTCATATTGATTATTGCTTGCGGAACTTGAATTTTGAAGAAATAAAATCAGGATTTGATAAAGTTTATCTTTCGCACGAAATAGGCATGAGAAAACCGAATGTAAAAACATACGAATTTGTCTTATCTGATGCGCAATTACAAGCATCTCAAACATTATTTATTGATGATACAATAAAAAATATTGAAGGAGCGCAACTTGCAGGATTAAATGCTTATCATATTACAAATAGCGAAACCATAAACGATTTATTCGGATAATTCTTAAAAAATAAAAAATATTTTTACCTTTATGAAAATTAATTTTGTTACCTTTGTATCCAATTCTATTGAGTTGAAATGATTAGTAAAGAACAAAAAATAACAAATACCAGACTGCGCAGTTCATACTTATCGTCGGTTATAAGTATGTCGCTTGTGCTTTTCTTACTTGGCATAGCTGGACTTTTCTTAATTAATGCAAAACAAATAACGGATTATTTCCGCGACAGCATTTACATTGATGTATATTTGAGCGATGGTTTGAAAGAAAGCGATATTTCACAATTTCGCAAACAAATTGATGTTGCGCCTTACACGCGTGAAACCAAATACATTTCAAAAGAAGATGCGGCAAAAAATTTTGAAAAACAATTAGGAAAAGATTTTCTTGCTATTCTTGATGGAAATCCTTTACCCGAATCAATAGAAGTATGGATTTCTGCAACTCATTCATCTATCGACAGCATTGGAATTATTCAGCAGCAACTTGAATCAATGCCACAAGTGCAATCGGTTAAATATGAAAAATCGGTTCTGAGTCTGGTAAATACAAACATCCGTAAAGTAAATCTGATAATGGCGGTATTCATTTTACTGTTATTGTTTGTGTCAATAGTTCTTATTAACTACACCATTCGTTTGTCGGTATATGCAAAACGTTTTGCAATTCACACAATGAAACTTGTGGGAGCAACTCAAGGCTTCATAAGTAAACCGTTTTTGCTGCAAAGCGTTGTACGCGGCATAATTTCAGCGCTTATTGCAATTGTCATATTGCATGGAACAATCTATGCTTTGCAATCCGAATTTAGCGGAATCCTTGAATTTGCCGATATAGAAACAATGTTGATTCTTTTGCTTGAAATATTGGTTTTGGGTATTGGTATTAATTTTGTTTCAACATACTTTGCCGTTAGAAAATATATACGACTTGACTTTGATAAATTATATTATTAACACGATTTTTTAATAAGACTAAATAAAAATATAAATATGGCAACAATCAAAAAATCTACTCCAATAAAAGAAAACGAAAATAAAAATTTTGCAATGCCCAGACAAAGTTATAAATATCTGGCAATAGGTTTCGCAATTATAGTTATAGGATTTTTATTAATGATTGGCGGCGGAAGTGAAAATCCTGCTGAATTTGATGAATCTGCAATGTTCAGTTTTCGCCGTATAACGCTTGCGCCGATAATAGTAGTTGCAGGATTTATTTTTGTAGGATACGCAATTATGCGCAAGCCCAAAAGTAATAATGCAGACGAATGAATTGGCTTGAAGCGCTTGTGCTCGGTATTGTTCAGGGAATTACCGAATTTTTACCTATAAGCAGTAGCGGACATTTACAAATCGGAGCTGAATTGTTTGGAATAAATCCCGAAGGAAATCTGTCGTTTGTTATTGTTGTTCACGCCGCTACTGTATTAAGTACTATTGTCGTTTTTTGGAGCGTAATAATAAAATTATTTGCAGGATTGTTCAAGTTCAGATGGAACACCGAAACCGAATATATCGCAAAACTTATTGTGTCGATGATTCCCATTGCAATTGTCGGCTTGTTTTTTAAAGATAAAGTCGAAACAATTTTCGGCAGCGGGCTTATGATTGTAGGAATTTGCCTGTTAGTTACGGCAATATTGCTGGCATTTGCATATTATGCCAAACTTCGCACAAAGAATAATATAACTTTTCTTGATTCGCTTATAATAGGAATATCGCAGGCAATAGCGGTACTTCCCGGACTTTCACGTTCTGGAAGCACAATAGCAACAGGTTTACTTCTCGGAAACAAAAAAGAAAATGTTGCGCAATTTTCGTTTCTCATGGTTTTAGTTCCCATAACAGGCGAAGCGTTGCTTGATATGTTCAAAGGCGGATTTTCCAATGTTGCATCAATTTCAAATATTGCTTTGGTTGTAGGATTTGTGAGCGCATTTATTTCAGGATTGATTGCCTGCAAAGTGATGATAAATATTGTAAAACGCGGAAAACTCATTTGGTTTGCCATTTATTGCGCAATAGTCGGAATTGTAGCCTGCCTGATATAAAACATAATAATTTTAAGACATCAGATTCATCTAATATTTAGTAAATATTTTAATTCTTATTACTTATTTCGGAGCAATTTTATAAAGTATAATACCGACTATTGCAAAAATAATATTCGGAATCCACACGGCGATGCCGGCTGATGTTAATCCGCCCTGAACAAACACTTTGCAGAATTGCATAAATAATATATAAGTAAACCCCAAACCTATTCCTAAACCAATGTGCAAACCAATTCCTCCGCGCACTTTACGCGACGATAACGACACTCCTATTAAAGTAAGAATAAATGTAGAAAACGGCATCGCGATACGTTGATGCTGCTCAATCAATATTACGTTTGTGTTTCCCGCTCCGCGCAAAACCTGCTGCCGATAATAATCACGCAATTCAAAAAAATCCATAGCCTCAACAACATTATCGCGTGAAGCAAGGTCGGCGTAATTCAAGTTTATTACGGTATCCAAATCATTACCTGTAGAAATTGAATCTTTACCGTTTTCGTTAATTGTACGGATAAAATATTCGTAAACATGCCACGAACCTGTCGCCGTATCGTATCGCGCATAGTTTGACATAAGTTTTGATTTCAGTTCGCCGTCTTCGAGTTTCTCCAATGAAAATTTCTGCGCAATTCTGCCCTGAGTATCAAATGATGACATATACACATATTCGTTCTGATTAAGTTGAAAGTGGATATTGCTGTTGTTATTGATATAAGCTCGGCGAATATACGTATTTTCAAAATCCTGACGTATTTTTGTGGCAGGCGGAATTATAAACAGATTCAGCACAAGGCTAAAAGCAGCCAGTATAAATGACGATACAAAATAAGGATACAAAAGCCGTTTGAAACTCACGCCGCTCGAAAGTATTGCTACAATCTCCGTATTTGATGCCATTTTTGATGTGAAAAAGATTACCGTTATAAATACAAATAACGGAGAAAACAAACTTGCAAAATAGGGTATCAATCGAAAATAATAATCAAACACAATAGCAGACAAAGGAACATTGTTAATAAATTTTTCTATTTTTTCGCTAAGGTCGAAAACAACAATAATACATATTATCAACAATAATGAAAAAAAATAAGTCCCGATAAATTTTCGGATTATGTACCAATCTAATATTTTAAGTTTTCCATTGAATTTCATAATGCTTTGATGCCGCAAAGATAATCAAAAAAATTAATATCCGTTTTTAACACGATTGCTCTTTCGTGCGGAAGTAATAACTTGATTAATGATTAATGGTATAATGGTTAATGATATAATGGTTATACCATTAACCACTATATCTTTTATACAAAGAAATATTTTTTTTGCATTTAAATTTTTATTATTATTTTTGCAGCATAATTTAAAATCTTACAGTCATGCTAGAGTATTCATTACATGAAAATTTGCTGACGGAGCGCAAAGACGACTTCGCAGCACAAACACACAGCAAAACCTCCTACAACAAGGAGCAATTTATTGACCTGATGCTGCA
>JAISPX010000199.1 GCA_031274595.1 Prevotellaceae bacterium | reverse complement strand
GTATTCGAATACAACGAGTCCAAAACCAAATACGCGCAAAGTCTCGCCGAGCAAGCCCAAGCAAAATACGACTTTATTTTCCGTGCGAAGATACTGGACTTCTACAATGGCAAAGCGATCACGCTGGAGTAAACATAAACACAATAGGATAGGTAGAAAAATAGGAAAAAGTACCCCTGATTTACCAGGGATCATCAAATAATAGATGATGAGAATTGTCGAAAACGTGGTTAAATATTGTAAATACAATCATAAATAGAAAAACATTACTACCTTTGCAGCCGTATAAGTAATGATGTATGAAGACCATGAATGTAAACAAAGGAGCCAGGGTTGGTGGAGGGTCGAGCATTATTGGCACCGGACCGGCAATGCTCAGCAGAAATTATTATTGTGCGCTAATACGTAAGTATTCAATCTCGCCGGGTCATGACAAAACAGCCCGCCTAACTTTGTCTATGATGATGGGCAAATACAAACATAAGAATATTTATTTTAGCTTCCCACGCAACTACGACTTAAAAGAAATTACAAACCTGTTATATGAAAATTTGGCACAACAAATATTTGCAAATTACGCGGATATCACCGGTTACTCTGTTGGTGATCGATTAAAAAAGATAAACGAAAAAGGAAAAAACACCTATGTAATTACAGCAATAAAAGGTGGCATTTATATGCTAACCAAAGCAAACGATCCTGGTACGAAGAGAGAAGCCCGTTTTGACTCACTCAAAAGAAATTACATAGAAATTCAACAAAATACAAGAAACAGCACCTTATCAAAATACGGTGATTACTTCAAAAATGACAACACATACGGCTTTTTGCCCACTCATTTTACAAAGAAATTTGTATTAATAGCGGGGCAAACAATGTGGAATGACTTGCGTAACAGAAATTGTATTCCTTCTATATACTTACCTAATACACGAGAAAGCGAGCAAACAATAAAAAGATCCATTGACGCATTAGAAGACTGTATCACTTATGTAACCCCCAGATACGAAGTTTGTTACGAGGAGATTTTAAAGAAAGGTATTTTAGTGGATACAATCGTTACCTGCAATACGGATTTGGGTTCCCTGCCACAAATAATTTCTGACCAATCAAAATATCATTTCAAATTGATTGTGATTTCTAACGAAAGTGAGGTACAACGATTTAATGACATGATTCCATGGAAATGGCAAAAAGAAGAAATAGAGTTGCTCGAAGAAAAAACGACTAATAACATTGTAATTGAATGTACCAAAGATAAAGACTTTGACACCTTATTGCAGCACTTTGAGGACTGTATACAATATGTATCTTCTCTCGAAATACCAATAAATTTAAAGAGTTATAGTTATTTTCTTCACTTAGCCTTGAAAACTTTACAAGACGAACAATTCTACTACTTGCTCATGCGGCTAAAAAAAGACCAAACATTGGAAAGAAATGAAGGTGGCTACGAAAATTTTGCAGATAAAAATCCAAAAGTCGCACTAGAGAATATCATCCGCTATCTAAACGCAAATAGTCTCAAACAGGGCTACCTAACTAATAGAATAAAAAATATTTCAAAAACGAAGCTGTCAGATTCAGTCGCAGGTCTCAAAATTGTGTTTAATACAATAAAAAACACTGCGAAAACCACTTTTGTTATTGCAGAAAGACAGGACATTGATTTTCTCAAGTCAGTAAGCGACGAGTGTGAAATTATTACAATTACGGACTTCAAGAAACGTCTAAAACGTGGCGAAACAAGCACCAGCACCATTATTTTTTATTCTTTCGACGGTAGAAGAGATTTTGATTTCATATACAATCTGCCAAACAACATACGGTTGATTTTATATAAACAAGAAAAAGATATGTATGTCAGACAATTACAAATACATACCAAACAACTTGAAACAGAACTAACAAACGAATCCCGATTCGCCATATGCGGCGTAAAATACAAACCAATTCCCGTGCCTGAAATTAAAATAAGTCCCACGCTGGAACAAATCATCGAGCGACTTGAACAACGCTCAAACACCGCATACGACGGATATAAAAACGAAAGCGATAGTCTGCTGGAAGATTTGGAAGAAAAGATGACTTATCAAATTACCTTATCTAATGGTAAAACAGAAACCTTGAATAGCGACGAAACTGTTTTTGATAGCAAAGGGAATCTAATCAAATCATACAAATTAACGATAGGCAACAAGATTCGTATTTACCCCAAAGAACGATTAGCGGAAAACTTGTTGCAAATTGCAATAGAAGAGGAACCTGAGATCTATGGAAAAATAGAAGAACACGCTACAATGTGGCAAAATGCGTTAAAAAATCAGGAACAGAAATACTGCGACAGAGAACAATTGTATAAACTATTAAAGGAAAGAGGACTAAAAGTTTTATTTAAAACGGTCGATAACTATTTTCATGGGAAAGTAAAATTTCCAATGTATGATCCGGATTTAAAAATCATTTTAGACCTAAACAGGCAAAGCGATGTTTTTAGAAAAGTCAAGAAATCAAAGCATTTATACAACAGCACAATGATAGCACTGAACAAAGGTGTCAAATACGAAATACAACAGTTTCTGAAAGACAAAACAGTAGGCGATATTTTACAGAAAAAGAATTTTACAAAGGAAACATTGCAAAAATTTATAGACGAATATATGCCATTATTAGCAATTACAAAAATAAAGGAGGACAATGATGAGCAATAGAGAAAACGTAATTTTAAGAGTTCAAAAGGAACTCATTGGTCCAGGAACAGACTTATTCGAATGTTTCGACAAGATTGGTTTTTCAGACGAAATAATTGCTGATAAACCTCTAATGCGCTATTTTTCAGGGATTTTATATCCCAAAACAAACCGAGCTGACGATGTTGCTGAAGACGATGATGAAAATGACGAAACGCCTGCCGAAATAGTGGAAGAAGCCGTGAATGATAGTTTTGCGCAAGAAAGCAAGAATAATAAACCAATTGTAGACCATGAAGACAATAAAGACGTGCAGTATTCGGCAAGCACTTTCTTCCCGTCCCAATACGGCATTTCGTTTGCCATTTCAAAAGATTGTCCCGATTTAAAAATTAAAATTTCATTTGGCAACTATAAAAAAGCCAAACCAAAAGAAATAGCATTGTCTTACGGTGGCGATAGCGTAGAATTGCTCAATGATTTTGGACTACAACAGTTTGTTGTATACGATGCAGAAAATAAATTGCTCAAACTGCCAAAAGAATTTACAAAGACAGAAAAACAAGTCCGAAGCAGCTGTTTAAATTCGCTGGGGAAAGAACACAAAAATAGCGATCTGTATAAAACGTTAGCCAAACTATTTTTCAAAGATAAATACAAACGCTATGATAATATGATTGAAACAGTCATTTCGCTTAATACGATAAAAGACGCAAAAAATCAGCATCATAAAACTTTACTCTCTGCAATTGAAGGCGTAGATTGTGATAATTGGTGGAACAGTAAAGACGAAGCATTAAAAGATAAGTTGAAATTGCATATCAAGTTATATGAACAATCCAACAATAAATACATTGTTAAAATATTGATTGAAAACACTTTATCGTTCCATCGTACAAAATTTTCTATTGCCAAAGAAACACTAAACCAAGCGTGTTTGTTTCAAACCAAAATACAAGTAGAAACGCCACATTTGCTGCCATTCAACGATTACATAAACAACTTGTGCAAGTCAGACGAAGATAGAATGTTGGACTTTCTCTACCGTAAAAAATTATCTTACGGAATCGGTCATAACACGGCTTGCACATGGGAAAATTGCGAAGATGATACAAAAACTCCGACCTGGGTAAGTTCTACTTTTTTACCTCAATTCAATGTAAAAAGTCAAAGTACAGATATTCCAAGTATTAATAAAAAGTGTTTGGAAATAAAACAATTGTCAAGTTTTTGCGAAGATAAAAACCAAATCATACCCAATATAAAATCGTTATTAAAGGCGTATTCAGAATGGATTGAAAAAGAAAGAGCAGAAATAAACAAGCTGAATGAACATGAAAAATCGATCGGATCGCCGAATATTGCAAAATGTGAGAAGATACAGGAGCGAATGCAAAAAGGAATTGACTTATTGAAAAGCAACGCCAACGCTTTCCATGCATTTCAGTTGGCAAACAGTGCGATTTATCTGCAAATGTATCAAAATCAACGGCATTTCAGCAAACAGAAAGATGGCTTTGAAGCATTTGAACGGACAGATAGCCCACAATACACATATCAGGAATACGCAACAAAAGAATATCCCGACCCGCATAAAATACCAAGTTGGCGACCCTTCCAATTGGCGTTTATTTTGCAATGTCTTCCATCATTTATTGACGAAAATTCAGCAGACAGGGACCTGGTTGATTTGCTTTACTTTCCGACAGGCGGCGGAAAAACCGAAGCATACTTAGCACTTTCAGCATTTTTGATTTTCTGGCGAAGGCTACAGTATCCCAACAATTACGGCGGCGTAAATATCATAATCCGCTACACTTTACGGTTACTTTCTGCACAACAATTTGAACGAGCCACAAAATTAATTTTGGCTTGTGAATTCATCCGTAAAAATCATACTGATTTAGGTAGCGAAAGAATCAGCATTGGTTTCTGGGTAGGAGCAAATACAATTCCGAATACCATAAAAGATGCCCGTAAAAAAATTACAGACATTGAAAATGAGCTAAATGGAAAGGCACTAAAATACACGCCGATAAATCCTTTTCAGTTATCAAACTGTCAATGGTGTAACACCAAAATCATTGGAAAAATACAAAAAGATACAAAGCCAATCATCGGACACCGCATTAACCGCCATAACCATTTAAGCAGTTATTGCTTAAATTCCAACTGTGCTTATTCGGAAACGAACGGTGAACTGCCCATCGTTTTGGTAGATGAAGACATCTACGATAATCCGCCGACAATGCTATTTGCCACCGTTGATAAATTTGCCCAGTTAGCATGGAAAGACAAAGCCACAAGTTTATTCAATCACAACGACAACAGGAAACCTGAACTAATCATACAAGACGAACTACATTTGTTAAGTGGTCCGTTAGGGAGTTTGGTTGGCTTGTTTGAAAACGTAATTCTATCGTTATGCACAACCGGGACACAAAAGCCAAAAATTATTGTTTCTACAGCCACCGTCAAAAATGTAGACGAACAAGTGAAAGGTTTATATAACCGCACAATGCAAATATTCCCGCAAAACGCCACCAATGCCGATGATACATTTTTCTCAAAAACATTATCAGAAAGCAAAAGGCGCTATGTAGGTATCTTGCCAACGGGAAAAACCCAAACGATGGCAACACTTCGACTAAATGCGGCATTGCTTTTTGCACGTTTGGAGTTGTGGAAAAACAGTGTAGACCAAACCGAAGCCGACCAGTTTTGGACTTTACTTTCTTACTTCAAAAGTTTAAAACATATAGGCAGATTTTCAAACAAGATTACAGCCGAATTGCTGCCGGAAATCAGGCAGTTGCAAGTACGCTATTTGATGAACCAATTTCCATACAACAATAATTACAACAAGTTACCTTACCGGAATTTAGAATTGACAAGCCGCATTGCAAGCGAGCGAATCAAGAAAAATTTGGATAAACTGGATTGTGCCTTTGAGGGCGATTTGAAAGAATATCAATCATTTGATATTGTTTTGGCCACCAATATGATAAGTGTAGGTCTTGATGTGGGTAGATTGAATGTGATGTTAATGAACGGAATGCCGTCAAATACAGCCGAATACATCCAGGCAAGCAGCCGTGTTGCCCGAAAAAACAAAGGTATAGTATTTAGTCTGTTTGACCCGAACAACACACGCGATTTATCCTATTTTGAAGATTTTGTGTTTTTTCACAAGACTTTCTACAAGCAGGTTGAACCGATAAGCGTTACTCCCTTTGCCGAAAGTGCTTTGGATAAGATGCTTTTCACTGCAATGATTGCGTACTTCAGACACAAATTAGGATTTGCCGACAATAAAATGCCGTACTCATTGATAGAAGACGACAATAAACAGCGACTTACGGAAGAATTAAATGCTATATTTAACACTCATTCCTTTGCTGAAGATGAAGACAAGCAACTGATTACTGAAGTAATTGCAGAGTTAATTCAACAATGGGAACATAAAATACAGGCAAGTCCTCAGCCAAACAGAGAAGATGGTGGTTTATATTACTACGGAGGAAAACAAGAAACCGATAAAAAGAAAAATCTGATAAAACCCATTCAGGAGAGGCAAAATGCAGAAGATAAATTGATTGGTATGCAGTCAATGCGAAGTGTTGAACCAAGTGTAAATATCAAAATAAAAAAAGTTTAAGTCATGGCAGAGGAGACAAAGCACGGAAAGAGTAAAATGATATCGAGTTACGGCGGCGTTGGTTCCATAATTGACACGCCCGATGCTTCAATTATTATCGAAACTTTTGATAATTGGGGATATCCAAGTTTTTTCGAGCGGGAGGAAATTCGAAAGCATATCATCCCGGACGACAGGTTAGTAAACCGTTTACGAACTCGTTTCCCCAAGCTAAGACAGTTGGTAAGTATCCCCACAGAGGAAGACGATTGGAAAACGGATGTACAACCACAGGCAAACTATTTCCCAAAATGGTTTTACTGTCCTCGGTGTAAACGATTTATGCGATACAGAGAATGGAAACAACGGAGTGGAAAAATTGAAAATTTCGATTTACAATGTTTCAATCACGATTGCAAAGGCGAACATTTGGAACAAGTGCGATTTGTTTTAACCTGCGATAATGGACACATACACGATTTGCCCTGGACATTTTGGAATAGCCGAAAATTTATCGAAAAACAGGATTCGGAAGATGAAAATAGTGAAACAGAATCAAAAATACAAATTGATTTTGATAGTGGGAAATGCTGTAAAAACCCTGATTTGAGATATATTATAAGTCAAGAAAATACCGATTTATCAGGTATTCACATCAAATGTGAAAGCTG
>JAISPX010000034.1 GCA_031274595.1 Prevotellaceae bacterium | reverse complement strand
CGCAGCCTGCGGACAGTGAACAACCACCCCGCCCTTCGGGCACCCCTCCTGAGGAGGGGAATTATCTGCCGTCATTGCGGGCTTGACGAACAGGGGAATGAAAAATGAAAAATAATGGTAAATGATAAATAGTAAATCGTAAATAACAAAATAGTAAATAATAAACCACTTTCAACTTTATAACTAAAAAAAATCCCATTAAGGATTTTTTTATTAACCATTAACCATTTTCATTCCTTAAATCTCTCCAATTCTATCTCGAAAACTTCGTTTTCTTTTGCAAGATATGTTTCGGGAAATACGCTGCGGGCTTCGTGTAACAGCATGTCCAAATCGTTGTATCGGGATGAAAAATGCCCTATGATTAATTTTTTTACGTTTGCCTCTTTTGCAACTTCGGCTGCCTGAACCGTTGTTGAATGTCCTGTTTGTTTTGCCATTTTCAAAAGATTTTGAGCAAAAGTTGTTTCGTGATAAAGCAAATCCACATCCTTCGTTATATTTATAACTTTTTTGCTGTATTCCGTGTCCGAACAAAATGCGTACGAGCGTGGAGTATAGGGGCGATAGGTAAGTTCTTCATTTGTAATTATTGAACCATCTTCTGTCATCAAATCGTAACCATCTTTTATTTTCACAATTTCGGCAAGCGTCAGATTATAGCGTTCAATCATTTTTTTTCGGATATTCAATTCGGGGATTTTTTCTCTGAAAAGGTAACCGCAGCAAGGCACGCGATGTTTCAACGGTATTGTTTCAACCGTTATATCTTTATCTTCATAAATTATTTTATGATACCTGACGTTCACCGCATGAAAAATTATTTCATACTTGAATTCGTTACCGAAATATTTCAAAAAATCATTCAAAATATATTTGAGCATGTTGAATCCGTATATGTGCAATTCATGCCGCCTGTTGTCAAGATTGAGCGTTGACAGCAGTCCGTACAAGCCGAAGATGTGGTCGCCGTGCAAATGCGTTATAAAAATGTGATTGATACGCGCAAAGTTTATATCATTCCGCATCATTTGCATTTGTGCGCCTTCGCCGCAATCAATCAAGAAAAACCGCTCATGTATATTTACTACATGAGCGGTTTGAAATCTGCTTGTTGTTGGCGATGCCGAACTGCTACCCAATATTGTAACGCTGAATTTCATTATATAACATCTGTGTTTTATTCGGTTTTGCCATAAACAGTTTTATTTATTCGCTTTGGTTTTCTGCCATTTCATCTCTCAAAGCTACCAGCGCTTCAACATCTCCGAGTGTTGTTTTCTCAATTGATGATTGCACTTTTTTGATAGCATCTTTTGTTGAAGTTTCGTTTGTAACTTTTTCTTTTGCTTCGGCTTCTCTTATTTCATCTTCGAATGTACGTGTGTGCGAAACAATGATTTTTTTAGCTGCTTTTGAAAATTCAACAACTTTGAAAGTAAGTTTTTCATCTACTTTGGCATTAGTCCCATCCTGTTTTTTCAATCCTTTTACAGGAGCAAAGCCTTCAACTCCATACGACATTGAAATTAATGCGCCTTTGTCGCTGATTTCGGTAATTGTTCCTTCGTGAATAGAATCAACTGCAAACAACGATTCAAATACATCCCATGGATTTTCCTCAAGTTGTTTGTGTCCGAGACTTAAACGGCGATTTTCTTTGTCTATTTCGAGAACCTGAACATCAATAGTAGAACCTATTTGCGTAAATTCGGCAGGATGTTTTATTTTCTTTGTCCACGACAAATCGCTTATGTGTATCAAGCCGTCAACGCCTTCTTCTATTTCAACAAATATGCCGAAGTTGGTAAAGTTGCGAACTTTTGCCGAGTGTTTGCTTCCTACTGCATATTTTTCTTCTATGTTAATCCATGGATCTTCTCTCAGTTGTTTTATGCCGAGCGACATTTTGCGTTCGTCACGGTCGATTGTAAGAATAACGGCTTCAACTTCATCGCCAACTTTCATAAAGTCCTGAGCGCTTCGCAAGTGCTGCGACCACGACATTTCAGATACGTGAATCAAACCTTCTACGCCGGGCGATATTTCAATAAATGCGCCATAGTCTGCCATCACGACAACTTTTCCTTTAAGTCTGTCTCCAACTTTGATATTCGGGTCAAGAGAATCCCAAGGATGTGGAGTAAGTTGTTTTATGCCGAGCGCTATACGTTTTTTGTCATTGTCAAAATCAAGTATAACTACATTGATTTTTTCGTCGAGAGTAACAATTTCTTCGGGATGCGTAACGCGTCCCCACGATAAATCGGTGATATGAATAAGTCCGTCAACTCCGCCAAGGTCGATAAATACTCCGTAAGATGTGATATTTTTAACCGTTCCTTCAAGAACCTGACCTTTTTCGAGATGCGAAATAATTTCTTTTTTCTGCGCTTCAATTTCCGCTTCGATAAGCGCTTTGTGAGATACAACTACGTTACGAAATTCCTGATTTATTTTCACAACCTTAAATTCCATAGTTTTATCAACAAACATATCGTAGTCGCGTATTGGTTTTACGTCAATTTGCGAGCCGGGTAAAAATGCTTCTATTCCAAAAACATCTACAATCATACCGCCTTTGGTGCGGCATTTTATGTAACCTTTTATGATTTCATCGTTTGCGAGAGCTTCGTTCACTCTGTCCCACGAGCGCAATGCACGCGCTTGTTTGTGCGACAAAATCAATTGCCCGCGTTTATCTTCGGCTGTTTCAACATAAACTTCGATTTTATCGCCGACTTTCAGATCGGGATTATAGCGAAATTCGGTGATACCTATAACGCCTTCGCTTTTGTAACCTATATTTACAATAACTTCGCGTTTGGTAATAGCCGCAACTGTGCCTTCAACAATTTCGTTTTCGGCTACTTTTGACAGGGTTTGATTGTACTGTTCTTCAATATCGGTTTTACTGCCGCCTTCGTAGAAATCTTCATTGTCAAGTTTATCCCAGTCAAATTGTTCAACCGGAATTGATGCATTGCTTACTGCATTGCTGCGTTTTGCGCTTTTTCCGATTTTGCTTTCTTCTTCCGTTTCTTCTACTGTTTCCGCTGTTTCTTCGCTTTCTACAGTTTCTGCTGTTTCCGGTGTTTCTGTACTTTCTACTGTTTCTACAATTTCCTCTGCTTCCGGTGTTTTTTCGCTTTCTACAATTTCTGTTGCTTCGGCGTTTTCTTCGCTTTCTACAATTTCTGTTGCTTCGGCGTTTTCTTCAGTTTCGTTTGTTTCTTGTTCATGTGAAGTTTCTTCAACAACTTCATCATTTGCAGGTTGTTCTTCGTTTACGAATGTTTCTTGATAATCTTCCATTTTCTTTTCTTTTATTAATGGGTTAGACATTATGTTTAGACCTCTTGCAATTATAGAGGGCTGCAAAGGTAAGCAAAAATATTGTTTCTGTAATTAACTATTGTATTTTTTTTACATATAAAAATTTATTATAAATTAAATTATTGTTTTTCAGCCGTATTTAAAATTATATTTTTATGTTTTGATATTAAAAAATATTAGATTATTTAACTTTTAAGCAAACATTTTTCAGGATACGAATTTATTTCTTCGGTACTCTTAAAATATCTCCGTTATCGTTTACAATAATTTTTTTCCAATAGTCAGGCAAGTCGGGATGCAATGGCTGCACGGGATAATTATCTTCGGTACGCTCAAATTGTCCGTTTTTTTCTTTTTTCACATTGCCATCCATGTATTTTACGAGCAGGTATGCGTCTAATTTTTTCCATCTGTTAAACATTTCCTGTGCGCGTTGCAACGAAAATTCGGTTAATAAATCTATTGCCTTATCAGGATTTTCTGCATATAGAGCATTTGCTTTTTTATCTGTTTCTTCGATTATTTTTTCGGATTCACTTTCAAAACCTTTTTGAACTTTCAGCACATCTTCGCTCATCGCATCATAACGCGAATACACAAAGTTTGTTACTCGGTTGAACAACCAAAAAGCAGAATTGTCGGAATATGTAAGCAAATCGCCGTTGCCCACGGCAAAAATTTCAGGAACTTTTGTTATGCTGCAATATATAGGAGTGAGGCAGGATGTAGAGGCATCGTCAACGGCAAACCATAAAATTCCGCCAACAGGGTTTGGCAACCACGAACGACCTTCGGCTATAAACCAAAAACCTGTTTGCTGTGTTGCTGTTGCGCGTTCGTGTACGTATTTTTCGCCTTCGTGTGAAAATTCCATTGGACGCCAGCGATACGGACATTTAAATGGTCCTGCGCCTATATCGGTTGTCATATCCATTTTTGTGCCTTCGTAATGGTCGCGCATTGCAATTTTCACATCTTCCAGCGAAAGTTTTTTGTCGGGTTTAATGTAAAGAGGCATGCGTTTTTGCAAATCATGTCCCAAAGCGTAATCCTGATATTCCCACATCGAGTTGTTTACCTGTTTGAAAAACGACCATACGCGGGCTTCGCAAGCGCGCGCTCCGCTAAAATCAAGCGGCGCATAGGTGTCGGAAAAACTGAATTCTGCATCCGTTCCCGTATAATAACCTGCCGTGCGTGCAAACGAAATAACGTCTTCGGCATAAACATACTCTATTTCCTGATTGAAAATTTTATTAATATTTTTTGAAGATATGGAGTTGCGTACTTTTTTACCTTCAAGCGGAAAAGTTGTTATGCGGGCTTGATTTGCATGCGCCGAAACATATCCGTCGGGAATACGAACGGCAACCCAAACAGCGCCTTTGTCGGCTTTGCCTTTTCCAATCATTTCAAAAATCCAAACCTCGTTGGGGTCGCTTATTGAGAAAGATTCGCCTTCGGATGCATAACCGTAAGCGTTTAAGAGTTCGCACATTGTTTTAATTGCTTCGCGAGCATTGCGCGAGCGTTGCAGGGTAATGTATATAAGGCTTCCGTAATCAATAATTCCGCTGCCTGCAAGTTCGTGTCGTCCGCCGTATGTAGTTTCGCCTATTGCTACCGAATGTTCGTTCATATTTCCTGTTACTCGGTAAGTTTCGGCAGCCTGAGCAATCTCGCCGAGATATTTATTTGTATCCCATTCATAAATTTTAAGCATTGTGCCTGCGGGATATTTCGCCGCTGCCCAAAAATATAATTCGCCATACAAAACATGAGAATCGGCGCTGTACGAAATAAATGTCGAGCCTGTTGCCGATGCGCCTTTTGTTACTAAAAAATTTGTACAAGCCTGTGTGTGGTTGTAATTAATCGACAAAATAATTGCGATAATGATTGTAATGATATTTTTTTTCATATTCTTATTTTATTTAATAATTTTTATCGTTATATTTTACAAAGATAAGATTTTTGATTTATATTTTGATATTAATATATCCTTTTCAATCATTAAATATAAAAAACAAGTATATTGACTGAAAAACTACGTTAGTGTTCAACAGTTTTCCCAAAAAAATCGTACTTTTGCAACGTGGGGAAGAATGCAGGCGACACAGTTGCAGGTGCGAATTTACTACGAAAGCAGTAAGAATAAATTTTAACAATTGAATTTAAAATGAAATTTAGAGAATATTATAAACTTACGAAAATCACAACAAAAAATTGTTTGAAAATTTCAGGCGTTATTTTCACGGCAATTAGCGCTATTATATATGGGATAACAGAAACGATGAATCGTTCCGATTCTATTATTGAAGTTACAATAGTGTTTTTTACTTGCTTTTTACTTGGTAATAGTTTTGGATTATTTATTTGCATTTTGGCTATTATAAGTGGATTTAAGCAAGTACAATCAACAATTCATTTTTATAATTCAATACCAACGGCAATAAGAGAAAAATTTGAATTGGGATTACAGCCAAAACCATTGAATGATAGATACAATTATCTTAATTTACAAATCATTGGTTATATATCCAATGCTCACCTTTTGGTTTTTGAACAATTGAAGAGTATAAATGGTGTCCAAATTATTCTTATGTGTAAATTTGACAATAACTTAAATCTACAAAAACGCATATTGGAAATAGGCAAAAAATATAAGAAAGAACAGATTGCGCTTACAGGTTGGGGGCTGAGTAAAAGGGTAAAAAAGAAAAAATGGAAGAGCATAACTGAAGCAGAAATAGAGAATTATATTAATGAATTATTTGTCGTATCAGAAAAAGAAAAAATTTTAAAAATCAAATGAAGCAACACACTCCCACTTACCAACCCGTATCATTCACAAAATGGTTTTGCATGAGAGACAGTCATGCACCGCAGTCATCTTCCGTTTCGTTACTGGTTTGCGGCGATGCATTTATTGACCTCCACGAAAAAGAGTTTTTCATCCAAAGAAGTACAACGGCAATTGAATCACAAACGTTATCAGCCCATTTGGGAAATGATGCACAAACTTCGCATGGCTATGGGCAACCGGGACGATCATTATGACTTGGAAGGAGAGTTGGAGTTGGATGAAGGCTTTTTCTCTACGGAAATTCCAACGGAAGAGAAAACGGATAAAATAAAGCGGGGTCGCGGCAGTCAGAAAAAAGCGAAAGTACAGGTTATGGCAGAGAGTGTTAAGAATGAAAAGCACAAGCCAACAGAAAAATCACGAAAAGTCAAGCATATAAAAATGAAAGTAATACCCAATCTTAAAGCAGAAACCATCACGAATCAGGTAAGAAAAAATGTATCGAAGGAAGCCAAAATAGATTCCGATGATTCAACATCTTATGTAAAGTTGACAGAAGTGGTCTCTGAACATCACCCTCAAGTTATCAATAAAAAAGAGGTTGGGGTGATACTGCCTTGGGTACATGTGGCTATAAGCAATGCCAAACGACTTATAATAAACACCTTTCATGATATTAAGCCTGAATATTTGCAATTATATTTGAACGAATTCTGTTATAAGTTTAATCGAAGATATTTCGGG
>JAISPX010000032.1 GCA_031274595.1 Prevotellaceae bacterium | reverse complement strand
TGCGTCATTTTGACACTGACAAACGCGATGCGGCAATACGTTTGGATGCCGTTTTTGAAGATTACAAAAAAACGCCAAAAAAACCGCTGCCCGAAGAAAGCGCCGACCTTCACAACCTTTTGCAGCGGCTCGAAAACTTGCATGCCGACATCACGCTGCTTGGAATCAATGACTGGCTGAACGAAATGAAGCAATCCAACGACAATGTACTGGCGTTTACCGCTTCGCGTGAGTCGGAAGCCGCAGCGCGCGCACAGTTTAAGATGGCAAACATCCGCTCCGAAGCAGATGCGGCATACGCCGAAATAACGGCGCGACTCGAAGCCGCCGCAACGCTCGAAGGCGCAGATGCCTACAATATCCTGTTTGGCGAAATCAACACCCGTATAGCGGAATACAATGTCATTCTGCAGCGCGAAAAAGCGCTCCGCCGAAAAGACAAAAACAATGAACAACTGTAAAATATGAAAAACATATTAAAACTCACGGCAATATTGCCCCGCTCCCCCTTGTTTCCTAACAAGGGGGCAAATGGCAAAACGTTTAACAACGTTACAAACCGTTTAACAACAACACACTCGTTAGGAAACGAGTATGAGCAAAGAACAAAATTATAAACAATTAAAATAAAAAGATTATGAAAAACATATTAAAATTAACAGCAATATTGCTGATTTTGGCAGGGAGTTTTGCCTGCAAAGATGACGACAAATTCAATACTGTAGATACCAGCGATTTTGTTTTGTCGTCAGGTTGTGTGTGGTCAGTTCATTTTACTACAGATGCAATTCCTCACGATGCTTTGTTTGTAATAAACTCGGAGGAAGAATTAATAGAGATTCTTTATTGTGAAGGCGAAATTCCGATTATTGATTTTGATAAATACTCTTTGATTGTTTTTATCTGCGATTATGGTGGAAAAATAATTTACAATAAATTAGAGCAGGTTGATGAATATCAATACAAATGGAATATTGATATAAATATAAAAGAGGAAACATTAGGTAGTCGTTTGAATTTATCTGTTTTAGTGCCAAAGTTACGCACGGATACTGAAGTGATATTAAACATTAATAAAATTTAATTAAAATAACAATCATGAAAAAATTATTTACAATTTTAGCAGTTTTTATATTGGGATTGTTTTCGCTTAATGCTCAACAAAAACTCAATAAAGATTTTTATTATTATCAGGGAGAAAAGATTTTTTTGAAAGAGAGACCAGATAAACTGTTTCTTAAATTTGCTCAAAATGCAGATAAAAAAGAAATGAGAGATATGATAAAAAGCAAGAAATCCGTTAAATTAACAACGAATAATATTGAAAAATTTGCTATTATTGAAGCAAACAACGAAACGAATGTACCTCTGTCGGTTCTCGAAGAATTTAAAACAAACCGTGATATTGTTTCAGCAGTACCGCTATTTCAATATAACGAGGTATTGCAAGGATTAACGGATGAATTTGTTATAAAGCTTAAGCCAACTACTTCATACGAGCAGTTACAAAAATTAACGTTAAAGAGTAATTGTACAATTGTAGAGGAAAACATGTTCGTTAAGAATCAATATTTAATTTCTGTATCAAAAAAATCTGATTTTAATGCCATGCAACTATCCAATTTCTTTTATGAAACAGGATTATTTGAATTTTCAGAACCTAATTTTGTTGTATTGAACGCCTTTAATTCCAATGATGAATATTTTAACAATCAGTGGGGATTAAAGAACACAGGACAGTATGGAGGAACAACAGGAATGGATATTAAGGCAGAACAAGCATGGGCTATCACTCAAGGAAGTTATAATATTCGTGTGGCTGTTGTTGATGCAGGAGTGGATTTGACGCATCCTGATTTAACATCAAATTTGTTGCCAGGCTATGATGCATCTGGGAATAATTCAGGAGGTGCTCCTATATCGGGTGATGAGAATCATGGAACAGCGTGTGCTGGCATTATTGGAGCATTAAAAGATAATGGAGATGGTATAAGCGGAGTTGCACCTAGTTGTAGAATGATACCTATACATGCCAGTTCTGGAACGAGTCTTCCTAACAATTGGGTTGCCAATGCCATTAATTGGGCATGGCAAAATGGAGCAGACGTTATCAGTAATTCATGGGGTGGTGGTTCTCCTTATACGCCACTCACAAATGCTATTGATAGTGCTGTAATTCGAGGACGCAATGGAAAAGGCTGTGTGGTAGTTTTTGCTTCGGGCAATGATAATGCTTCTTCTGTTAATTATCCTGCAAGTAATGCAAATGTTATTGCAGTAGGAGCAATAGACAGATGTGGCATTCGTTCAGGAAGAATAGATGTTATTCCCAATTCTTGTGATCCATGGTGTACGACCTGCCAACCAGGAAGTGCCTATGGAAGCGCTTTAGATGTGGTTGCTCCTGGAACAAATATTTATACAACAGATAGGCAAGGTAATGCAGGATATAATACAAGTAGTGGAACAGCAGGAAACTATTATAGTAGTTTCGGCGGTACTTCAGCAGCCTGTCCTCACGTCGCCGGCATAGCCGCCCTCATTCTATCCGTTCGTCCTGATTTAACGCAGGCTCAGGTGCGTCAGACTATCGAATCAACCTGTACAAAAATAAACACAGAGACATACACGTATTCAAACAATGCCAGTCATCCGAACGGTACATGGAATGAATATGTAGGACATGGATTGGTAAATGCCTATCAAGCCGTTTATTCAGTTGCGCCGAGAATTGATGGAACAAGTTCACTTCCCACCTTTGAAGAAAAAGATTATACAATAACTAATTTACCCGCAGGTACAACAGTAACATGGAGTGGCAGCAGCAATATACATTTTGAAAGTGGTCAAGTAGGACTATCTGTTATAATTTATGCTTCCAGTGGTAGTTCGGCAACATTAACAGCAACGCTTTCGGGAGCAATAAATAAAGTTCTCACTAAAAATATTTCAGTATATCAAGGAACCTTATCCGTAGAATATCATGGCGAATATGCTATTGTTAATTTTAGTATTTCTCCACATGCAAATAGTTTTGAGTGGAACATTCCTGATTTTACTACTCAAATAGGTACAGGCTCAATTAATAGCGGTCAGTCTATAACGCTTACACCTGTGGGAGGTAACAATTCGGGAGGATGTATATCTGCGCGAGCTCATATAAATTACGATGGTTATTCTACTACTACTAAATGGTACGAGGCATGTATAAATGCTTGGCGTCCTGTAATAGATATATGGAACAGTGATTTAAATCCCACATTATGCCAAGATGGAACTACAATAAGCAGAATTAATTTGGTGTCTCCGTATCCTTATAGTTATTATACTACGTATGCATGGTATATTGATAATTCCTTCTTGGATCTAACCACTCAGCCTTATATTGATTTGTATATTACAGGATGTATGTCTGGAACACATAATCTTTCTGTGAAGGTTTTGCCTACTGAAGATGTAATATGCCCAAAATCTCAGGCAATAAGTTTTAGTGCTAATTGTTCTTACAACTGTGGTTTATACAGTTATTATTCAGCCGCATACCCAAACCCCGCAAGCAACGAGTTAATAATTGACAAAATAGAAAACAACGAAACATTAACAACAAACACAACAAAAAGCGTAAAAGAAAAATCATCTGAAATAACAGTATTATTATACAGTCATGCAACAACAAAGTTGGCATACAGCAAAGCATATTCATCGTCGGCAAAGCAAATAAAAATAGATACATCCACATTGCCAAACGGCATTTATTATCTCAACATTGTTGAAAACGGCGAAACGACAAAACAACAAACTATAGTAGTAAATCATTAAATATAAATATAAATAATAAAAAATTATAAAATTATGAAAGAAGAAATTATAATAGCAGGATTTGGCGGACAGGGAGTGCTTTCGATGGGCAAAATTTTGGCTTATTCAGGAATTATGCAAGATCAGGAAGTTACATGGATGCCATCATACGGACCCGAAATGCGCGGCGGAACGGCAAATGTTACGGTAATTCTTAGCGACGACCGAATAAGTTCGCCTATTGTAAACGCTTTTGATACGGCAATCATTCTTAATCAGCAATCGCTTGATAAATTTGAAGCAACCGTTAAGCCAAACGGAGTATTGATTTACGACCCTAACGGAATTACGCATCCTCCGACACGCAAGGATATTAAAATTTATTCCATTGAAGCAGCCGAAGAAGCAGCCCGTATGAAAAATGCAAAAGCGTTTAACATGATTGTTCTCGGCGGATTCTTAAAAATAAAACCCATTGTAAAAATGGATAACGTAATTGAAGGATTGAAAAAATCATTGCCCGAACGCCATCATCATTTAATACCAATGAACGAACAGGCAATAACACGAGGAATGGAGATAATCAAAGAAGAAATCTCTATCTAATGGTTAATAAAAAAATCCTTAATGGGATTTTTTTTTAGTTATAAAGTTGAAAGTGGTTTAATATTTACTATTTTGTTATTTACGATTTACTATTTATCATTAACCATTATTTTTCATTTTTCATTCCCCTGTTCGTCAAGCCCGCAATGACGGCAGATAATTCCCCTCCTCAGGAGGGGTGCCCGAAGGGCGGGGTGGTTGTTCACTGTCCGCAGGCTGCG
>JAISPX010000005.1 GCA_031274595.1 Prevotellaceae bacterium | reverse complement strand
TGTTCGTCGAGGCTGTCTTAAAAGCCTCAAAAAAGCGATTGTCATTGCGGGCTTGACCCGCAATCTCCTAATTATCACATGCGATTTTTCAGGAGATACCGTGTCAAGCACGGTATGACGGCGTTGTATTTATCATTAATCATTTCTTAATTTTTTAATTATAAATTCTACATTTTATCCCACGCTTCCTTCGAGTGATATTTGTAATAATTTTTGAGCCTCAACAGCAAATTCCATCGGCAATTTGTTCAAAACTTCTTTTGCATAACCGTTTATAATAAGGCTTACGGCATCTTCGGTATTTAATCCGCGCTGATTGCAATAAAAAAGTTGATCTTCGCCGATTTTTGATGTAGTGGCTTCGTGTTCCACAACTGCGTTTTTATTTTCGATATTTACATACGGATACGTATGTGCGCCGCAGTTTCCGCCAAGCAACAAACTGTCGCATTGTGAAAAATTTCGCGCATTTTCGGCAGTTTTCAACACTTTTACAAGTCCGCGATACGAATTTTGACTGTGTCCTGCCGATATTCCCTTCGACACAATTCGGCTTTTGGTATTTCGTCCGATGTGAATCATTTTTGTGCCTGTGTCGGCTTGCTGAAAATTATTGGTAACTGCCACTGAATAAAATTCTGCGCTCGAATTGTCGCCTTTGAGAATTGTACTCGGATATTTCCAAGTAATTGCCGAACCTGTTTCCACTTGTGTCCATGAAAGTTTGGCTCTGTCGCCTTTACAAATTCCTCGTTTGGTTACAAAGTTATAAATTCCTCCTTTGCCGTTTTTATCTCCCGGATACCAATTTTGCACTGTCGAATATTTTACTTCCGCATCTTTCATAATCACAATTTCAACAATTGCCGCATGCAGTTGATTTTCGTCTCGTTGCGGAGCCGTACAACCTTCAAGATATGAAACATAACTTGCTTCGTCGGCAACAATCAGCGTTCGTTCAAATTGTCCCGTATTTGCAGCGTTTATACGAAAATATGTTGATAATTCCATCGGACAGCGCACGCCTTTCGGAATAAAGCAAAACGAACCATCGCTAAATACCGCCGAATTTAAAGCGGCAAAAAAATTATCGGTATAAGGAACAACTGTTCCGAGATATTTTTTTATAAGGTCGGGATAATCACGCACGGCTTCACTGAACGAACAAAATATAATTCCTTTTTCAGCCAGTGTTTCGCGAAAAGTAGTTTTCACCGAAACGCTGTCCATGACAGCATCAACAGCATAACCGCTAACTCCGGCAAGCACTTTTTGCTCATCAATAGGAATTCCGAGTTTTTCAAAAGTTTCACGCAATTCAGGGTCAACGTCATCCATACTTTCGAGTTTCGGCTTTGCCTTCGGTGCTGCATAATAAATAATATCCTGATAGTTTATTTCGGGAATTTCGAGATGAGCCCACTGCGGCATTTTCATAGTAAGCCAATACTGATAAGCATTTAAACGGAAATCAAGCAGCCATTTCGGTTCATTTTTCTTCTGCGAAATCAAATGTATAATATCTTCGTTTAATCCTTTTGGAATAAATTCCTGCTCAATATCGGTAGTAAATCCGTATTTGTAATCACTGTGGGCAATTTCGTTTAATATATTTTGTGTTTCTTCCATTTCTATAATATTTATCTGTTCAATTTCAATCACAGATATTTGTATTATTTTCCAAGTTTGCTTGTTTTAATATGACCGTTTAATTAATGATTGCCAAGTTTGCAAAGGTACGAAATAATTTAGAGTTTTAAATTTTTTGTTATAAAAGCATCTTCAAAATTTGTATGATTTTAAAGATAACTTTAATAATTTATTTTGTATTTATATTTTAATATATTTACAAATTGATAATTATCAGGCGATTCTATTGTAGCCATATATAATTTAAGAACTATTATAAACATGTTTTATTTAATTTTGTAAAAAATACATTAATTTTGCGTGATTGTTTTATCACTAAATCATGGAAAACGAACAACTGCTTGTTGACATAGGAAAAATTATAAAATCTAAAAGTCCGTTTTTGGCTAAAATATTGCCGAAATTTGTAATACGTTACATCAAACGAATTGTTCACGAAGACGATGTGAACAATATTTTATCGAAATACGGACATTGCAAAGGTATAGATTTTGTAAATGCAACGCTCGGCGAATTAAACATATCGTACACAGCCAAAGGTCTTGATGCTATTGATAATTCGCGAGATTCACGTTTTATTTTTGCATCAAATCATCCGCTTGGCGCACTGGATGGACTTGTACTGATGAGCGCAATAGGAAAACATTTTGAAAATAATGTAAAATTCATTGTAAATGATATTTTGATGAATCTTAAACCGCTTGAACCTGTTTTTGTTCCTGTAAACAAACATGGCAGACAATCAAGCGATTACACCAAGCAAACAACAGATGCTTACAGTTCTGATTCGCAAATCTTGTATTTTCCTGCCGGTTTATGTTCGCGTAAAATAAAAGGAAAAATAGTTGATTTGGAGTGGAAAAAAAATATAATCGGCAAAGCCGTACAATATCAGCGCGACATTGTACCTGTTTATTTTTCAGGGAAAAATTCAAACTTTTTTTATCGCTTGTCCAATATCCGAAAGAAATTAGGAATAAAAACAAATGTTGAAATGTTTTATCTGTCGGATGAGTTTTTTAAACAAAAAAACAGTAATTTTGAACTCGTTTTTGGAGAACCGATAAAATATCATACATTCGACAAAACCAAATCGCATGCGGAATGGATAAATTTTGTGCGACAAAAAGCATATTCGCTCGGCGAACAAAATAGAAAATAAATGAAAATAATAAAAACAATAAAATAAAAAGCGTATGGAACCTATAATTGCACCTGTCGATAGAAGTATAATCGAAACAGAACTTACTTTGGACAAGTATGTGCGCGACACAAACAATGGCGGAAATAAATTATATGTTGTAACATATCAGGATTCGCCCAATACGATGAACGAAATAGGTCGTTTGCGAGAATTATCGTTCCGCACAGCAGGCGGCGGCACAGGAAAAAGTCTTGACATAGATGAATTTGACATTCAGGAAAATCCTTATAAACAATTGATTGTCTGGAATCCTCGCGACAGGGAAATTGTCGGCGGATATCGTTACATTTTGTGCGAAAGTAATCGTATAGACGAACTTGCAACTGCCGAACTTTTTATTTTTACCCAGAAATTTATCGACGAGTATATGCCTAAAACTATTGAACTCGGACGTTCGTTTGTGCAACCTAAATATCAAAACAACATTTATGCGCTTGATAATTTGTGGGATGGACTTGGCGCTTTGGTTGTAAAATATCCTGAAATAAATTATTTTTTCGGGAAAGTTACAATGTATGTTTCGTACAATACTGCAGCACGTAATTTTTTGCTTTATTTTCTGCGCAAATATTTCCACGATAACGAAGAATTGGTTTTGCCTATTCACCCTTTGCTGACTTACGCCCGCAATGATGAAATGGAACAGATTTTTACAGGTAAAAATTATAAGGAAGATTACAAAAATCTGATAAAGAAAATTCGCGAAAACGGCGAACATATTCCTCCGCTTATTAATTCATACATGAAACTTTCGCCATCGATGAAAGTATTCGGAACAGCAATAAATCCGGGTTTCGGCGATGTTGAAGAAACAGGAATTTTAATAAAAATAAGCGATATATACAGCGAAAAACTCGAACGCTACATCGGACCATTACGCAAACTTCGCCGCCGCATAAAATGGTTCAGACGCAGATAGTTAATTCTGATGCTTAATATTTTATCTCTGGCAAAATTCAACTTGTTCTATGCATCTTGTTAAATTATATTGTTCTTATTCTTTTGCAGGAATTGTATCTGTCGCATTCAATTTGATTTCAAATTCATTTGTGTTTTGAGGAGCGGCATTTATCGAGTCCTGAATATGAGTTTGTCTCTGTCGGAATCGTTCTCTGCGTTCGCGTGAACGTTTAGGACGAAATATTGAATTCAACAGTTCGTTCCATGTATTAAATCCGCCTTGATATGAAATTCTTCCGCCTTGTCGGCTTGTTTCGGTATCATCTGTATATTCATCTGTAGAATGGCTGAACGCTTTGAATTTCAAACTTCCCGGAGCATTTAATTTTATATCAATATCAAAATCTCCGGCAATATCGCTTGTAGATGTACGCGGCGCACTGCCGATATTTCCGCTAACTTCAATTCTGTCGTCAAAAAGTATAAGTGATGCACGAGCATCAAATTCGGTATCGGTTGAGGCATTTCCTGTGCGAATATCAACGCCGAGATTAACAGGAACTTTAAGCGTAGCAAGCCATGCGCTCAATTGATTTGATAAAATTTCCGAAAGATTTGACGTTATGCTTGCGCTGCTGATGGCATCTCCCATTTGTTCTTCGGGAATAAAATTCCCGAATGCAAGTAAAAACGAAAATTGTTTCCATAACTTTTCATCGGTATTTAACATTGACTGTGCACGCGCTTTTGTGTCAGTATCTATATTTTGAATATCTATAATCGGCTTTATTTTGAAATTGGAAATATTGTCGGTAAGTTGCACTTTGCACACGACTGGATATTTTGTATTACTGATAGTTGTATCTGATAAAAGATTACGCAACGACAAACGCAACGGTCGCACATAATCGGCGGTAATATCTATTTTCGTATTGCTCATATCGCCGTTGAAATTTATTTGGCTGCCGTTGCTTATTGAAAATTCTTTCGATAAAAAATTCAACATGGGAAGCGTCCATTTAAAATTTCCGTTTTCGATAATATAATTTCCGTACAATTTAAATTTTTCCTCACGCGGATTTATGCTCATTTGCAATACTCCCGAACCTGTTCCTGTTATTGCATCTCCTGAATTTTCATCGAGTACAATTTGAACTTCGGCATTTCTATTCATTGTAATTGTGAGAGATATATTAAGGTCGGATTGTGTTGTATTTGCTTCTTTTTTATTTTTAATCTGAGCGATGAATTTTTCCATATCGTCCAATTCGCCGACAGAAATATTGTTTTCAAAAGTCAGAAGCGTTTTTTCCGATATGCTTGCAGAGTTAATCGGGATAACAATTTTTGTGTTCTTTTCAGGTCTGACGTTGATATTGAAACTTAAATCATCCAATTTTCCGTTCATTCGTACAAGCCCTGAAATATATGCGTTTCCATAAAATTCATCATTGTCGTTTTTAGTTGTATTCAATCCCATTAATTTATCGGCATTAACACTTATGTCAAATACAAAATCTCTCAGATTTTTATGATTTATCGCAAAATTCAATCGCCCACTGTTATTTTGTGTGTCATATAATGTTGCATTTTGCATTTTAATTTTATTTTCTTCAAAAATTACCGGAGATGAAATCAAATAACGAGTTCTCAAAAAGTCAACAGTAAATCCGACGCTGTCAAGAGTTGCATTTCCAAGCAAATTTAATTTCCCTCCTACTCCTTTCAAATTCAGAGTTCCCGATAAATTTCCTTTTATTTCGTTCAATTCGTCTGCTATAAGGGCTTCAGCGATTTTCAGTTCAAATTCTTTTGCAGTAAAAGTCAAATCATAATAATCCTTACTTGGCGTGTAAAAACCACGAAGATTAAGTTTCTCTCTTTTATCTTTTATAATGTCCGATAAAAATTCTATACTTTTTGTTTCTTCTTCCCAACGGCTTGACACTGATATTTTTCCCAATAACCAATCATTTGCCCAAATATCGGTTGTTTTTATATCAGAAAAAAACATTGTGTTTCCGCCGATATTGGTAATTCTCGCACTGCCGAAAATATTTCCTTTGAATTTATAACCTTCGGTTTCAAATACAGGATTGAAATTTGCTATGTCAAAGTTTGTCAATTCAAATCGCATAAAGTTGTTTGGTATAGACGAATATGCTCCGTTTATCCAAATTTTTTGTATCCCGCTTATTGCTTCAAATTTTGAAACTTCAAAATAATCTTTCTTGATTTTCATGCTGTCTAATGCAAAATTCCAAGCCGTATTGTTTATTGTTATTTGCGATGGATTTATTATAAAACCGTAAAAAATTTTCCCATCATTATCTTTCAATATTTGCGTTTCTATATCTATATTTCCTTTGTTAGCGTTGTCGGTTTTGTTATCGTATTTTATTTTGCTTGATATTTTATTATTATTAACACTTCCGTTCATAATCAAGTTCTTGAAATTTAAACCTTCGATACTCGTTTCGCTGCAACTTGCATCAAATATGAACGTTGAATCTGTATTTCCTGTCAGATTAATGTTTTTAAACATGGTTTCGCCAAAACCAATAAAATCTGATTTGAAACTCAGATTTGCTTTATTTCCGTTTATTTTGAGATTTACAAGAGTATTTTCCGCAATAAAAAGTTCGGGATTTATAATTTGCAGAAAGTTCTGCATTTTTTTTGTTGTAATATTGAGTTCGTAATTTGCGTTTTTACTATAACTTGCATCATCGTAGATATTGGGAATATACACTGAAATTATGTGTTCAGCATCCGATATAAAATCTTCAATGCTCAGATTTCCTTTATATAACGCATCAAAATATGATGATTGCAGTGATATTTTATTATTATTATCGGTTTGCGTTGCCGTTAATTGTATATTTCCTATATCCGTAATATTTCGGGAATTTTTATATTTTGCATTTTGCAGTTTTATATTTCCGTTAAAATTTATGTTTTTGCCACGCAAATCGGCGGCAATTTTTCCCGAAAATATAGATGTAGTATCATCGGTTTTTAAATTTAATTTATATAAATCGGCATAAGTTATATTTGATGTAAAGTTGAACCGATAATCATCAAATTTTGTTTTGTTCATATCAATACGACCAATAAAATCAAATTTTAAGTTCTTATCATTGCATGTAATTTTTCCGTCAAAAGCCTTGTTGTATAAAGTCCCAGCAACAACAATATCATTATAGTTATAATCACTAAAAAAGAAATCCGAAATTTTACCTTCCGCATACAGGTTAAACTCTTTGTTTGTGGGTTGCACACATCTTATATCAATATTCAAAGATACGTTTTTGACATCTTCAATTCCCGTGAGTTTTCCCAAATCGAAATCTTTTAATATCAAATTGCCTATAATTTCAAAATCGTTTTGAGGCATGGAAAAATCAAATTTTGTATTGGTTTCTATTATCCCAAGATTTGTACTGAGCAAACCTGTCATCAGGAAATTATTATAAAATCCTGATAATCCGCCAGAAAAATCAATATTTTTGAAAGAATTAAACTCCTCGCCTAATACAGTTTCCTGTGTGTGCGTGATTTGTTTGAACACTGCATTTATATCATTTACATTTGTGCAAATATCTAAATTATTGCAATTAAACACAGTTTTATCAATATCAGGCAATCCTGCAAACGCAAAATTTCCTTTTATAGTTGTGAAACCTGTTGCGCTTGTTATGTTAAAATTTTCGGTATGCATATCGGCAACCGCTCCGTCAACCTTGCCTTGAGGAAAAACAATAATACCGCTGCTTGCCAAATCATGAGCAAAAAAACCTATTGTTTTAAAAGACAGATATCCGCCGACAATATTGGCTTCCATCCTAACTTTATTAAGATAATCATCTATATCATCACTGCCGTTTGGAAAATTCATCGCATAATAATCGAACTTCAAATTTGTATAATCGTCAATTATAGAGAGATTCGGCAAATAAGCCCTGTGCGAACACACATAAGATTTTTTTCCTGTTGTGAGCGCAATAATATGAAATCCTGATTTTTCACGAAATCCGAAATCCGAAATATCAAAAAATATTGTATCCGAAACTATTTTTATATTGTTTGCCGTAAGATTTATGCTGTCAACTCTTAAATCCGAAAAATTAATCTGCGAAGGTATCGCTTCTTCAGTATCATCTCGATTTTGCAGCGAAAATCTAAAATTTTTCAATTGAAATTGTTTTGTCGATATCGAATAACCTTCGCTTTTTACGGTATCGCCGCTTGCATCGCTACTCGACAATCGCGATAATAATTTATCAAGATTAAGCGTGTCGTTAGTTGTGATTAAATTAAATTGTCCATTGGTAAACGTAACCGAACTAAAATTTATTTCTTTTCCAGTAAACCAAATATTTGCAAGATTTACTTCTACTTCGCCTATATTTACAAGCGTATCTCCTTGCGTATCTTCAATATACAAATCATCTAAAAGCAAACTTTTAAAAAATTTGTAGTTTACCGATTTTATACTTACTTTCGTTTTTGTTATTTTTGATATTTCATTTGTAATTTTCTGTATAACATAAGTTTGAATTGGCGGAAGTTTAAGCATAAAATACGCTGTTGCAGGCAATAAAATTGCCAACAATAACAATACTTGCAATATTCCTTTTAGCGTTTTCAACAATATTTTTATGAATACAAAGTACAAAAAAAACGAAAAAAAATGAAATATCAACAAATATTTAGCATTTTTGCATAATTTTTGAAAACTATGGCTATTATACTTGGTATAGAATCGTCTTGCGACGACACATCGGCAGCAGTAATAAAAGATGGAGTTTTGTTGTCTAACGTTATTGCAAATCAATCTGTTCATGAGTTTTACGGAGGCGTAATTCCTGAACTTGCTTCGCGTGCGCATCAGCAAAATATTATTCCGGTTGTGTCGATGGCAATTAAAACGGCAAACATCAAAAAAAGTGAAATTTCGGCAATTGCTTTTACTCGCGGTCCGGGACTTATGGGTTCGTTGCTTGTTGGCGTTTCGTTTGCAAAAGGTTTTGCAAAATCCATTAATGTGCCAATGGTTGAGGTAAATCATTTGCAAGGTCATATTCTTGCTCATTTTTTAGATGAAAAAGATAAAAAAAATCCTCATCCGCGATTTCCTTTTTTGTGTCTTCTTGTTTCGGGCGGACATACGCAATTGGTTGTTGTAAAAGACTATCTGAATTTTGAAATTATAGGTAAAACTATTGATGATGCTGCAGGCGAAGCCTTTGACAAATGTGCAAAAGTTATGGGATTGCCTTATCCCGGAGGTCCTGTTATTGATAAACTTGCAAAAGAAGGAAATGCTAATGTATTTGAATTTGCGCGTCCTGTTGTTGGCGGGCTGGATTACAGTTTCAGCGGATTGAAAACTTCTTTTTTGTATTTCCTTCGCGACAAAATTGCCGAAAATCCTGATTTTATTGAAGAAAATAAAGCCGACTTATGCGCATCGCTACAACATACAATTATACAAATTTTATTGAAAAACCTTATAAAAGCGTCAAAACAAACAGGAATAGAAGAAATTGCAATATCCGGCGGCGTTTCGGCAAATTCGGGTTTGCGCAATGCGCTTACAGATGAAGGAAAACGCAAAGGATGGAATATATATCTTCCGCCGCTCAAATTTACAACCGATAACGCGGCAATGATTGCAATAACAGGATATTTCAAATATCTGAATAATCAAACTTGCGGATACGATGTTACTCCGATGACAAGAATGTAATAAAAATCAAAATCCCGACAGCCGTAAAGCATATCGGGATTCTGGAGTTATGGAGAATTTGGGGGTACTTATTTAGATTTTATGGATATGTAAATGTTATTCCATTGTATGTGCCATATATACCTTGTGCTGTGAAAGTGGCTTCTATTATTGAGGCTATTTCTATTTCAGGCAAGGGATTAGTGTAAATAGTCATTGCACCTTCTGTGAAATAACAATATCCGCCAACATTCAATGCTGTTGATATATCTTGTAAAAAACCGCCATAATAAAAATGATTTCCGGTTGCACTTCCGCTGATTATACATTCGCTAATATTTTTCGATGGATTAAGTTTATATTTAAATTCATAATTAGCATTTAAAGATACATCGTTTGTTGTTTTGCCCCAACCGAACTGGTTGGTTGTTACCGTACGAAATATTTGATCTCCCGATGCAGGAAGATTTGTTATCCTAATTGTATCGAAAAATTTAAGAGTATTGCCCACATTTAGTATTATTTTCGAGCAATCAACAGTTTTAATTGTACCATTAGCAAGAAGCGAACCGTTAACATCAACTTTTATTTCGCCTCTAAGATATCCGGTTTCATCGTTAAAATTAGATGACCAACTCACGATACTGTCATTATCATCTCTATTAACTGTAATTGATGCAGGTAAAGTTTCTCCGTTAGCAATTTTTGCCGATGTGTATTCCACATAAGAGAAAACATTAAATAATCCGTTTGTCATCAAATCGGCAATCTCAACAGTTAAAACACATTCATCCGGATATACTATCGGTTCAACATCTTTATTACACGAAGTTATGCCTAATGAGGCAATAGCCAAAACTACGGCTAAAATACTTTTTTTCATTTTTTTATTTATTTTTAAATTATACATTATTTTATATTTATTAATTATTATAATAAGTCGTTTGCGTGTTACCTTTATATTTCACTGTTCGTCCCAATTCCGAATATTCTATTTCTATCGGAAATCTTTCTCCCGATTTATCCAAAACAATCGTAATTTTACCATCAACAATCTTAAATGAAGATACAACTATTTTAATACTTTCGGTAATTGATTGGCTATAATTACCTGATGACTGATTATGTCCATTACCTGAACCTGAGAATATTATTTGCGAAGAAGCGAAATCATAAGTAACAACATTATCGAAATTTATTGTAACATCCGGAATCATTGCCGAATTAACATTATTATGTCCGAAATCAGATACGGTAATGTTATGTTTTGTATTTATCTGGGTTGCTGCAATATTTTCTGTAATAAAAGAACCGAATAACCTCAACCAAATATCATCGTAATAATGAATTTTTAATTTGGAACAGTCAACAATTTTCATTTTGTTGCTGTTTGTGTTTTGCTCCGGAGTTTCAACAACAACTTTTCCCGACAATAAATCCGTATTAAAAGTATATTCCCAGCCGTTGTTTTCTTCATTTATTGAAACGCCTATTGCTTGCCCGATTTCTATTTTCGCCGATATTGCTTCTACTTCTTTATGAATAATCCCTATTGCTTTCAAGGTTATTTCCATTTCATTTGCAATAATAACATCTTCTGTTGCTGCAATATTAGAATCAAATTTGTCATCTACACACGAAATACAAAACAAAAACATTGTTATCGTTATTAATAACAATCGTTTAGTGTTTAATATGTGATTATATTTTTTCATTCTTATTTCCTGCGTCTGCTATATTGATGCAAAAAAAGGTGAAAATGATGCAAAAGCATTATCATTTTAACTTTATTTAACGCAATCTGTTTTAATTGGGGAAAATTTAATATCTATAATGTTCTGCTTTAAACGGTCCGTCAACTGCCACTCCGATATAGTCTGCCTGCTTTTGCGACAAAGTTGTAAGCTGAACTCCAAGTTGCTGAAGATGTAAACGCGCTACTTCTTCATCTAATTCTTTCGGAAGGCGATAAACATCAATATCCAAATTTTTTGTCCATAATTCTATTTGCGCAAGCGTTTGATTTGTAAATGAATTACTCATAACAAACGATGGATGTCCCGTTGCGCATCCAAGATTTACCAAACGTCCTTCTGCCAACAGAAAAACCGAATGTCCATCTGGAAAAGTATATTTATCTACCTGCGGTTTTATTTGGGTTTTCTTTACAGATTTATCATTTTCAAGTTGCTGCACCTGAATTTCATTGTCGAAATGTCCGATATTGCATACAATTGACTGGTCTTTCATCTTTTTCAAATGTTCGTATGTAATAATATCGCAATTTCCTGTTGCCGTAACATAAATGTTTGCTTCATCGAGAGTTTGCTCAACGGTTTTTACTTCAAATCCTTCCATTGCAGCCTGCAACGCGCAAATAGGGTCGATTTCGGTAACAATCACTCGTGCGCCGTAAGCGCGCATAGAACGTGCGCATCCTTTGCCGACATCTCCGTATCCGCAAACCAAAACAACTTTTCCCGCTATCATAACATCTGTTGCCCGCTTAATTCCATCGGCAAGCGATTCACGGCATCCGTATAAATTATCAAATTTACTTTTTGTAACCGAATCGTTGACGTTAATTGCAGGAACCAATAATTTGCCTGCTTCTTTCATTTGATATAAACGATGTACGCCTGTTGTGGTTTCTTCCGATACTCCTTTCCATTCTTTCACTGCGCGATGCCATTTGTAGGAATCTTCGCTTAAAATGTATTTAAGAGTTTTATTTATAACTTCTTCTTCGTAACTGTTTGCCGGAATATCCAATATCGCTGCATTTATTTCTGCATCAAAACCTTTGTGTACAAGCAAAGTTGCATCGCCTCCGTCGTCAACAATCAGATTTACGCTTTGATGATCAGGAAAACTCAATGCCATTGCCGTGCACCACCAATAATCTTCAAGCGATTCGCCTTTCCACGCAAATACGGGAATTCCTGCCGCCGCAATAGCTGCCGCTGCGTGATCTTGTGTTGAAAAAATATTACAACTGCACCAACGCACCTCTGCGCCAAGTTCCACGAGAGTTTCAATAAGCACGGCTGTTTGAATTGTCATGTGCAGCGAACCCATAATTCGAGCGCCTTTTAATGGTTTTTGCAATGAATATTTTTTGCGGATTGCCATCAATCCTGGCATTTCTTTTTCTGCAATTTCTATTTCTTTACGTCCCCAATCTGCAAGATTAATATCTGCAACTTTGTAATTGATTGAATTGTCTATAAACATATTTTGTGTTTTTTAATTAAGCCGCAAATTTACGCAAAATTTTATTAATAATAAATTTAACAATATAATACTTGTACCTTCCCGAATATTTTCGGATATGTTTGCACGCATGAATATGCTTTGCGCAGTATAAAATCAGATGCGCACAAAATACGACATACAGTCAGATATAAATTTTTGATTGCAAAAAATAAATGCCGAGTATAAGAGCCAATAAATTTCTATCCTTATGGAGCAAAATTTTCATAAGGGAAGAAAAAAAATTCTATCGAAGAGAAAATTTATTTCTATCGGCGTAGAAAAAAATTTCTACCGAAGAAGAAATTTACGGCTATCGGTGTAGAAATTTACGGCTGTCGGGAAAGAAAAAAATAAATTAGAGATTTGAAATGTAAAGTTATGGAATACAACCATATAATACGAACAAGGTGGAATTTCATCCCAACAGGGAAAATAAGTTCAAATCACAAATGCAATTTCTTTGAAACCGAATTTTCGTTGTTCGCCATCTTTGGTTTCAAGCAATAATTCGCCGACATTACTTATTCCTGTTATTTTTGCCCAAAATTCGGTTTCATTGCTGATGTATCGGTAAAAACCATCGTTGCGGTAAAGATGTTCGAAATAATCTTTTTCAAGGTTTTCAAAATCGCGTACGGCAAGCGCTTTGTAGCGTTTCTCAAATAAAAACAGTAATCTTTTCAACGATTTTTCGCGGTCAAGTTCTTTTTCGCGTTCGAGTTCAATCAAAACAGATGTAGGATTTGGCGCATTCGACAGAAATTTTTTCTGGTTCACATTCAATCCAACGCCGACAATTGACGATGCGATATTGTTTCCGATAATATTGTGTTCTATAAGGATTCCTGTAATTTTTTTATCGCCGACATAAATATCATTGGGCCATTTTATTTTTGCAGTTAATCCACATTCTTTCAAAAAATTAACAACGGCGACAGAAATGGCTTTCGACAACAAAAACTGTTCTTCCGCTTTCAAAAAATCGGGATAAATAATAAACGAAAAAGTGAGATTTTTAAACGGTTCGCTTTCCCATGCATTGTTGCGCTGTCCACGACCTTTTGTTTGAATATCGGCAACAAAAACAGTTCCATTTTCATCCTTATTGCGAATTGCTTCGTTAGCCAAATCGTTTGTAGATTCTGTTTCGCTGTACCATAATGTTTTGCAACCTATTTGTTCTCCTAATTTCTTTACTGCAATCATATTCAAATTTATTTTAATTATGCACAAAGATAAAGGTTATATCAGAATTCTAAAAAAATATCTTACTTTTGTGGAAAATTTTAATTTATTAAATGGGTAAAAAAGTCATTAGAAAATCTAAAAATACCGATAACACATCAGATTTGTTGAATGTTGTTGTTGATGCTATGCATGAAAAAAAGGCTGAAAATATCGTTAGTCTTAATCTTTCCGAATTAAAAAATTCGATTTGCAAATATTTTGTTATATGCAGCGCTAATTCGCATACGCAGGTAGCGGCAATTTCGGATAATATCGAAGACAAAGTGTTGGAAAATCTCAACGAGAAAGTATGGAGACGAAACGGTATTGAAAATGCCTTTTGGATTATTTTGGATTATGGCGATATAATGATTCATATTTTTCAGACCGAACAACGCAATTTTTACAGACTTGAAGAATTATGGTCGGATGCCGAATTAACACAATATACAGAATAGAAATATCTTATTATGAACGAAACAAAAAAGAATAACACATTTAAAAAATTCAATCCTTACTGGGGTTGGGTTATAACATTTGCAGTATTGCTGGCATTTTATCTTTTTTCGGATAGCGCAGGTTCAAAAGAAACCCAATGGCGCGAAGTTCGCGAAATTCTTACAAAAGGTTACGTTGAAAAAGCCGAAGTTATTACAAATCGTAATCGCGTAGATATATATCTTAATGAGCGAGGCATAGATGCATACAAGGAAGAATTTGGAAAACGAAGAGTTACTGCGCCTCAATTGTATTTTAATATAGACAGAGAATGGAAAGCCGATGATAAATTCAAAGATGCACAAGAAAATATTGCAGAAGAAAATCGCGTAGAACCTATATACAACGAAGAATCGGACATTTGGGGAGGAATCCTGTCGTGGACTATTCCGATATTGCTTATAATTGTATTTTGGATGTTTATAATGCGCGGAGTAACCAAAGGCGCCGGTGGTAGCGGCGGAGGCGGAATATTCAGCGTAGGAAAATCCAAAGCGCAATTATTTGATAAAAATTCGGCAGGAAAACGAATAACATTCAACGATGTAGCAGGATTGGAAGAAGCAAAAGTCGAAATAAAAGAAATTGTTGATTTTCTCAAAAATCCCGCAAAATATACGGCATTGGGAGGTAAAATTCCCAAAGGCGCTTTGCTCGTAGGACCTCCGGGAACAGGAAAAACTTTACTCGCCAAAGCCGTTGCAGGCGAAGCAAATGTTCCTTTTTTCTCAATGTCGGGAAGCGACTTTGTTGAAATGTTTGTCGGCGTAGGCGCATCGCGTGTACGCGATTTGTTTAAGCAGGCAAAAGAAAAAGCCCCGTGCATTGTTTTTATCGACGAGATTGATGCCGTTGGACGCGCTCGCGGAAAAAATGTAGGCTGGTCGTCGAATGATGAACGCGAAAATACGCTCAACCAATTGCTTACCGAAATGGATGGATTTGGAACAAACAGCGGAGTTATTATACTTGCAGCAACCAATCGCGCCGATATTCTCGACAAAGCGCTTATGCGTGCAGGACGTTTTGACCGACAAATCCATGTCGATTTACCTGAACTTAAAGAACGTCAGGAAATTTTCCATGTGCATCTTCGCGAAATCAAACTTGCGGATGGTTTGGACATAAGTTTTCTGGCAAAACAAACGCCCGGATTTTCGGGCGCAGATATTGCAAATGTTTGCAACGAAGCCGCTTTAATTGCAGCGCGTAAAAACAAAAAATCCGTTGACCGTCAGGATTTTCTTGATGCTATCGACAGAATAATCGCAGGACTTGAAAAGAAAAGCAAAATAATATCAAAAGAAGAAAAACGAACTATCGCTTATCACGAAGCAGGACATGCAACAGTGAGTTGGTTGCTCGAACATGCAAGTCCGTTGCTTAAAGTTACCATAATTCCGCGCGGACGCTCGCTTGGAGCAGCGTGGTATTTGCCCGAAGAACGCCAAATCACGACAACAGAACAAATGATGGACGAAATGGCTGCGGCGCTTGGCGGACGCGCAAGCGAAGAACTTACTTTCGGGAAAATCTCAACAGGCGCAATAAGCGATTTGGAAAAAATTACAAAAATGGCATACGCAATGGTTGCATATTTCGGGATGAGCGAAAAAATCGGAAATATGAGTTATTACGACTCTGCGGGACAAGATATGATGTTTGGTAAACCATACAGCGAAAAAACAGCCGAACTTTTGGATACCGAAGCAAAGAGAATAATTGATGATGCATATCGCATGGCAAAAAAAATTCTTACCGAATACAATGAAGGCTTGAAACAGGTTGCGGAATTATTGCTCGAAAAAGAAGTTATTTTTTCCGAAGATTTGGAAAAAATTCTTGGAAAACGAAAATCGATGGCAAGGCTCGAAGAACTTGGATTTACAAATACTGACAACAAAATAGTATAACATGAAAAACCTAATCGTTAGAACATTAAGCGGAATATTGTTTCTTGCAATAATGACTGGATGTATTTTATGGAATAATAAACATGATCCTTATTTGCTTTTTTTACTTTTCGGCACTATTATGATTATAGGCATGTTTGAAGTTTTTAATATGTTTTATCAGAAAGAAAATTACATAAAAAAAGCACTCACCATTAGCTTTGGTTTAATAAGTATTATCTTTACGTCAATGATTTCTCTGGGAAATTTTCGTCCAAGCCATATGTGGTCGTATATAATACCGATAGCCTTGATATCGCTTATGATAATAATTAAGCCTATCATTAATCTTTACATATCATTTAAAAAACCAAGTAAAAATGTTGCTCTAATTATTATCCCTATTTTTTATATTATTTTCCCTGCTTCATTAATGCTCTTGATTGGCATTGATAGATACATTGTTCTCTTAGTTTTTTTTATACTTATTTGGGCAAATGATGTCGGCGCCTATTGTTTTGGAATGTTATTCGGACAACATGGAAAACACAAACTTTTTCCGCGAATATCACCAAAAAAAACATGGGAAGGTTTTATCGGAGGCGTAGTAACGGCAATGATTGCGAGTATTTTGGTTTCAAAATTCATGCTTCATAAGGAGCAATTTTATCACTGGATAATAATAGCAATAATTACATCCGTTTTAGGCACATTCGGCGATTTGATTGAATCAATGCTAAAACGCAGCGCAGGAGTAAAAGATTCTGGGAAAATTATGCCCGGACACGGAGGAATACTCGACAGATTTGACTCTGCATTTTTTGCGTTTCCTATATTTTTCTCTTATATTTCTTTATTACTAAAATACGATTTTTAAATTTACTATATGACAAAGAAAATTCACAAAGAAGGTTTAAGTGTTGTTTGCATTGCATTTTTGGTTTTTGTGGTCAATGCTGTACTCTGCTTTTTAACTAAAAGTATTGCCATATATATTTTTACGGCAATTTCTCTTGCGCTTTTATTAATTATTGCATGGTTTTTTAGAGACCCGGAACGGTCGTACACTAAGGACGACAGCATTATCTTTGCGCCTGCCGATGGAAAAATCGTAATCTGCGAAGAAGTTGATGAAGATGAATATCTTAACGAACGGCGGTTGCAAATTTCGATATTCATGTCGTTGATTAATGTTCACGCCAACAATTACCCTGTCGGCGGTACGGTTGAATATTGCAAACATCATCACGGGAAACATTTTATAGCATGGTATCCAAAAGCATCTTACGAAAACGAACGCACAACAATTGCAGTTAATACTCCGAAAGGAAAAATAGTTTTTTGCCAGATTGCAGGAGTGCTTGCACGCCGCATAGTGTGTTATGCCGAAGAAATGATAGGAAAAGAAGTTGAGCAAAATCAAAAACTCGGATTTATAAAATTTGGCTCGCGTATGGATATTTTTATTCCGCTTGATGCAAAAGTTGAGGTAAAAGTCGGACAAAAAGTAAAATCTACGCAAACAGTTTTAGCGCGACTAAGTTAAGATTTAAAATTGAAATGAAAACAATTTATCTGGCATATATATCGAAAACAAGTCGTTTGTTAATGCGCATTTGCTGAAAAAAATATTTGGTATATGTTGATAGGAATGGACTTTAAATATAGACAAAAAAAATTAGAAATTAAATTAAAATACAATATGGTAGAAGAAAAAACAAGAGCAGGTAGAAATAAAACAATTACGGTAACACCTGAAGAATGTGTTACTTTGTCTGAAAAATTTCTTAATTTGAAAAACAAGAAAACTATTCAGGTATCCGAAATTATAGGCAAAACAATCAACAATGATTTGTTTGAAGTATTAGATTATATGCCTAAATCATTTGCAGATTTGATAATAATTGACCCGCCGTATAATCTCACAAAGGATTTTAACGGTTTTACTTTTAAGTCATCTTCGGAAGATAATTATCTTGACTATTTGCGGTCTTGGTTTCCCAAAGTTGTTTCTTTTTTGAAACCAAATGGTTCTTTATATCTTTGTGGTGACTGGAAATGCACTTCGGCATTGCAACAAGTTATGAATGAAAATTTAACTGTGTTAAATCGCATTACTTGGCAACGTGAAAAAGGGCGAGGAGCGTTGAGTAATTGGAAAAATGGAATGGAAGACGTTTGGTTTGGCGTCAAAGATCCCAAAGATTATTATTTTGATGTTGAGGCAGTTAAACAGAAAAGAAAAGTCCTCGCACCATATAGAGAAAACGGGAAACCAAAAGATTGGGAAGAAACAGAAGATGGAAATTTCCGATTAACTTATCCGTCCAATTTCTGGGACGATATAAGTATTCCATACTGGTCAATGCCAGAAAATACAGACCATCCCACCCAAAAACCAGAAAAACTAATTGCGAAACTGATTTTGTCTTCTTGTCCAGAAAATGGATTTGTTTTTGACCCATTTCTTGGTAGTGGCACAACTTCTGTTGTTGCAAAAAAACTTGGCAGAAAATATTGTGGAATAGAACTGAACCACGAATATTGTTGTTGGGCAGAAAAACGCTTACAAATGGCTGAAGCAGATAAAACAATTCAGGGTTATTCTGATGGTGTTTTTTGGGAACGAAACACTGCAAATTTGCAGATGTGCGGAAATAAAACAAAAGTAAAACAAACAAGCGTTGCGATTGATTTATTTGCAACTACAAATAACTAAAAAGTATGAAAAATCCGACATTAGAAGAATTCATAAAATTCATAACTGCTCATAAAACAGGCAATAAAAGCAGTTTGATTAGTAAAATAACAGCAGAATTTAATTTTATATTAGATAGAAAGGTTTATTATTGCAACACCTTTGCAGTACGCTTTTCGTCAAGTAAAACTAATAGTTTCTCAAACACAGTTCTTTCTTTGTCAAATTTGCAAAAGTATGATCATATTCCATTTCTTGTATGTTTAGTTACGCCACAAGAAAACAAAATATTTCTTGCAAATTCAACATTTTTGAAGAAAATAAGTCATAGTTCACAAGAATTGCGAGCGAATAACATAAAAGGAAGTTTTAACGGTTCTGATATTTTGCGGGAATTTAATGGACTTCAAAATAATGCAAATAATATCACAAAATTATTTGCTTATCACTGTGAAATAGGTTTTGAAGGTAATCTTGAACGACTTGTTGAATCTACTAACAACATTGATCCAACTGGAACAAAATTTGTTGTTGATAAGAATACAGAACAACTTATTTTTAAATCCATTGAAAGAGCGGATAATTTTTCAAAAACAAAAGATTACAACACTTTAAAATCTGAACTTGACTCAAAACTAGAAAAGTATAAAGATCTAATTCTTGTTGCAAGCCACATTGAAAACGTAAATATTCGAGGTAGAATTATTGAGTATTTAATTGCAGGAGAAGATGAGGAGTTAAAGAAAAAACTTACCGAAGAGATTACTACAGAATATAGTCAGATGCCTTATTATCAAACTAAAAATACACTTGGCGACTATTTGAAAGATTTTGAAAATTACAATACAGCAACAGATATTAAAACGAAAATAATGCTTCTCAATTCGAATCCAAAAGCGTACAATATTGATAAGTTTTTGGAATTTATGAGTAGAGACAAAAGTGTTTTAATGTTTTACTTTATTGGCATTGATTCAACGAAAATTGTAAATAAAACGTTAGTTTCTGTATATCAGGAAGATTTAATCAATAGTACTATAACTCAACAACATTGGGCAGGAAGAAATTCAAGAGGTGTAGCACAATTTGAAGGAAAAACAATTCACAAACTAATTGAAAATCCAAATCATAACACGATCAATCAACAAACTGCTAAAGCGTTCATTGAGAAAATGATTAAACTTTAAAATGATGACTCATTCAAAACTCTCCATAGATTTTTGTAAAAATAAATTTCTAATAAATATATAATTGAAAAAATATAAAAGTGAATAAACTTGCCAGATATATTATCATTATTGCAATTGTTGCCACTGTACTTTTTATTGCGTGGTATTTTAGCAATATTATAATTTACATATTGATAGCAGCAGTTCTTTCGGTTGTAGGTCGCCCGATAGTTATTTTTTTCGACAAACTGAAATTAGGCAAATATTCTTGTCCGCACTGGCTTAGCGCAGCGTTAAGCCTGACGACAATCTTTGTCGCAATATTTACGCTTTTATATACTTTTATTCCTCTTATAAGTTCGCAGTTACAAGAACTTTCAACAGTAAATATTTCACAACTTGTAGAGCAAATCAGCAAGCCATTAGACGGGCTTGAAGAACAAATCAACAAGTTAATTCCCGGCGCAGACCATTTCTCGTTCAATCAGTTTCTTGCCGAAAATTTAACATCATATTTCAGTTTTTCGAGTGTTGGCAATATTTTCGGCTCTGTTGCCAACATGCTTATAAATTTTATGATAGCCATATTTTGCGTATTCTTTATCACATTTTTCTTTCTTAAAGAAGATAATCTTCTTCTCACGGGTATAACAGTTTTATTTCCCAGAAAATACGAAGAAAATATTGCCCGAATTCTGAAATCAATAAATATTTTGTTGATGAGATATTTTATAGGAATGCTTATAGAAATAACATGCGTAATAATTATGCTGGCTGTGGGTTTGACGCTTTTCGGAGGTTTAAGATTTTCTACGGCAATAGTTATTGCTTTGTCGGCAGGAATTCTTAATGTTATTCCTTACGTAGGACCTCTTGCAGGCGGTATTCTTACAGTGATTGTATCATTAGCCACCGATGCAAGTTTTATTGCAACAGGCAACCTGAGTATAGTTGCGCCCATAATTATGATATTCATAGTAGTGCAACTTGTTGACAATATTGTTTTGCAACCATTGATTTATTCAAACAGCGTAAAATCGCATCCGCTCGAAAATTTTATAGTTCTGCTTATCGCAGGAAATATTGCAGGAATATTGGGAATGCTTGTTGCGATACCTGCATATACGGTAATTCGAGTGTTTGCAAAAGAATTTCTGTATAATTTCAGATTAGTTCAGAAACTCACCGAAAACATTTGATTTGTTGGCAACGACAAGGAAATTAATCGCTTGTTGAGGTTTGACAGAAAAACATTTTGCAACGTTACTGCAAACTTGAAAGATGAAGCAGTCAGTACGCCGAACGGAGTTTTTATTTTCAACTTTTATTTGTACTTTTGCGCCTCAAATCATTATGATAAAAATAACATAAATATATAAAAATGACACAAGACGACTTATTCAAAAAACTTATTGCTCACTCAAAAGAATACGGCTTTATTTTTCAATCAAGCGAAATTTATGACGGTTTAAGCGCCGTGTATGATTACGGTCAGCTGGGCGCAGAACTGAAAAATAATATCAAAAAATACTGGTGGGAAGCAATGGTCAGGCTCAATGACAATATTGTTGGCATTGATTCTGCAATTTTTATGCACCCGCGCATTTGGGAAGCATCGGGACATGTTGGCGCTTTCAACGACCCGCTGATTGATAACAAAGACTCGAAAAAACGTTATCGCGCCGATGTCTTACTTGAAGACCACATATCGAAAATCGAAGAAAAAATAGAAAAGGAAATTGAAAAAGGCAGAAAGAAATTTGCCGATAATTTTGACGAAGCCAAATTCAGAGAAACAAATCCCAATATATTAAGATACAAAAACAAGATTGATGAAATAAAACATCGCATGAATGAGGCTCTCAATAATAATGATTTGACTGCGCTTAAACAATTAATACTCGACTGCGAAATTGTTTGCCCCATTTCCGGAACTCGCAACTGGACTGACGTGCGGCAGTTTAATCTTATGTTTTCTTTGCAAATGGGTTCTACTGCCGAAGGTGCAAATACAATTTATCTTCGCCCCGAAACGGCTCAGGGTATTTTTGTGAATTTCCTGAATGTTCAAAAAACAGGACGAATGAAAATACCGTTTGGAATTGCGCAAATAGGAAAAGCCTTTCGCAACGAAATTGTAGCGCGGCAGTTTATTTTCCGCATGCGCGAGTTTGAACAGATGGAAATGCAGTTTTTTGTACGTCCCGGCGAAGAACTTAAATGGTTTGACCTGTGGAAACAAACCCGTATGAATTGGCATAAATCGCTCGGTTTGGGAGATGACAAATATCGTTTTCACGACCACGAAAAACTTGCGCATTACGCCAATGCCGCAACAGATATAGAATTTAATTTTCCGTTCGGCTTCAAAGAAGTGGAAGGAATACACTCGCGTACCGATTTTGATCTTGGAAGCCATCAGAAATTTTCGGGCAAAAAACTTCAGTATTTCGATTCGGAGACAGGCGAAAGTTATGTTCCTTATGTGATTGAAACATCAATAGGCGTTGACCGTATGATGCTTTTGATTTTGTCGGCGGCATATTGCGAAGAAAAATTAGCCGATGGCGAAGAGCGCGTAGTACTTCACATTCCGCCCGTGCTTGCTCCCGTGAAACTTGCCGTATTGCCTTTGCTCAAAAAAGATGGACTTCCCGAAAAAGCGCGTGAAATATTGAATAACCTGAAATACGATTTTTATTGCCAATACGACGAAAAAGACAGTATCGGCAAGCGTTATCGCCGTCAGGATGCAATAGGCACACCGTTTTGCATAACCGTTGACCACCAAACATTAAACGACAACACCGTAACTATTCGCAATCGCGACACAATGGAACAGCAACGTGTGGATATTTCGGAAATAAGCAAAATAATCGGCGACGAAGTGAGTTTTAAGAAGATTTTTGAGAAGTTGTGTTGACAGTTCATAGAGTTTGTAAAGTGTTTGTATTGTTCTTTATTTCTTTCCTGTTTTTTATTGGGAAGATATAAAACCCTCGCTCGAAGGAATTGGCTTCCCTCGCTCGGTGAGAAGCGTTAATTTAATGTACTAATAACTTTATCAAAAGGCACAAATACCTTAACTTTCATATATCAACGATAAATTATAACTTTGCGCATATTTTAAAACGATTTAATGAAAATAGTTGTCGATAATAAAATTCCTTTTATAAGCGGTGTTTTTGAGCCGTTTGCAGATGTTGTTTACAAGGCGGGAGCAGAAATTTCACGCGGCGATTTACTTGATGCCGATGCGCTTGTAGTCAGAACAAGAACTGTTTGCAACGCAAAATTGCTTGAAGGCACAAGCGTGAAATTAATTGCTTCGGCAACGATAGGATTCGACCACGTTGACGCCGATTTTTGTCGGCGCAATAATATTTCGTGGACAAATGCGGCAGGTTGCAATTCGTTGGCAGTCGCGCAATATGTGCTGACTGCGCTTTTACATGTTTCGCAAAAATGTAATCTGAATTTTGACAAAACAACGATAGGAATTATCGGAGCAGGAAATGTCGGCACAAAAGTTGAAAATATATGCCGCATTTTGGGACTGAACGTTTTGCTTTGCGATGCTCCTCGCAAGAAAAAAGAAAAAAACACATCCTTTGTCGATATAGACGAAATTGCCGAAATGTCTGATATTGTTACGCTGCATGTTCCGCTTAATATTAACGGAGAATACAAAACTCATCATCTTTTCGATGCAAAAATGTTTTCAAAGTTAAAGGCAAAAATCCTTATAAATACTTCGCGAGGCGAGATTGTTGAAACCAATGCGCTGAAATCGGCAATAATCAACAAGAAAATTGACTTTACGGTTATAGACGTTTGGGAAAACGAACCGAAAATAGACAAAAATCTGCTTTCGCTTGTCGATATTGCAACTCCTCATATTGCAGGATATTCGCTTGAAGGAAAAGCGGCAGCAACAACAATGGCTGTACGCGCCGTTTCAAAGTTTTTTAATCTTGGTTTGGATAAATTTCAGGTTGCAAATCTACCCGAAATTGAGCAAGAAATTATTGTAGATTGCAAAAATAAATCTGCGGAAAGCGTTTTGCAAGACATTGTAAAATGCGCTTACGACATAATGTGTGATGACAATTTGTTGAGGCAAAATCCGCATAATTTTGAAACTCTGCGCGGCAATTATCATCTGCGGCGCGAATTTGCCGCCTATAAAATTTTTGCAGGAAATGTAAACAAAGAACAAAAAAAGATATTAAATTTGCTAAATTTTAATTTGATAACCGATTAAAATAAATTTGAAAATATAAATTATGCTAAATAAAAACGACTTACAACAACTGAAAGAAACAGGTATCAACAAAGAAACCGTTCAGGAACAATTGGCAAGATTTGAAACAGGATTTCCTTTTCTGAAAATAAAATCTGCGGCAAGCGTTGAACAGGGCGTGTTGAGACTTTCGGCTGATGAACAAAGGAAATTTGAAAATATCTATGAAAAATTCGATGGCGGCAAAATGAAATTTGTTCCTGCTTCGGGAGCCGCTTCACGAATGTTTAAATCATTGTTTGAAGCGAAAGAAATGCTTGAAACAGGCGCAGATATTGATGCTGTGAATAATAAAAATTACGGCGCAAAGTATTTCTTTGAAAACATCTCAAAGTTTGCGTTTCATGATGAATTAAGCAAATACGAAATATCGTCAAATAAGCAAATTCTGGAATCGCTGCTTACGTCAAAAGGCTTGAACTATGGAAATCTCCCAAAAGGCGTTTTGCTTTTTCACAAATATGCAAATTTCAAACGCACTCCGTTTGAAGAACATTTGGTTGAAGCGGCGGCATACTCGCAAGAAACAAAAACAAATACTGCAAACCTGCACTTTACCGTATCAACGGAACACGTTGCTCTGTTTGAAAAATTGCTCAACGAAACTGTCGAATCTTATAACGATAAATACAAAATCAAATACAGAATAAATTTTTCGACACAAAAGAAAACTACCGATACAATCGCTGTTACCGAAGATAATCTGCCTTTTCGCAACGCCGATGGCTCATTGCTTTTTTACCCCGGCGGACACGGCGCTCTGCTCGAAAATCTTAACGAAATTGACAGCGATATTATTTTTATAAAGAACATTGACAATGTTGTTCCCGAAACAAAACTTGCCGAAACCATACGCTGGAAAAAGATAATCACAGGCGTTTTGATTGACTGCAAAGAAAAAATATATAATTATATAAACTGCCTGCAAACCGACAACGGCGCTGATAAAATCAATGAAATTGTTGAGTTTTTCGGCAAAAAAATTTGTGTTGGTTTTCCTGAAAATGTAACCAGAGAACTGTTGCTTGCAAAGTTAAATCGCCCAATCAGAGTTTGCGGAATGGTCAAAAACGAAGGCGAACCCGGCGGAGGTCCGTTTTTGATAAACGAAAGCGACGGCACAACATCGCTGCAAATTCTTGAAAGTTCTCAAATTGACAAAAACGATAAAAATGCAATGGAAATACTTGCATCATCCACTCATTTTAATCCTGTGGATTTGGTTTGCTGGATTAAAAATTACAAAGACGAAAAATTTAATCTTATTGATTTTCGCGATAATTCCACAGGTTTTATTTCCGAAAAAAGCAGAGCAGGAAAAACGCTTAAAGTTCAGGAACTGCCCGGACTTTGGAACGGAGCAATGAGCAACTGGAATACAATTTTTGTTGAAGTTCCGATAGAAACATTCAATCCCGTAAAAACTGTGAACGATTTGCTTCGCGAACAGCATCAAGTATAAATAAATAGAAATAAATATACAGACTAATGAAAAAGATATTTGTAACAATATTACTAATCTGCGCTGCAAATCAGGTTCAAGCGCAATCGTACAAAATAGATGTAACAATAAACGGACTTGCCGACACAACACTATTATTGGCTGTACACGGAGGAGCGACAAAATATGCCGTTGATACTGCCATCATGAAAAACGGCAAAGGCTCGTTCTCAAAACCAAGAGCGCTGGAAGGCGGAATGTATTTTCTCGCTATGGGCGAAACTGCCCTTTTTGATTTTCTGGTTTCAGCCGATGGCAACGATAACTTCGGCATAATCACAAATAAAGATGATTATTCAAAAATCGAATTTGTAAACTCGCCCGAAAACACGGCAATGCTGGCTTATGTAGATTATCGCAACAAACATCAGGAAAAATACAACAACCTGATGGAAAAACTTAGAGCAAGCGCCGACGACAGCACAGAACAAAAGCAAATACGCACGCAATTAATGAATTTTAATCGCCCGCTTATTGCTTTTTCCGACAGTCTGGCGAATGAATATAAAGGCAAATTTATAGCAACAGTTGTAAATGCTCTCAAACCTCTTGAAGAACCTAACTTTGACTTGCCCGCCGACGAACCCGACAGAGAACGCAAAATTGCAATGAATTATTATCTGTTCAACAAAGAACACTTTTTTGATAACATAGACTTTTCGGACGAACGAATATTGCGGACACCATTTTTTGAATCGGATATTTTCGATTATTATCTTAAAAATATTTTGATTTTCAAAGACCCCGACTCAATAATTCCATGTGTTGACAAAATAATGAACCGCATGCAGGCAGGCTCGCGAATATACAGATACCTGCTTTCGCATACGTTCAATTTTTATTATAAGTCAACAGTCATGGGACACGAAGAAATTGTTATCCATTTAGGCGAAAATTATTATCTCACGCCTAAGGTTACATGGGAATCCGAAAAGTTTAATAAAGAACTGTCTGATTTTATACTAAAAAACAAACCCACACTGATAGGAAAAACGTCTCCCGATTTATTGCTGCCAACGCCCGATGGCAAACGCTACGAATCAATACACGGACTTACGGCAAATTATATTGTCCTGTTTTTTTACGATACCGACTGCGGACATTGCAAAGAAGAAACGCCGCACATAAAAGCCGCTTACGACAAATATAAAGATGCGCTGGGCTTGGAAGTTTATGCTGTGTACGTTCAGACCGACGAAAAAAAATGGAGGGATTTTATTGAAAAGCATAAGTTGGACTGGATTAATGTTTGGGACCCTTACCGCACTGGAAATATTTACAATACATTCAACACGGTTACAACTCCGCAGATTTATTTGCTGGATAAAGACAAAAAAATATTGGCGCGGCGTCTGGATGCCCAAAATCTTGATAAACTGTTGCAGTTTTACCAAAGCAGAACACAGTAGTTAATGATAAAATGAAGAGTGAAAAATGAAAAATAATGGTTAATGATATAATGGTTAATAAACTTTATAAACTTTCAACTTTATAACTAATTAAAACGATGGATACAATTAAAAAAACTGCAAGTTTGTTGATGTCTGATAATGTAAAGGAATATGATTTTATTCCAAAAGCGACAAAATCATTACCGAATGTTGATATGATAAAAGAAATAGTATTGCTTTTGAAGTCAATTCTCTTTCCTGGCTTTTTTGGCGATGAAAAAAATATTGAAGATTCGCATAAGTTGGAATTGGATATAAACGCTTATATAGAAAAATTATATTTACTGCTTAACGAGCAAATTTGTAGAAGTTTCGTTTTTTTTGACGGAACTGTTGCCGATATTAAAGGAATATCAGAAAAAACCACAATTGCATTTATAGATAAATTGCCCAAAATAAAACGATTACTGGCTACGGATGTAAAAGCCGTTTACGATAACGACCCCGCTGCAAAAAGTTATGGCGAAGTAATATTTTGTTATCCTGCAATTCAGGCAATGATACATTACCGAGTTGCACACGAACTGCTGCTAATGAACGTACCTGTATTGCCTCGCATAATTACGGAACTGGCACATTCTGCAACAGGCATAGACATTCATCCCGGAGCGCAGATAGGCGAATATTTTAGCATTGATCACGGAACAGGAATTGTCATTGGCGAAACGTGTATTATAGGCAATAATGTTAAACTTTATCAGGGAGTAACGCTTGGCGCAAAAAGTTTTACATTAGACCATGATGGATTGCCCGTTAACGAGCAAAGGCATCCGATACTGGAAGATAATGTTATAATTTATTCAAATGCAACAATTTTAGGCAGAATCACAATCGGACACGATTCTATTGTTGGCGGTAATATCTGGCAGGTTTACAGTGTGCCGCCCTTTTCGAGAGTTGTTCAGAAAAAAGCAACTACGGCTTTCACCGATGGGCTTGGAATATAAAAATACTCCAGCCGTCCAGACAATGTTGTTAAGGGTGTCTTAACAGTGGCGTATGGGATGACAAATCACTTTCAACTTTATAAACTAAATAGTCCTCCTTACGAAGTCAAATTATTGTAAAATTAATTTTGTTTATATCATAACGTATTTTATTTCTTTCTCTTGTTACTTTTCTCTTGACAGAAAAGTAACCAAAAGGTCAAGAGCGGCTGACGCTATACGGTGGCTCCGATTTACATTCATCCTTCGTGGGAACGCCACCCGCTCAACGTTCTAATAACTTTTCTGCAAATCTGTTGTTTTGAAAAGTTGCGGAAAATACAGGAACGAATGTTGAATAGCAGGCAAAATCGGCATAGGCTTCGCAGGCGAGGTAACCCGCTTGGCGAAGACGGCGTTAAAACAAAATTCCGTTGAGCCGCAGGCGAAACATTATTTTGTTAGCCGTCGAGACATTAGCGGGTCGCCGAGAACCGACGAAAGAAACGAGTGTAAAACAAACTTGTTTGCTTTACCGAGTGAGGAGGAGGAAACTGATCGAAGAGAAGTAACCTGATCCTTGATTTTTTGTTTCTTTTTTATCAAGAAAAAAGAAAAATGTTTTTATGTTTCAAATCTGCTTTATTTCGTTACTTTTTGCAAGGTGTTTTGATAAAGCACATAAATCTCTTTCAACTTTACAACTTTACAACTTTACAACTTTATAACTTTATAACTCTAAATATAATATTCCGACAGTTCAATTATTCCTGCACGAATAGCGTATTTTATGGCATCGTGTACATTGTTTATTTCGAGTTTGCGGAAGATATTTCTACGATGAGCATTGATGGTATGAAAACTCAAATTTTGTTCAAAAGCAATTTCCTTTGTCGTTTTCCCCAGTGCAATTTCGTGCAAAACCTGTCGTTCGCTTGTTGTCAGTTTATAATCAATATCGCTTGAAATAATGTCATCATTAAGTATTTGCGTTGCTATGTCGCATAAATATATTTCGTTTGCAACGGCATGTTGCAATGCTGAGATTATATCTTTTTCTTTATCATTTTTCATTATCACACTAAAATTTTGTCCCGATAACAGTATTTGGCGCAAAAAATTATGTGATAAGTTTTCCGAGAATAATATCCACAGCGATTGTTTATATTTTTGCTTCAGATTTATCATTTGAGTATCGGAAAAATCAAAAAGAACATAATCTAATATTACTACTGCATCGGGATAAGCAGCCAATTCACTGATAAGTTCCATGTGCGACGAAGCCGTTACCGTTATCGAAGCAACAGATAAATCGTCAAGTAAAGAAACAATTCCTTTGCGTGTTATGTATTGATTATCGGCTATTATAAAAGGTCGCATTTTGTATTTTAATAAATGCAAAAATACCACAATCGTGTTATTTATCAAAATAAAATCATAAAAATACCACAAATATGCTATTTCATACCATAACAAAAGGGAGTACTTTTGTAAAATTATTAATTAAAATTTATATAATCATGGGAAAAATTTCAAAGAAACTTACCGATTTGATAGGTAATACTCCGTTACTTGAACTGGAATCATTCAAAAAATCAAAATCTATCGAGGCGCATTTGATTGCCAAACTCGAATATTTTAATCCTGCAGGCAGCGTCAAAGACCGTATAGCATTGTCAATGATTGAAGATGCCGAATCTCAGGGGATTTTAAAAGCCGGCGCAACAATTATAGAACCTACAAGCGGAAATACAGGCGTTGGGCTTGCATTTGTTTCGGCAGCCAAAGGCTATAATTTAATTCTTACAATGCCTGAAACTATGAGCCTTGAACGGCGTAATTTATTGAAAGCGCTTGGCGCAACATTGATATTAACTCCGGGTACGGAAGGCATGAAAGGCGCTATTGCAAAAGCGGAATTGGTGCAGAAAGAAACGCCTAATTCTGTCATACTTCAGCAATTCGACAATCCCGCAAATCCGAAAATACATTATGCAACAACAGCCGAAGAAATCTGGAACGATACGGATGGCAAAGTGGATGTTTTTGTGAGCGGAGTTGGAACAGGCGGAACAGTAAGCGGCGTAGGCAAGCGATTGAAAGAACTAAATCCTTCGGTGAAAATTGTTGCAGTCGAGCCAAGCGATTCGCCTGTATTATCGGGCGGAACGTCAGGTTCGCACAAAATACAGGGAATAGGCGCAGGATTTGTTCCCCGAATTTTTGATAACACTGTTGTGGATACAATATTTACGGTTTCCAATGACGACGCCATTCGTACAAGTCGCGAGTTGGCGAAAACAGAAGGTTTGCTTGTAGGAATATCTTCGGGAGCAGCGGCTTTTGTAGCGGCAAATATTGCTAACCTGCCTGAAAATAAAAATAAAAATATTGTCGTAATATTGCCCGATACAGGCGAACGCTATCTTTCTACTATTCTATACGCATTTGACGAATATCCGTTGTAGATAGCGCCATACCAAACCGCTACTAAGAAATGGTTAATGATTTAATGATATAATTGTAAATCGTAAATAAAAAGATAAATAACTTTATGACCTTTATATGCCACTTCCCACTCGTTAGGAAACGAGTGGGAGCATGTGGGCTTATTTAAAGCAAAAAAAGCAGCCCCTCAATTAAGAGAGGCTGCTTTTGCATACCAACTGCTGCCGTCATTCCGTTTCCGGAATGCTCTTCTCTTCGGGAGTACTCCCGCCATACCAGAGCAATTCCACCGTTCCGTCAGGCAAATAACAGTTGAGCATTTGCCATCCGTTATTGGCATCTTCAATCTTTGTGTAACTAAATCCAATACTTACCCTTAGCTTGGTAGGATCTTCTTTTTTTACAAAAACAACCCCCCAAACACCATCACTTATAGCCTTAAAATACCAACGGCCTTCGGCATTAAAATCGGTGTTCAAAGAAATGACTTCATCAGCATATCCGACTTCCGTATCTCGGAACATGAGGTAATCCTTACCGTTTTTCCGCTCGACGCGCGGCTGGGTACGGTACTTCCGCAAATTTTCCTGCGCGAGACTCTCGTAGCCGTGGATTTTGGTGCCTTTGTCCGCATTGGCTTTTTCGACTTCCTTGTACATATCGTCGTAGGTAATTTCGGTTGCTTTGGTTACCGTCCAGTCGGCACGATTGTATATCAACGCTTCGGCGCCGCCGTTGGCTTTTTCGAAGAGCACGTGCTTTTCGGAGATT
>JAISPX010000142.1 GCA_031274595.1 Prevotellaceae bacterium | reverse complement strand
TTTGCTTTTTCCTGCAAAATTACCTCAAATTCAAGCCTGAAAATAAAATAATATCTGTATTTTATTGTACATAAATGAATTACAATGAAATATCGAAAATTAACGCACCACTACTAATTAGGAATTAAAACAATTTTCGCTTTTTTGTTTGTATTTTTTTAATTTGTTTATATTACAGTATTTTACAAAATGAAAACTAAAATTACTAATCTGAAATTCACTAATACCTTATAAACAAACTATTAATCAGTCGCTCTTTATGACTCCGAACTCACGCATGCGTTAGAACATCTCTAACCTATGCGTTATGCCAAACCGCTACTAAGAAATGGTTAATGATTTAATGATAAAATGGTTAATAGGAACAAGAAACGTATTTTGGTGGCTGTTTGGAATAAATTAATTTTAATGCAAATTTGACTTAGTAAGAATCAGTAGTTAAGAAAGCGAAAATCAGCCGTTTTTTTGCCTCATTAACCGCACTTTGAATAACCGCACGAACTACATGTCGGGCAGCCTTCCTGATAAACAAGCGAATCGGAGCCACATTTGCTGCATGTCAAACCCTGCTTTGCTTTTGTTCCGTCTGGAATGTAACGTTTAAGCGCTCGCTCAACTCCGTTTTTCCATGTGTTGATTGTTTCGCTGTCAAGTTCTAATCCTGCAACAAGATTCACAACATCCACTATCGGCATTCCGTTGCGCAACACGCCAGAAATAAGTTTTGCATAATTCCAAAATTCTTTGTTGAACATGTGCGAAATTCCGCCTATTGTATTTGTGTAACCGAATTTGTCAATATATTGAAAGTCATAACGCGAACCGTTGTCGGTTTTCACTTTTATGATTTGTCCCAATCTTATGGTACGCGGAATAGGACGAACATCTTCATCAACAATACCTGTAAAAATTTCGTAAGGTTTGCCTTCGTATAATCCGACAAAAGCAATCCATTGTTCTTTTCCGTTTGAGAAACGAATTACATCGGCTTCGAGAGAGATGGGGCGCTTTGCCGGCATTTGATTCATCGGTTCTTTGCCATCGTTTACCGGAACAAGAATTCCGGAACGCGAGCCATCGCGATAAACGGTAATTCCTTTACATCCGCATTCCCATGCGGTTTTGTAAACTTCGGCAACTTTTTCTTCGGTAATTTCGGATGGCAAATTCACGGTAACGCTTATTGAATGGTCAACCCATTTCTGCATTTCGCCTTGCATTTTTACTTTTTTCACCCAATCAATATCTTGTGCTGTGGCTTGATTGTATGGTGATTTTTTTACTATTTCATCTATTTCTTCTTTGGGAAGATTTTTTATTTCTTCTATTTTATATCCGTTGATTTCGCACCATGTGAGAAATTTGTGATGAAAAACATAAAATTCTTCAAAAGCATCGCCGTTTTTATCACAGTAGTCTATTTTCACGTTTTTATCGTTCGGATTAACTTTGCGGCGGCGTTTGTAGAAAGGCATAAACACAGGTTCTATTCCCGATGTTGTTTGCGTCATTAAACTTACCGTTCCTGTTGGAGCGATGGTAAGCATCGAAATATTTCGGCGTCCTGATTTTACCATTTCATTATATAAATCCGAATCCTGTTCGCGAATACGACTTATCATTGGATTATTTTCTTCGCGTTTTGCATCGAAAATCGGAAATGCGCCGCGTTCTTTTGCCATTTGTGTTGATGCTCTGTAGGCTTCTATGGCTAATATTTTTTGAATTTCGGTAGCAAATGCTATCGCTTCATCGGTGCCGTATTGAATACCAAGCGCTGCAAGCATATCGCCTTCGGCTGTAATTCCCAAACCTGTACGGCGACCGCGAATGCATTTATCTTTTATTTTTCCCCATAGTTCGAGTTCTACTCTTTTTACGTCACGTTCTTCGGGATCTTTATTTATTTTTGCTATGATGCTGTCTATTTTTTCGAGTTCCAAATCAATCAAATCGTCCATCATTTTCATGGCAACAGCAACGTGTTTTTTGAAAAGCGTTTCATTGAACTTTGCTTTATCGGTAAAAGGATTTTCTACATATCCGTAAAGATTTACCGCAAGCAGCCTGCAACTGTCGTAAGGGCACAAAGGTATTTCGCCGCAAGGATTTGTTGACACTGTTTTATATCCAAGTTCCGAATAGCAATCAGCCACCGACTCGCGAATTATCGTATCCCAAAACAGCACGCCGGGTTCAGCGCTTTGCCATGCATTGTGAATTATTTTAGACCAAAGTTTTTTTGCATCTATTTCGACCTTGTATTTTGGTTTTTTTGAATCTACGGGATATTGTTGTGTGTATGGCGTTCCGTTTATGACGCAACGCATAAATTCATCGTCAATTCTTACCGAAACATTTGCTCCCGTAACTTTCAAATCATCAACTTTTGCATCAATAAATTGTTCTACATCCGGATGTTTTATCGACAGACTTAACATCAATGCTCCGCGCCGTCCGTCCATTGCAACTTCGCGTGTCGAGTTTGAATAACGTTCCATGAAGGGAACTATTCCCGTAGAGTTCAACGCGCTGTTCATCACAGGACTTCCTTTGGGACGAATATCCGACAAATCGTGTCCTACACCGCCGCGTCGTTTCATGAGCTGAACTTGTTCTTCGTCAAGCCGTAAAATTCCGCCGTACGAGTCGGCTGCTTTATTGTGTCCTATAACAAAGCAATTCGACAATGATGATATTTGATAATTATTTCCAATACCTGTCATCGGTCCGCCTTGTGGAATTATATGTTTAAAATCTTTAAGTACATCAAACAGTTCGTCAAAGGTCAAAGGGTTGTTGTATTTTTTTTCTATACGTTCAAATTCGGCAGCTAATCTGCGATGCATATCTTCGGGCGATTTCTCATAGATATTTCCAAACGAATCTTTCATTGCATATTTGTTAATCCATACCGAAGCAGCAAGTTCATCGCCGTTAAAATATACGATACTTGCTTCCAGAGCCTCGTCGTAAGTATAAATTTGCTTACCGTTTTCTTGGGATTGCTCATTATTTTGATGTTCCAATTCCAAAAAAGTTGTTTGTTTTGCCGTCATAATTTATATGTATATATTTTGTTTTATTAAACGTAATTCACAAGAAAATTTGGTTACGAAGTTACTACTATAAGATGTAACTATTCAAATTTTACACATTAGTTTTACCAACACTTTTTGAACAATGCGTTTTTATCAACTAATATACAGGTAAAAAGGCTATGTCGCAAATTATTTATCGACTGTTTTTATTGTCTGATTTTATTTTTTACGCCGAGTTTTGTAAAAAACAAGATTTGGTATAAATCAGGATTTAATTATCATCAAAATACGCTTAATATTTTTTGAGTACAAATATTATGCTCTACTTGTTTCGCATTGCAAAAGCGAGAATTTATTAACCGACTGTGAAGCGACAGCGCAACCACAGGAAACAATAAATCTGCTGTTTTCGCACGGAGCATTATCGGTTTTTCAAAGAATAGCCCGCATCCCGCGCGACAAGTAAAGGCATGTTTTTATCCGTAATTTGCGCTCGTACTTCGCGACACCTACGGTTATGCACTTGCCGTCCACGCGGAACTACTCTATTAACCATTAACTATTTCATAACAGCAATTTAATATTATAACACAAGTCTGTCGCTCATATTACCAATTTCACGGGGCAATGGTCGGAATGAACAATAGTATCGAGAATATCGGCATCAACAAGTTTATCTTTCAAACTTTCGGAAACCAAAAAATAATCAATGCGCCAGCCGAGATTTCGCGGACGCGCTCCCGAACGATAACTCCACCAACTGTAACGTTCGCCATCTTTGCAAAACTCGCGGAAAGTATCAACAAATCCGATATCAATAAATTCGTTGAACCATTGACGCTCTTCGGGCAAAAATCCCGATACGTTTACATGTTTTTCGGGATTATTTATATCAACAGGCTTGTGGCAAATATTAAAATCGCCTGTTATTATAAGGTTGGGACGCTCTTTTCGTAAATTCTCGATGTATTTTGTGAACGCATACAAATAGTCCATCTTAAATTCCTGCCTAATATCGCCCATAGTTCCCGACGGGAAATAAGAACAGATAAGCGTTTTGTCGTCAAAGTCGGCGCGGATTAATCTTCCTTCGTTGTCAAATTTTTCAATTCCTATGCCAAAACTTACGTTACTGAAATTAATTTTGCTTACAATTCCCGTTCCGCTGTATCCTCTACGAATTGCAGAATGCCAGTAACAATTGTATCCCAACTCTTCGAATAATTCCGAACCTGTTTGGTCGGGCTGTGCTTTTGTTTCCTGAATACAAAATATATCGGGCATTTCACTTTTAATCCAACCTATTAAATCTTTTGAAAGAGCCGAACGAATACCATTTAGATTATACGAAATCAGTTTCATTTTATTTATTTTTTTGCGAACTTACACAAAAGTTTTAAAACAGCGAAAAAAAGACGATATTTATTTTTCTGTTAATAACTTTTTTTTGGCAGTCTTTTTTAGAGATGTAACTTTGTTGTCTAAATTTATCTGCTATGGATGCAATATTTGCAATACTAAAAATCATTGGTTCTGTCGGGCTTTTTCTCTACGGAATGGTAAAAATGAGCGATGCTCTTCAAAAAGTTGCAGGCGAAAAAATGCGTAACATTTTAGCCTCAATGACATCAACTCCTCTTAAACGCATACTTACAGGCACATTGGTAACATCTGTTATTCAGGCATCGGGCGCAACGACAGTTATGGTTGTAAGTTTTGTAAATGCAGGATTAATGACGCTTACACAATCCGTAGGCGTGATTATGGGCGCAAATATAGGAACAACAACTACGGCGTGGCTTATTTCATTGCTCGGATTTAAAACCGATATAGCGGTTTTGGCTCTTCCTATAATAGCGTTCGGCGCTCCTTTGATGATGATGAAAAGCAAACAAAAGAAAACAATAGGCGAATTGCTGATAAGTTTTGCTTTGCTGTTTATGGGATTATCGTTTATGAAAGCAAATGTTCCGGACATAGGAAGCAATCCTGAAATTCTGTCATTTTTGCAGAGTTACACAAGCGGAGGAATATTTTCTGTTTTGCTTTTTGTTGCTGTCGGCACGGTACTCACCGTAATTATTCAATCGTCAAGCGCAACAGTAGCGCTTACATTGGTAATGTGCGCCAACGGATGGATTTCGTTTGAAATTGCGGCGGCAATGGTCTTGGGCGAAAATATAGGAACAACCATTACGGCAAACATAGCGGCAATGGTAGCCAATGTTTCGGCGCGGCGAGCGGCTTTGGCGCATACTGTTTTCAACCTGTTCGGCGTGCTTTGGGTTTTGATATTTTATTATCCGTTTTTAGATCTTGTAGCGTATGTTTCCACTTCGGTAGGCGCAGGAAATCCGTTTACCGATTTAGGCGCGGTAGCGGTTGCGCTTTCACTGTTTCATTCAATATTTAATATTACAAACACTTTAATTCTTGTATGGTTTACAAAATTGATAGTGAAAACAGTAATAAAAATTATAAAACAAAAAAATACCGGCGAGGAAATTTTCCGACTACAATATATTACAACCGGAATGATGTCAACGGCAGCATTGTCGCTGCATCAGGCAAAACTGGAAATAGGTCTTTATGCCAAACGTTGTACGCGAATGTTTGCTTTTGTGCGTGAAATGTTTGATGGAAAAGACCCCGACAAGTTTGATGAACAATTTGCGCGTATTGAAAAATATGAAGATATAAGCGACAGAATTGAAGTTGAAATAGCAAATTATCTTGCTAAAGTTTCCGAAGGCGACCTTAGCGAAATCGGCGTTCATCAGGTTCAGGGAATGTATAAAATTATTGATGAAATAGAAAGTATTGCCGATTCAAATTATAATTTCGCGCGAACATTAAAACGCAAGAAAGAAAATAAAGTTGAATTTGACGATAGAATGATTAAAGATTTGAACGACATGTTCGACATCGTGCAAAAAGCGCTCGATGTAATGAACAACAATATAGACAAAGGATATTCCGAATTAAGCGGCATACACAACGCTTACGAATACGAAAAAGATATAAACGTAAAACGTTCGCAACTTCGGGATAAGCATATATTAAATCTCGAAAACGGAAAATATTCATATTCATCGGGAACTGTTTATATTGATTTGATAAACGAAGCGGAAAAAATCGGCGACTATATTATAAATGTTTCGGAAACCGTTTATGAAATGAGTCAACGATTTGCAACAGCATAAACATATTTAAGTGTTTGTTATGCCTTATTTTTATGAGGCTGTCTTAAAAGCCCATTTAAACGCAAAAAACGCCAAGAAACCGTAAAGGCCGCAAAATTTATATCGCTGGCATTATGCTCTTTGTGAACTTCGTGAAAATTCTTTGCTAACTTTGTGTTTGAAAAATATCCCTTTTAAGACAGCCTCCTGTACCGATAACATTTTCTTACCTTTTTTGTCATATTTTTGTCCTTTTTTGCTGTAAACCTATAGCAAGACATGACACTCTAAAATACGGTTCAAAAATTTAATGTTTTTTATAATTCACATATTATTTTGACAAAATTATGCTCCATCCGTATTATTTAATTGTTTATACATGGCACATTTTTAAGATTTATATTATTTCAAAATAATTATTTATTCCTGTTTTACTTCCTTTTATGATTTTTTATTTGTGTTTCAGAAAAAATATTTTGGGGTTTTATAATATAGTTTATGGATTTTGAGTTTGTGATTTTTATTATATATTTTGCTGTTTTTTTATTAAATAATAAAATAACTATAAGAAAAAAAAATTACATTTTCATATAATAATTAACAAAAAGTTAAATGTGTTTATTTTTATTGCTTTTTAATAATTTGCAAAAACAAAAATAATAACAAAAGCAAAAATAAATCAAATAAATATTAACGATTTTTCGTATTTGCGCGCGAATACTTAAATATTTGCTTTTTTTGTTAACCATATATAAATGCCGTAAGTGAGAATATTTGTTGAGTACATTTGCATGTTTATATAAAATATGATTAATAAAAAAAGATTATGAAGAGAATTATTTTATCAGCCATTTTTATTATGGCAATCGTAGTCAGTGCAAATGCACAAGATTACAAATGGTTTATTGGAGGACAAGCCGGCTATGTAACCGGAAAAAGTGGGAACACAAGAACTACTGCTATTACTGTTGCTCCCGAAGTAGGTTTTAGATTTTCGAAAGATTTTGCTTTTGCAAGTTCTTTCGGATACACACATCTGACCACAAAAGTTGGCAATAATAAAGCAAAATCAAACGGATTTATAATTGGTCCGTATTTGCGTTATACATTCCTGAAAAAGGGAATTGTAGGTGCTTTTGTTGATGGTGGCGCTAAATTTGGACTTTCTGATGTGAAAGGTTTTGAGGCGGGGCTTAGACCCGGTATTTCAATTGATTTGACAAATAGATTGAGTGTTGTTGCCAGTTTAGGTTTCGTTGGGTATAATGATGGGAAAAATATTGGAAGGAACAAGTATGGTAAAGGTTTTGAAGTGGATTTTAGTGGCAATCAATCGTCATTTGGATTTTACTTTTCTATTTAATTAAATTTTATTTAAAAACGAGGCTGCCCAAAATTTAGGCAGCCTTTTTTTGATATAAAATTATTTGGAATTAGTAAATTTATATAGAAATATGTACATTAATTATGTTATTTATAGGAATTACAAACATAATATCTCTGTAATATTACCAATTCCTTTTTATTTCAGGAAATTCATGTAAATTTGCAAAAACAAAAACAATGAATATTCTTCTCACAGGCGGCGCAGGATATATTGGCTCACACACGGCGATAGAACTTATTGAAGCAGGACACAATGCTGTGATTGCCGATAATTTTGTAAACAGCAATCCTTCAATAGTAAAACGCATGAATGAAATTATTGGGCAAACAATTCCTTTCTACAATATTGATGTTGCCGATGTTGCTGCGCTTGACGAGGTTTTTTGCAAACACAAGATAGATGCCGTAATTCATTTTGCAGGCTTAAAAGCCGTAGGCGAATCGGTTCAGATTCCTGTAAAATATTACAGAAACAACATTGATTCAACACTCTCGTTGCTTGAAATTATGGCAAAACATAATGTTCATACATTTATTTTCAGTTCATCGGCAACAGTTTATGGAAATATGAACAATATTCCATATATTGAAAACATGCATGTAGGACATTGTTCAAGCCCTTATGCGTGGACAAAATTATTTATCGAACAAATTCTTGCGGATGTTGCTGCTGTCAATTCTGATTTTTCGGTTGTTTTATTGCGATATTTCAATCCTGTAGGCGCACATCCAAGCGGTAAAATAGGAGAAAATCCCAACGGAATACCAAATAATTTATTTCCGTATATTTCGCAAGTTGCGATTGGAAAACTTGCAGAATTAAAAATATTCGGCAACGACTATCCGACAAAAGATGGCACAGGCGTTCGCGATTATATTCACGTAGTTGATTTGGCGAAAGGACACGTTGCCGCTCTCGAATACGCCGAAAAGCACAAAGGAGTAGAAGCAATAAATCTCGGAACAGGAACAGGATACAGCGTGCTGGATATAGTGAAAACTTTTGAGCAAACAAACAATATTAAGATTCCATATCAAATTGTCAGCAGACGCGCCGGCGATATTGCCGAATATTATGCAGATGTTTCAAAAGCCTTATTATTATTGAACTGGAAAGCAAAAAAAACATTAGCCGACATGTGTCGCGATACATGGCGATGGCAAACGCAAAATCCTGACGGATACGAAAAATGATTAATGATTTACAATAGAAGCAACCTGACTATTTACGATTAACAATATTCGTAAATTTTGTTACGCAGGGTTAAACAATATAAAGCAAGTATTGATAACATGTAATAATTAATTACTTTTATCGCAAAATTAAATGAAACGACTTGTCATTATATTGGTTTTGATTATTGTTTCGGATATAATTTTGGCTCAAACAGAAATACAAGAATTGCCCTTGCCCGACACTGTTAAATTTATGTTTGATTTTAAAACAACATCTCCGATTAACAATAGTTTTAATACGCCGAAAAGTCTTTATCCATCAAGGCTTACAATAAGTCACGAAAACCTTTATTTACCAACCGAAGATTCCGTAAAACAGGAATTGACAGATGCGTTGAATAATCAAAAATTTAATACCGAACTCTTATTTGTGCGAAGCGCTTATTTCACCGGAAAATCGCCTCTTTTTGTAGATATAAACAAAGAAAAAAGTTTGGAAGAAAAAATCAATTCGTTTTATTCTGCGCGACTTGAATTACTTCGCAAGTCGATTAAGGAAATAACCGGAAATGTAAAAAAAGTCGGAGGTATTGGAATTGGCATAAAAACCAAAGAAGAACGTATGAAGGAAAGGGCAAAGACAAGAATGACATATACTTATTGAATCTTAAAACATTTTTCATTTTAATGTTCTCACCAAAATGCTTGCCGATGATGCTTCTACTTTCAACAATCCCTGTACTGTTAAAATTCCATTTAAATCAATTTTCCCATCGTGGCAAAGTATTTTCCAGCGACCTTCAAGCAACTTAAAATCAATGGCGTTGCGATTGCCGTTTAATATCACGACAATATCTTCCCATACGTTTTTGTTTGCTTTTCCATCAATTAAATATGCAATAAAATTTCTTTCTGTTTTTATAAATTTAAGATTTTTTCGAACATCTGATGCGGCGCTCATTCTAAATGCAGAATACGTTTTGCGTAAGCTTATCAATTCTTTATAATAATTAAAAACATCCATATATTCGGCTTTGTTTGACCAGTTGATTTGATTGATTTCGTCCGGCGATTTAAATGTATTGTGAACGCCTTTTTTATCTCTGCAAAATTCTTCGCCCGAATAAATAAAAGGTATTCCCTGCGCCGTAAATACTACTGTTTGCGCAAGTTTGTTAAAGCGGATAAGTTCTTCATGCGTTGCATCTTTCGGCGCTGTTTCTTTAATTTTATCCATCAAACATAAATCGTCATGGCACGACACATAGTTGATTATTTGCGTTGGCGCATTTGCGTATGCCTGATGCGTGTGCTTGACTTTTGAATAATCAATCTGCGGATGATTTATTGCGCCTGTTATTCCGAGTTTTACGCTTTCTTCATTTCCTTCAATTCCGGCAATAAATCCGCCGATTTTCGGATTATACCAGTTTCCGCGCAAAGCATCCCGAATGTCATCGCAAAAAACGGCAATGTTATTCAACTGTTTTGCATTACGTTTCACTGCCCGCAAATCTTCGGCAAGAGGCGATGAATCGGCAGTCCAGCCCTCGCCGTAAATAAAAATCGAACTGTCAATTTTATCAAGCGCAGCGCGCACGGCGTTCATTGTTTCTATATCATGTATTCCCATTAAATCAAAACGAAAGCCATCGATATGATATTCTGCCGCCCAATATTTTACAGATTCAACAATATATTTTCGCATCATTGGTCGCTCGCTTGCCGTTTCGTTAAAACAGCCCGAAGCATTGCTCCACGAGCCATCTGCATTATATCTGTAAAAATATTTTTGTGCTGTGAGATAAAAATTTGAGTCTTCGTTCAAAAAAGTGTGATTGAAAACAACATCCATCACCACTCGCAAGCCGTTGTCATGCAAAGCCTGTATCATTTTTTTAAATTCCAGAATACGATTTTTCGGGTCGTAAGGATTTGTAGAATATCCGCCTTCGGGAAGATTGTAATTTTGCGGGTCGTAACCCCAGTTGTATTTATTTTCGTCGAGTTTTGTTTCGTCTATTGATGCAAAATCAAATACAGGCAACAGATGTAAGTGTGTAATGCCAAGTTCCTTCAAATGGTTGATTCCTGTTTTTTTGCCTTCGGGAGATGTTGTGCCGAGTTCGGTAAATGCCAAAAATTTACCTTTATTATTCATTCCCGATGTTGGAGAAACAGAAAAATCGCGTATATGAGTTTCATAAATTATAATATCGCTAAAATTTTTAAGTTCGGGCTTTTTATCATTTTCCCAATTATCGGGATTTGTTTCTGCAAAATCAATAATTGCTGCTCTTTTTCCGTTAATTCCTGCTGCTTTTGCCCAAATTCCGGGAGTTTCGTCTAACCATTTATCATCGATTTTTACCTGAAAAGTATAGAATTTACCTTTTAAATCTCCATTTATTTTATAAAACCATGCGCCTTGTTTATCGGGCTGCATAATATATGTTTTCAGCGCTTTGCCGCCAAAACCTTCGTCATAAATATGCAATTTTACGCTATCTGCAATCGGCGACCAGATTCTGAATTTTGAATATTGCGGCAAATATGTTAATTCCAAATCATTGCCTTCGTACACTGGATATTCATTTACCGAAACATATTTTGCTGATTTATTATTTTTTAATTCCATTTTCTTTGCAGTTGTGATTTTGATTAACATTATTTATACTGCAAAAATAATTATCTTTGCCGAAATGTGAAGAATTATGAGAAAACTTGTTTTTGCGACAAACAACAAACATAAAGTTGAAGAAGTGCAGCATTTGCTTGAAACAATGTACAATGTGTGCGGTCTTGCCGATTTGAATTTTACCGAAGAAATTCCCGAAAATCAAAACACGCTTGAAGGTAATGCGCTTGAAAAAGCGAGATTTGTGTATAAAAAATTCGGATTATCATGTTTTGCAGACGACACAGGTTTAGAAATTGATGCGCTTGACGGAGAACCCGGAGTTTTTTCGGCGCGTTATGCAGGCGAAGAAAAATCTTCACTCAAAAATATCGAAAAAGTTTTAGCCAAAATGCATGATATTGATAACCGACAGGCAAAATTTCGTTGCATTATTGCGTTGATTGTTAACGGCAGGGAATATCTTTTTGAAGGAACGGTACACGGACAAATTCTTCGCTCGCCGATTGGCGATTTCGGCTTCGGATACGACTCTGTTTTCAAAGCCGATGGATATGATGTTTCATTTGCACAAATGACGCTCGAAGGAAAATCAAAAATATCGCATCGCAGCAAAGCAATCCAAAAATTGACAGATTTTTTGAAAGAGCAAAATAAAGAATAAAAATGCGCCAATCGGAATAAACAGCCATAAAAGTATGTTTAATGTTTTTTTGAGTATTTGTTTCGCCTTGCAAGGCGAGATTTCTTATTTACTATTTTTGTATTTACGATTTACTATTAACCATTAAAAAATTTTGTTGTTTTGTGAAATTTTATTTAATTTTGCGCCGTTATATGAAAAAGATTAGTTCGATAATGAAAAAAACCTGCGAAAATATTAACAAAAAAACTGCTGAAATATTTGGCAGTTCCGAATATTTTGTTAACACACACACACACACACACACACACACACACACACAATTGCGCGACCCATTTTTACGCGCGTCAAGATAAATAAAATTTCTTTATATTCCAATAGTTTCCAAACTCCAAACTTAAAATATTCTGAATCCAATATAACCAAACAAATATTTTTTTATACACATACAAAGCCGTCTTTAATTTACGATGGCTTTCGTTATTTTTTAACATATCCTGCATATCAGGCTTGCGTCCCTGACGCTCCCTCTCGAGTGTCTGTCATTCCAACTCGAGTGTCTGTCATTCCAACTCGAGTGTCCGTCACTCCAACTCGAGTGTCCGTCACTCCAACTCGAGTGTCTGTCACTCCAACTCGAGTGTCTGTCACTCCAACTCGAGTGTCCGTCTCTCCAACTCGAGTGTCCGTCACTCCAACTCGAGTGTCCGTCATTCCAACTCGAGTGTCCGTCTCTCCAACTCGAGTGTCTGTCATTCCAACTCGAGTGTCCGTAACTCCAACTCGAGTGTCCGTCACTCCAACTCGAGTGTCTGTCTCTCCAACTCAAGTGTCCGTCACTCCAACTCGAGTGTCCGTCACTCCAACTCGAGTGTCCGTCGCTCCCGCTCGTGCGGCTGACCCATGCTCCCACTCGTTTCCTAACGAGTGGGAAGTGGCTGTGCCGTTTCCAACGTTACAAACGTTTAGCAATAACCCACTCGTTAAGAAACGAGCGGGAGCGCGTATTTGTGTTTCTAATACTAAAATTGAAATCTTTATATTAATAAATTATTTAAATTATTCATTTTTAAAAATAAAAATTATGGCAAAAACAATTCCTTACAAAGACAGTGAATTTAATGTAACGCAACAGGTCATTACAAGCGCTGCCGACACAAACAGAACCGCATGGGGCTTGGATGCCTCATGGCTCGACAACGAACTGCTGCCCGCTAAAACGGCATGGGATGCCGCTTATGCAGCATACGAAAATCCCGCTACACGCACCCCGCTTTTGACATTTGAAAAAAACGA